>NZ_CP034570.1:2471536-2780478 GCF_003970695.1 Maribacter sp. MJ134
CGGACATTACAGCCTTAAATAAGGAATATGCCGATGTGGTGAAAAATTCCCAGCCCATCATTGATGGTTTTGATGGTTTAATGGCACGCATCACCGCTTTGGGAGAATTACCATGGTTTCCATCCTTCTTTATTTTTCTATTGTTCCTAGCCATCGAAACCTCTCCCATTATCGCAAAACTTTTAGCGCCAAAAGGTGAGTATGATATAAAGCTGGAAGAAGAAGAAAGTATCCTAGCTTCATGGGTGGCCCAAAAAGTGGCCCAACGTAAACTAATTGTATCTACGGATAGTGATATCAACCAAAAAATCTATGAAGACCTTAAAGGTGAAGAAGAACTTTATGGGTACAAGAAGAAAAAAGCCGAAGAATTACTTCGTTTACAAGCCGATACATTCCATGAGGTACAGGTTAAAAATCTTTAACTGTCACTGTGATTTTTTAATCAAGATTACCCAGTCTTGATTTTTAATTTGCTCTTGTTTTAATGGTGGCGCGCCCATTTCGGTTGTACCACCGCCTTTTACAGATAATACACTTCCATTTTGAAGTTCGCCCCCTACCAAAGGGTCAAACCATTGAATGGTAAAAACACCTTCAATAGCACTTAAATCAATGGTGTAGTTCTTGGCGTCTGGCAAGTAAATGGCATAGATCTCTCCAGGTTTTTCTAAACAATAGCCTTGTACTGCACTAATGCGCTCTGGGTTCGCTTCCATTTCCCAATAAGGCAAATGATTTTGAAAAAATTGAAGCGCATGATCCGTTAATTCCCAAAGCCTATCCGTTGTTCTCCAGTCCTCTGTATTTAAATCATTATACCTATTATTTGCACCATAATACCACTCAACACCTGCCGCACCGGAAAGTAAGGTACCCCATAGGACATAGCGCCTAATGGAATCGTGGTTATAATCGACGGAATCCGGGACAACCCCGGTATGCCACATCCCTATTTCATCCATTGCAATGAGCCAAGGATGCCCGGCAGCTTTAGATTTTTTCTTCCATTCCGTTACTACTTTAGCAGCGTTTTCCCTTTTATCGACCTGCAGGGAGAGTCCGTCTAAGTTCTTATAACCGACTATGGAATCCAATACATTACCTCTTGCAGGTTCGTGAGAATGTGTATGCAATAGTATAGGGTGATCGTATGGGTCTATCTGAGTAAGGTAATCGGTCATCGCTTTACGCTGACCATCATTTTGCGCGATAGGCGTGAATTCTGCAAAACCATTCTCTTCGCCCAAATTCCATTGGAGACCCAAATGGTGTCCAAACCGAGCTACCATTTCCTGAAAGTATAATTGCCTTAAGGAACCAGTATCTCCATTATCCAACATCGTTTCATTTTCTGTTTCCTGTAAAACCGCATGCAAAAAAATACCCTTGGACTGCATGTGTTGAAAAACAATTTCCCATTGCTCAAGTTTACTAACATCAAAGCGGGTGAAATCGTCCGGTTCCGCATAGGGCCAAACATCCTTACCATCGCCCTTAATGTTCATCGTTAAAAAGTAGGCGACGTTCATTCCTTTAGAGGCCAGATAATTCATAGCCCCCACAAGACCTTTACCTTTGCCATTTTGCCAAGTGGGGTCGCCACTATTCCAATCTTCTAAATGTGGTTCGTATTGATGTAAAAGTTGGCTGGTCTTGGATTCGCCATCCCTTTCAGCGGCCTGCATCCTATACGTACCGTCAAAATCTTCATACGCCAGTAAATTTTCTGGACTATCGGCACCGCCCTTTATCCAATAGGTATCAGAATCCTGAAATTTGAAGTAGCCGTTAGCATTCACCAATCTCCCTTGAGCCCTAAAATCCGGGGCTTTTTTATTAGATGGAACGACCATGAATTTGCCACTTGCATCTGCAACGGGTAATTTTTCAGTGTTGGCCGTTATTTGCTGTAACGCTATCTCTTCTCCTTTGTATAGTGTAGCCTCAAAACTCCATTCCCCTATTTTGTCCGGCGTAAAACGGACTTGCCAAACGGAACCGGAATTGGCACTAGTCTCAGCCGCGTTTCCATCAGTCGCATAAAACCCCCTAATTGCATATTGAGACTCCTTATGCGTAAAATTGACCACTAATTTATAATTTAGAAAAGGATTGATTTCATCCGTCTCGGAAGTTTCCTCTCCATCAAAGGATAAGGTTATGGTATGCCACTTTTGGTATTTAGTCAACACCTTATCTTTATCTTCAGTTACACATCCTAGATGAAGTAGAATGACAAAAAATAGCATGTATTTCTTCATAAATTATTTTTTAAGCTTTCTTTTTTACAGAAATATTTCTGAACTTTTTTCCTGAACTACATAAACAAATACTACCCTATCCAATAAGTCAACTCAACTTATAGTTCGTTTAATTTCCCCACATTCTTTTCCAAAGCTCCTTCAACAGTCTTTTTGCATCCCGTTGAAATTTTGGAGTTTCCTTCACTATGATATCGTCCTCCTTTTTAATTAATTCATAAGAGAAAGCGAATTTTTCTTCGTTTTCAGAGAGACTTACCAAACCAAACCTAAGGTCGTTGAAGACAAGTTGTCCATCTTTTTCCGAAAGCGTATACCAGCCCTCGGTTATCGCAATCAGTCTCTTGATTTTTTCATGGGACTTTAAGGTTTTCAACAGGTTTCTATTTTTGGGATAAGCCTTAAACTGAACCGTATCTGAATCAAAAAACGAATAATTCCCAATTAAATAAGCGTCTTTGGTGTCTACATTAGCGGTCCAAAGAACGGTATTGAAAGGAGTGGGCCTTATATCCATCTGGGTATACACTATATTCTGATTTTTAAGACTATCCTCAAATTTTGTGAATGCAATACCTTTTAAAACTAAAGTAAGTAGTAAATATGTTGAACTTAGTATAAGTCCGGCCACGTTGTACTTTTTTCGTCGGGGCGCCGTTCTTCTTTGACGCGCTGCCAAGATTAAGCATACCAAAAAAGGAAGGGTATACAAGGGATCTATTACAAATATGCTCTGAAAGGCTAGTCTTGTTTCAAATGGCCAAAAAAGTTGTGTACCCCAAGTGGTAAAAGCGTCTAGTATGGGGTGGGTGAAGAGACCCCAAAACATTAACCATGACCAATTCTTCCATGTTGCATTACCATTTCTATTTAAGCGCCATACCAGCCAACCAAAAATGGGTGCAAATAAAACCGCAAATAGCAAGGAATGGCTAAAGCCTCTATGCCATTCGGTAGCGGTAACCGTATCCGTAAAATAACGTGCCAGTACGTCCAAGTCTGGTATTGTGCCTGCAATTGCACCATAAACCATCGCCTTATTCCCCACTTTTTTCCCAAGTACTGCCTCCCCTACAGCTGCTCCTAATACTATTTGTGTGAGTGAATCCATAGGTTAAGAAATATTCGTTAAATTACTTTTTTCTACTTATTCAATACTGTTTGCTAAATACTGAACACTGCTAGCTCCTGTTTTAATCTACAATCTCCATTTTCTTTAACAAGAACGAAGCGTTCATATTCTGACAAATACCCCCTTTGAACTTATAATCAAAATGCAGTTCGTTCGCTATGATTTCAGCATCAAAATAATAATTTTTTACCTGTGGTAGTTCCTCGGCAACATCACAAAGACTTAAATCGTGCGTAGCTATAATACCTGTGGAATTTGAAACAACTAAACGTTCCAAAAATTTTCTAGACCCCTTGGCCTTGTCCGTGCTGTTCGTTCCTTTTAAGATTTCATCCAGAACAATAAAGTAGTGGTCTTTCTGAATTTCGTCCACAATAAATTTTAATCGCTTTAATTCTGAAAAGAAGTACGACTCATCATCCGTTAGAGAATCGGTGGTACGCATACTGGTAATCAATTTTATAGGCTTATAGGTAACAGACTTGGCACAGACCGGAAGTCCGATGTTGGCCATAAGCAACTGTAAGGAAACCGTACGTAGAAAAGTACTCTTGCCGGCCATATTTGCTCCTGTAATAATGAAAAATTCTTCTTCTTTGACTTCAAAATCGTTAAGAATACTTTTTTCAGGTGCTAAAAGTGGATGACCCGCCTGTACCGACTTTATGGTACTTCCTTCCTTGACGATTTTTGGAAACGTATAATCTGGATGGTTAAATACAAAATTACCTAGCGTACAGTAGGTATCATAAAAGGCGATGGTATTGAACCAATTCTCAACATCACTTCCGTAGGTGCTAATCCACTTCTCCATCTTAAAACAGGTTGCTAAGCCCATAAGAAACAGCCCATTTCCAAAAATGAGGTAAATGATATTATTGTTCCTATCCAAACTGTTCAATAGGTTTGAAAATTCTTTTAAGGTTTCTGAAGTTTTACGACCATCGCTTAAGATTTGACTCTTTTTATCCATCAAAAAATCCGATGTGAACTCTTGCTCCTCTATGAGCCGTAATAGTTTTGAATACTGATGAAACGTAGCTAACAATTTACCAGAATTTGCGCCCAGTCTAGCTATTTGCCTGGTATAAATCCCCGTAAGTAACAATCCGAAAACCACCCAATAGATTAAGGTGGACTCCGCAAGGAAATCCATGAAATAAAGTATAAACAGGAAAACTGAAATTCCAGAAAATATCCAAGGTAAAACCTTCATGAACCTTGGCACAAAGGGCTTATAGTTGTTAAGCCAGTTTATAATAGTTGGTGTAGGCGTATCTGTTTTAACCATACTAGCAGTTGCAGAAAATTCTTGTCGCCATTGTGGATTTTTAGCCAATTCTGCAATACCTTCTTGCTTTTGCTTAATGGCATCGATGCTGTTTTCTTTTAAAATGTGCGCAAGCATGTCTGCACCTTCCTTTAGTGCAGTTCTATTGCTATATTGATAAAACGAACCCTTCCCAAAAAGGTCGATATCTTGACTGTAATAGTGGGTACTATCCTTAAATTCATCACCGCTGGGCAGATGATGAAAATCTCTTTTCAGTACCTGAATTTCCGTTTCATTGATGGCTATCAATGCCTTTAACTTATCTCGCTTCTGCTGCAGATTTGTATGTCTTGACACGAGATACAGGAATAAAATAACTGTCGCTAAAAGTACGGCAACAACAAATTTGATAGTATCCCTTAGAACGTATATCGCAATAACGGCAAGAACAAAGCCCCCTAAACGCAACATGCTGGACGCCCATAGCTGCTTTTGCTTTTGGGAAAGTTCTGCAGTGTATTTTTGCGTCTGATTTTGGTAAAAGGCAAATAAATCTTGCATTCTTCTATTGAACATTTTTATTGCGAAGAGAAACCCAGCGTTGATTGACGCATAAAGATATGGATAAGCCTGGTATTACAATGCCTCCAAAGCAGTCCTTAATTTCTTTGTAAATTTCGCCACTACTAGCTCATACGAATGATCTATAAGTTCCCTGGTTAATTGAGGGTCTATATTATCCAGAAAAACAGTATTCCAGTGCTTTTTACTCATATGCCAGCCTGCAATGACGCCATCATAGGTCTCCCTTAGTTCAATGGCCCTTTCGGGGTCGCATTTGAGGTTTACCTGTGCAGGAACTCTTTCCAGACCGCAAAGTGCGAACATTTTTCCCATGACTTTAAAAACAAGGGTTTGCTCATCAAAAGGAAAACCTTCGGTCACACCTTTCTTTGCGATGCAGTACTCCCTGAATTCTTCGATATTCATGAGGGACTAAATACCTTGAGAATCATAAACGATTACTTTAGTCCATAATTTACTGGACTCCTCTATAAAAAGTTTGTGCGGTGCTTCATCTTGGTAGTTCTGCTGTGCCTCGGCCGACTCAAAAGAAACAATCAAGGAATAAGTAAAAGAACCATCAACTACATCTCTACTGGCTCTTGGCGGTTTACCGATGAATTTTGTTTTAGCATAGGCGGAGTTATCCAAGAATTTCTGAAGTGACGTTTCAAAAGCTTTACAATCCTCCTTACTATCAGGATTTTCGAGCCAAAAATATACCGTATGGGCAAAATTGGAATCAAACTCGTTCATAGTTTCTTTGTTTTGGGCAAGGGCCGTTAGTGATACGGTTAAAAATAATAAAGTCGTAATTGTTTTCATAATAAATAAGTCTAGTCCTAATTTAAATAAAGTTCTTATATGAGCGTTATTTGTCCAACAACTCCTTTTGTTTTTCGGTAATCTCCAGAGCGGTATAATCTAGCTTCCAACCAATGGTTTCTACAATTTTTTCAATAAGAAGCACGGTCTGCAAAGCTTCCTTTCTAGCCGTATCCATCAAACCACTTTCCGGTATTTTCTCTAGAATATGATTTTTTGCCTCTTGGTTCAGCGTAGTCAGATCATCAGGGGTAAATGTGTTGAAGAGTCCGTTTTTTACATCGTAAAATTCCATTTCTGGGGATATGGAAAGTACCTCTGGCTCAGGAAAATTGGTTAGGATGATTTTCTTCTTTCCGTCATCGGCATGCATAAAAATTTTCTTCAGATCATACCCTATTTGCGCTTTTGCTTTAATAACTATGAGCGCCTTTTTCTTACTGCTCACCAAACTTAGAAAGCGCTCTTTGGTATTCTCATACTTATAAATCTCGGCGAAATCGCCCTCCACGGATATTAACTTACATACACTTCTTATTTTTTCTAACAATACGGTAGACTGATGCGATGTAATCTCCTTGCTTTGTTTTTTTCTAAAGAAAGAAAATAGCCAGTACATGCTAATGGCTCCTAATATTAATCCCAGAAAAACTTCTAACACATTATCCATTTTTATTCCCTATTTCACCTAAGTGTGTAAACTTGAACCCGCGATCATATTTAAGTCCGTACCCAAAGATTCTATCCATGGCGGCATGCGAAAATACAATAACGCCTATTAATTGAACGATTGGAAAAGAAAAATACATGCCGGAAAAGTATAGGACAATAGCAATTCCACGGTGATGAAAGAGATTGTAAAGCCTAACCCCCATCTTATTATTGACCAAATACCCTAACATTCCCACATCTGGCAATAACAATAATACCGGAAACAACCACCATTGATATCCCAACAAACCGAACATGAATATCCCTAAAAGAAACAGAGCCAATTCTTCTAATTTTAGCAGGGTTCTCATCGCTATTCTATTTTATAAAGCACCGGTCTACTTGAACTAGCATCATTTTCAAAAGGAGCAACCTGTAGGTTTAGAAAATAATCTCCATCGGCAATTGTGTTAGGTACATAGATGAATTCTGTAATAGTAGCTTCATTCCTAATTACACCATTAAAATCCCAAAAGGCCTTATGAGCTAAAAGCGCACCGTTGTCCTTTTCTTTATCCACCGAAGGCAAATCGATCAATAGATGAGTGATTCCTTTTTCCCTTAAATACATAGCAGCTTCTTCCAACAGATAAGGCGGATTGGTATTTGAATATTGTCGTGTAATTTTAGTTGCCGTATTGGGTAAAGTTCTAATGACTAAAGCCGCTGCATCTGCGTTAGCGATAGCATTTTGCAACTGTTTTTTAGAAATCACGAAGTCGTCCCCTAATTTTCCCGGGGCAAGAGTTATTAATTCCGCTAAGAAAAAATAACTGTTTAGCACCTTGTTTACAGATTTAAAATCCTTGGTAATGTGTCCCACACATTCGGTATGCGTTCCATGTGCATGGGGATTGAAACTAATATCATTAAAATTTGTCGAAGCTCCCGCGGCAACACTTCCTATAAAATCGCCCGCTTTGTGTGGTTCCATTTTAGGATGATTTACGTACCATGCATTTACATTGGTCTGGTCCCCTTTTAAGGGCATTGAAATATCCAATGGCTTGGACAAATTTATTTTATAGTCCTTCTTTTTATATGTTATTGTAGTTTTCAATATAGTAGGTCTCAGCGATTGTAGCGGAGACGTGTCTTTTAAGTTAGGTTTTTAAGGCTCTCTATTTCCCTTTAACCGCAAAATTTTAGTGCCTACAAGTTAATCATAAAGAGGTCCGCCGCAATCCCATCGGCCAAGAATTTACCTTTTTTAGTTGCTAAAAGCACATCTCCGTCTAGGTATAACAGATGCTCTTCTATGTATTTTTCTGCTTGTAACATTACATACTCTTTATATTTAGTACCAAACTCAGCAGCTATTCTAGACAGTGAAACACCCCAAATGGTGCGTAAACCGGTCATTACATACTCGTTGTACTTATCGGTAGTAGAAAGCACCTCAACCTCCATAGGGAGTTCTCCTTGTTCAATGGCCTTTAGGTATTTTGGGTTATTGTTGATATTCCATCCGCGGCTAGTTCCATTAAAAGAATGCGCGGAGGGCCCTATTCCTAGATATTTTTTCTGCTGCCAGTAGGCCGAATTGTTCTTAGAAAAATATTCAGGTTTACCAAAATTGGAAATCTCATAACAGGAATACCCCGCATTACTCAAAGTTTCGTTTAATATATTGAAATGTTCCTGTGCAATCTCATCCTCCACAGGCTTTACCAAGCCTTTTTTAACAAAGCTGGCCAAGGCGGTATTAGGCTCAACGGTCAGGGCATAGCTAGATATATGCGGAATTTTGAACGTTAGGGCCTTTGCGATGTTCTCTTTCCACCGTTCATTGGTCATGTTGGGCATTCCGTAAATGAGGTCAATAGAAATATTATCGAAATAACGGCTCGCTCGGGCAATGCAGTCTTCAGCTTCTTTGGCATTATGTGCCCGGTTCATCAACTTTAAATCTTCCTCAAAAAAAGATTGAATCCCAATACTTAATCGATTAATAGGACTTCTTGAAAGTGCTACTAATTTCTCTTCCGACAAATCATCAGGATTCGCTTCCAAGGTAATCTCTGGAGATGCCGCAACCGAATAATTATCATAAACCGCTTTTATAATACGATCTATTTCTTCTGTTTCCAGAACGGACGGTGTTCCACCTCCGAAATAAATCGTTGCTACAAGCTCATCTTCAAATTCTTTCTTCCTAAGCTCCAACTCTTTGCACAAAGCATGTACCATAATTTCTTTCTTCATCATACGCGTAGAAAAATGAAAATCGCAGTAATGACAAGCTTGTTTGCAAAAAGGGATGTGGATGTAGATTCCCGACATTTAGTAAACAGTTAGCTGTTGGCAGTTGGCAGTTTTTTTATGGTTCATTTTGCTCCAAATTTGCCAGGGTTATTTATCATATAATAAATTAACCTTCCAACCTCGTCACTCACTTTTATGAGCTCTTCAAAAGTAGGTTGGTCGATATAATTACATGCAAGAGAAAATTCTAGCCAACCTTGTGTTTCAGAATTTTCAGAATCACTATCCGTAAGCTTACTTACAAAATGCTTAGGATAGCTCCTTTTTCTATAAGCTTCCGAAATATTAATAGAAACACTCCTGGATGATCTTCTTACCTGGTCTGTTAAAGAATACCTTTCTTCTTTTGGAAAAGATTTAGTCAATTCGAAAATTCGCATGGCAAGATCAAATGATTTTCGATATGCCAATAAATCTTGAAACTTCATAAATACTCGTATTTTTATAAGTTATTTTTTATGCCAACTCAATACTGCCAACTGAACACTGTTTACTTTTTAACCCGTTGACTATTCTGCTTCACAAAGGCACTCCAACCCGTATACGATTTACCGACCTCTACCCTACCTTCATTATAAAAATGACAAACTGCTGCCGCAAGACCATCGGTACTGTCCAAATTTTTTGGTAAGGTCTTAAGGCCCAAAACGCTTTGCAACATTCTGGCCACCTGTTCCTTACTAGCATTACCATTACCTGTAATAGCCATTTTGATTTTTTTAGGCAAATATTCCGTGATAGGAATCTGTCTGGAGAGTCCCGCTGCCATGGCCACGCCTTGCGCTCTACCCAGTTTAAGCATGGACTGTACGTTCTTTCCGAAAAAGGGCGCCTCTATCGCTATTTCATCAGGGTGATAGGTGTCTATCAGCTCTATGGTCCGTTCAAAAATGAGCTTCAATTTAGTATAGGGATCGCTATATTTTTGAAGTAAGAGTTCGTTCATTTGGATGAACTCCATTTTTTTTCCGACTACCCTTATGAGACCAAAGCCCATTATCGTTGTTCCGGGGTCTATTCCTAAAATTATCTTTTCGTTCGCCAAATTCTTACTTGGTATTTAATTGAATAGGAATCCTAAACTTGGTGCTCACCGGTATTCCTCTTTTTAATGCCGGGGCAATTGCCGGAACGTTCTTTAAGCTCTGGCTAATAATACCATCAAATTCTGGCATTTGTTTTACAATGTCCGCATCCTTCTCAATGTCAACAATGGTAATCCTACCCTCGGTGTCAATAACAAAGATAACTGCTACAACGGGGTTTTTGGCTGAATCTACGGTAAATTCAAACTCGTTCAAAGTTGCTTCAAAATGCGTGATTAGTTTATTTTCGAAACACAAACGCTGATTTTCCTTTGAAGCGGTCTCGTCACAGGATAGAAAAAGCGGATAAGAATCAATGGAATTCCAGTCAATTTCGCGTAGTTCGGCGTTGATAAGCTCTTGGGTTCTTTTTTCTTTGGATTCAAAGAAACTACAAGAAGCCAAGTTGCAACAAATCAGAACTATAAAAAACCGTTTCATGCCACCAAAAGTATGGTGGAAATTACGAATTTTTACCTAGTTTAATCCGCTTCAAAATGTATTTGTTCCTTTAATTCCGAAACCCGTTTTACTACTATTTCTGATAAATAGGGTTGTGCTTTACCGTATAACCGGATGAAATTTTCATAGTGCTCTAATTTCTTATCCGCATTTTCCGATAACCGATCGTATACGGTACATATTTGAAAATAATGGCGCGGTTCAGTTGGCATTTCCTTGTGAGCAAGGGTATAGTATGCCAAGGCCTTTTTTAAATCTTTTCTTTCTCGTGCCAAACCTGCTAGAGCACTGTAGCCCTGTCCAAAAATGGGTCTTTTGACGTCCATAGCGGTTTTAATAAAAATCGCTGCACTATCTAACTGTTTATTCTTTCGGTATACCTCAGCCAAACTAAAATAGGCTTCCGAATTGGTCTCGTTCTTTCCGATTAAAGTTTGGTACATTTTCTTGGCCTTGTCAAAATCCCAATTCTTATAATAGCTATAACCTAATTTTTCATATACGTATGCTTTGCGCTCCCCTAGTTCCAGCACCCGCTCAAACCAAGGAATGGATTTTTCATATTGCCCATCGTTAAAATAAATCAGCGCCTTTAAGTTTATTAGGGAAACGTCGTTTTCATAAAATCGCAATCCGGCATCAACATACCGCAAGGCATTGTCACGTTCTTGCTTAATCGTAAAATATTTCCCCAATTGAAAAAGACTTCTTAGGTGCGTACTATCTATTCTAACGGCGTTCTTAAAAGCTACCAAACTACTTGCTGGCTGCTCCAGTTCCCGAAAAGATTCGCCCAAGTAGTAGAAATATTCCGGATTCTGATTATTAGTAGCAATGAGATCAGTAAACAGCTTCCTAGCCTCGTTAAAGTCTTTGACTTTGAACCTAAGTTTCCCCAACTCAAAACATGCTATCTGCAATTCAGGGTGCTCCTTGACCAGATTCTGGTACTGCACCATAGCCTTTTCAAAATCCCCAATAGCTTTATAGCATCGTGCAATTTGCAAACCAGAAGATATACTCCCTTCAGAAGCATAAGCATTAATAGCTTTCGTGTAATTTCCTAGCGCATAAAGACTATCTGCAAGTGACAATGTAGAGGATTGGGCTATGCCATTGAAAACTATAAGTAATACCAGCAAGAAAATCCTCTTCACAATTCTAAGAACTATTTTAGTTTAAAAGTAACTGGAATTGAAAAGGGAACATCCACTGATTCTCCTTTATGTTGACCTGCTGTCATTTTAGGTAATCTTTTGATAATACGCGCTACCTCATTTTCCAATAACCTATCAGGACCTCTCATCTTAACATTTCCGATACTTCCATCTTTTTGAATGGTAAAAACAACATTGACCCTACCCTGAATGCCTTTATCCTGTGCTTCCTGGGGATAATTAAAGTTCTTACTGATATGTTTTTGTATCCGTTCATTAAAACAAGCTCTTTTATCCGCTAAGTTTTCGCATCCTGGAAAAACTGGAACTTCATCCACTACGGCGAATGGAATTCCACTATATGTAATTTCTCCCTTCTCTCCAGATAGACCCTTAAGATCTCTCGGAAATGTATTGTAGATCAATTTTGCCAATTGATCTTTCTCATCTTGTGTAAGTGAGTCCTTATTATTTATTTCCAGTTCAAGAGCCTCAATTTTTTTAGATAGCGGTGATTTTTTCTTTTCTTCGGACGATATTTCAGTTTGGCAAGAGGTATACAACAACATCCCAAGTAACACAGGTACTATTGTTAAATATTTTAATTGCCAGATTTTCTTCGATTTTGATTTTTGTAACATGACGATTCGTTTTTTGATTAATGAGGTTTTAAAAAATTGGTTGACAAAAGAGATATGTTGGGTTTGAAAAACCTGAGATAATAAAAGTTCATAATGAGCTTTCCGTTCTTCCTTGGGTACATGGGCATCCGCAATAAATTCGTGTAACTCGGCTATTCTATGCTGATATACATACACCAAAGGATTGAACCAGCCTCCGATGCGCATCAGCTCAAAAAAGAGCAAATCCAACGAATGCCTTTGTTTTATATGTACTAATTCGTGAGAGATGATAGCATTATACTCTTTATGGGGCAATTGATCTCCCAAAAAAATAGATTTGAAAAACGAGAAGGCCACATGACTGTCCTGGACTAATATTTGAGTGAAATTCTTGAAATAATCAATAGTTCCTTTTGACCTAAGTTGATGCAGACGCCACAATTTGGAGAGAAACCAAAGAAAGGAGAACAAAGCACCTATTATGAAGACCCACTCTTGCCAAGCGAGGGAAAACCCTTGGCTTACTTCCGCATTCAACAAAATTGGTTTTTGGTCCAAATTCCAAAGAAATTCAGAATAACCTTGAAATGTTCGTGGTACTTCGCTACTAAAGGCATCTATCTTAATCCACGGTAACAGTAACGACAGGCTATATGTAGCTATTAAATAAACCCTGTTCCACTGAAAGAAGGTCTCGCGTTTCAAAAAGAAATCATAGATGACGAGAAACACCAATTGAAAGGCGATGCACTCTAGAATATACTGTATCATGCCATTATTCTTTATCAGGTTTTCTATTTACCGCCTTAGGCTCGGCAGTCTTTATTTCGTTCAGGATAGACTCCAGTTCGGACAAACTCATATCGTTCTTCTTCATAAAAAACGACACCATACTTTTAAAAGAACCCTGAAAATACCCGTCTACCAATTTATTGATGGATTGATGACTATAGTCCGATTTCTTTAGTAATGGAAAATACAAATAGCCCTTTCCTTCCTGCTCATGATCTACAAATCCTTTATTCTCTAATATTCGCACAATAGTAGATACCGTATTGTAAGCCGGTTTAGGTTCTGGAAGCTGCGCAATAATCGCAGCAACGTTGCCTTTTTCCAACTTCCAAAGAACCTGCATTACCTCCTCTTCCGCTTTTGTTAATTGTTTCATTCAACTAAAATTTTAGTTCATTTCTGAAACAAATATAACTAAATATTTAGTTTAAACTAACTTTTTAGTTCAAAATTGAAGTCATCAGGAAGACTCTTCCTGTATTTGTAACAAAATGATGCTATCTTCGTCCCATAAACAGTCTATTAGCGTACATAGTATGGATATTGCACTACTTATTATTGGGTTTATTTTTATGATTATTGGAATTCTAGGTAGTTTTTTGCCCGTACTACCCGGGCCGCCCATTAGCTGGATCGGGCTTTTACTCCTCTATCTGACCAACGCGGTTCCAAACAACTGGTGGATACTGGGGGTGACCCTCGCGGTAGCCCTTGTCGTCTTTGCTTTGGATTACATTATACCAGCAATGGGCACGAAAAAATTCGGAGGTACAAAAGCGGGTATGATCGGAACTACCATTGGGTTATTGGTAGCTATATTCTTTCCGATTCTAGGTCCGTTAGGAATTATTATCTGGCCATTTGTTGGTGCGCTTGTAGGAGAATTACTGAACAAGGCCGACAAAAAAACCGCTACTAAAGCGGCTTTTGGTTCCTTTCTAGGTTTTTTGACAGGAACTTTCCTGAAATTTATGGTTACCATCGTATTCCTAGGACTTTTTATTACAACGGCTTGGGAGTATAAAGCGGCTCTTTTTCCCTATTTTGATTAGTCTAACCACACCACTTTCTCAGAAATAGGTTTTCTTGTTCTTTCCAGTAATTCGCCCTCGTAGTAGCCCATATAGAAGAATCCCAAGCATTTCTCACCTTCCTCCATGGGAAGAAATTCGTCCATATATGTAATGAGCCCCGGAGAACTCCAATAACAACCAATACCTAGCTCCGTACAACAAAGCCACATATTCTGCACCGCCATGGCAGTCGCTGCAATCTCTTCCCATTCCGGAATACTTTCCAAAGGGTCTCGTTGCATACAAATAGCGATAATAGCCCCAGCTTTTTTTGGGTTTTCAATGAGCTTCTTCGCTTTTATTTGCTTGGGTTTTGGCGTAATATCAATGTAGGTGTTCGATAAAAACTCGCCCAACTCGGCCTTTTTTGTTCCTTGTATTACCTTAAACCGCCAGGGTTCTGTTTTCTTGTGATTGGGTGCCCAATTAGCGGCTTCCAATATTAGCTCAATATCCCTTTTTACAATAGGCTTTTCAATATACTGCGCTGGGAATATGGAGCGTCTCTCCTTTATCAAATCAAATATCATAATAAGTAATTTTAGGATGAAGATCTACCTAAAAGTAAATCCATACAATTTTTTAACACGGGATTAGCGTTTTCCTTCCTCCATATCACCGAAAGTAGCGCACGCTGTTTTAAAGTCTTCAACTCAATAAACTTCACTTTCATCTGAAATCCGGCTTGTAGGGCCGTTGGTACAATGGCAATACCCAAGTTGTTCTCCACCAATTTAAATATCGTATGCGCGTGTACCGACTTATGTGATACTTTAGGAACAAAACCGGCATCGGAGCAAATACTCATAATCGTTTCAAAATAGTAAGGACTATACGCTTGACTGAACAGTATAAAATTATCTTCTGAAAACTGATACATGCCTTTATAATCCCTTGTAAGCATAGGATAACTCTCTGGTAGCACCAAAGAAAACGTATCCTCAAAAATGGTTTGCATATGCAAAGCTGCAGGCACTCTGGCCAATCGCACAAAACCAATATCCAATTCGTCTTTCAACACCGCGTCTACTTGGTCTTGATTGGCACGCTCCTCTAGGGAAGTTTTTATTTTAGGGTAGTTATCCCGCAACTGCAAAAGCAAATTAGGAATTACGTTCTGCATAGCGGAGCCTAGAAATCCAATACGGATTTCACCAGTGTCACCTTCCCCTATCAACTGCAACTGTCTCTTTGTCTCTTTTAACTGTTTTAATATGGCTTCCGTTTGCGTTTTCAAATAATGTCCCGCTGGTGTAAGCGCCACCTTCTTCTTATTTCGCACAAATAGTTCTACCTGCAGAAGGTTCTCCATCTGTTTAATTTGCCGACTTAGGCCAGGTTGAGAAATAAATAATTTTTCCGCAGCCTTTCTAAAGTGCAGTTCTTCCGCTACCGCCAAGAAATAGGATAGATGTCGCAATTCTATTTGAGAACTCATAGTTATTAATTATATACAAAAATAGTATTGGTAATTATCAAACTTAATAAATAAATTTATAGAACTAAAACATAGATAATGGTTACCGCACCAAAAACATTTAGATTAGGAGAGGATTGGCTTACCGCAAGTATCGCCATAAGCATCTCAAAGGGTATTACTGACCTCACGATAAGTCAAAAAACCAGAGATAATGTAATAACCAGCTGGGGAATTGTGCAGAACATTGTGGATAAGGGACATCCGGTATATGGAATCAACACCGGTTTTGGTCCGCTCTGCACTACAAAAATCTCTTCTTCTGAAACCAATGTACTACAAACCAACATTCTTCAAAGCCATAGCGTAGGCGTGGGCAAACCCATTTCTAAATCCATTGCGAAGCTGATGCTGGTCTTAAAGGCCCATTCTTTGGCAAAAGGTTATTCCGGTATTGCCGAAGCTACGCTGAACAGAATAGTTTGGCATATAGAAAATGATGCTATTCCCATAGTACCTTCTAAAGGCTCGGTAGGAGCTTCGGGTGATTTAGCACCCTTATCACACCTGTTCCTTCCACTAATAGGCCTTGGAGAAGTGCGGTATAAAAACGAGACGATAAGCACTAAAGAATTATTTAAGAAAACTGACCTCGAAGCACTTGACCTTGGACCAAAAGAGGGTCTGGCACTTATTAACGGAACACAGTTTATAGCCGCCCACGCCGTTAAAGTTGTAGAAAAATTACACTCCGTTCTTTCCCAGGCCGATATTATTGGGGCTATGATGATTGAAGGGCTTCAAGGTTCTGTAAAACCCTTCTATAATGAACTACACGCCTTACGACCTTACAAGGGTAACATTCATGTTGCCAAACGCGTGAAACGATTATTAAAGGGTTCCGAAATTATGGAGGACCATATTGACTGCGAGCGTGTACAAGACCCCTATTCACTGCGGTGTATTCCGCAAGTACATGGTGCGTCTAGAAATGCCTGGTTACATCTCAAAGAGTTGTTGGAAGTAGAATTAAACTCCGTCACCGATAATCCCGTAATAATTGATGAGGAACTTACGATTAGTGGAGGTAATTTTCACGGGCAGCCCTTGGCAATGGCTTTGGATTATGCCTGTTTGGCGGCATCGGAGATTGGAAATATTTCGGATCGGCGAATTTATTTAGCACTAGAAGGCAATAGCCCCGGAGTTCCTAAATTGTTGATGAAGGATACGGGCATCAATTCTGGCTATATGATTCTTCAGTATACTACGGCTGCCCTCGCCAGCGAAAATAAGGGACTTTGCTTTCCGTCCAGTGCGGATAGTATTCCCACGTCATTGGGTCAAGAAGACCATGTAAGCATGGGCTCCATTGGCGGGCGTAAGGCCCTACAGGTCATTGGAAACGTAGAAAAGATATTGGCCATAGAACTATTGACCGCCGCCCAAGCTTTCGAATTCAGGAAACCTATGAAGTCCGGTATTTTTCTGGATGAAATCCATAAAGAAATTCGAAAAAAAGTTGCCTTTGCCGATAAGGATAGGGTATTTGCCGATGATATTGAAAAGGGAATTAAGATGATAAAAAACAACACAATTAGTAAACTGATTGAGCGTATTGGAGCAAAAGAAGGGATATCTTTAAAGACAAAGTATTCCAATGAATTTGAAACCTACTAAATAGTTTTTACAATGAAAAAATTAAAGCTTCTTGGCCCCATTAAGCAAATAGTTCCCATGACCGGTCTTTCCCTAAAAGGGGCACTGTTGGACGAACAGCTCCTTGTTTTAAAAGATGCCGGCATCCTACTTGAAGAAGAAAAGATAAAATCCGTAGGTAATTTTGATACGTTACGAACACAGTATAAGGAGGCAGAACTTCATGAGCTAAAAGGAGACCATACCTGTCTTCCGGGCTTTATCGATGCTCACACGCATATTTGTTTTGGAGGCTCAAGGGCCAATGACTATGCCATGCGAAATGCAGGCAAAACCTATTTAGAAATTGCAAAAGCCGGTGGTGGTATTTGGGATACCGTTATGCAAACGCGGAAAGCCACAAAAGAAACCTTGGTAAAAAGCACTAAAAAAAGAGCCAATAGACATTTAAAAAATGGTGTAACCACCATTGAAGTAAAAAGCGGCTATGGTTTATCCGTTGCGGAGGAAATTAAAATGTTACGCGCAATACAAGAGGCAAACGAAACCATTGCTAGCGATTTAATAGCCACGTGCCTAGCGGCGCATATGGTTCCCAAGGATTATAAAGGTAGCGCGGAAGCCTATCTGAAAGAAATCAGCACTGAGCTTTTTCCAATTTTAAAAGCTAAAAAATTAACCAATCGCATAGATGCCTTTATTGAGGAAAGTGCTTTCTCAGCAGCACAGATTACAGCCTATTTTGAAAAAGCAAGGCAAATGGGTTTTGACATCACGGTTCATGCCGACCAATTTTCTACCGGAGGGAGTAAAGTGGCTATAGATTTTGAAGCCCTAAGTGCAGACCATTTAGAGGCCAGTACCAATACCGAAATAGGACAATTATCAAATAGTAATGTTATCGCAACCGCTTTACCAGGAGCATCCATAGGACTGGGATGCGCTTTTACACCTGCCAGAAAAATTTTGGACGCTGGCGGTGCATTGGCCATTGCCAGTGACCACAATCCAGGTTCTGCTCCAATGGGTGATCTCTTAACACAGGCAGCCATATTGGGAACCTTTGAAAAATTATCCAATGCCGAGGTATTGGCCGGAATAACCTTTAGGGCGGCGGCGGCTTTAAAGCTAGAGGACAGAGGCCGATTGGAAGAAGGTCTTTTAGCGGATTTTAGCCTTTTCCATACTGGAAATTATCAAGAAATCTTATACAATCAAGGCAATCTGAAACCCTGCATGGTTTGGAAAAAAGGAATATTGGTTTTTGATAAGCATAAAGGTTGATTCCTTCGGCTACGCTCGGGACAAGGGTTGAAAATTAAAAAAAGACAGTGTAATTAAGCATAAAATGGATTTTAAATCACAAGTAGTACAAGGTATTCCACAAGAACTTCCTTCAAAAAAAGAGCGTTCAATAGCAGTGAGTCACGCTCCTAAACGAAAAGAGATTTTATCGCTCGATGAAAAAAAGCTGGCCATCAGAAATGCGCTACGCTATTTTCCCAAAGCTTGGCATACGGAACTATCAAAGGAATTTGCCGTAGAGCTTAAGGAGCATGGTAGGATATACATGTACAGATTTATGCCAGATTATGATATGTACGCGCGTCCCGTTCAAGAATACCCTGCTAAATCTTCACAGGCCGCCGCTTTAATGCTAATGATACAGAACAACCTTGATCCCGCTGTAGCCCAACATCCTGAAGAACTTATCACCTACGGAGGTAATGGAGCGGTATTTCAAAACTGGGCGCAGTACCTGGTAACCATGAAGTATTTGGCCACCATGATTGATGAGCAAACGCTACATATCTATTCGGGGCACCCAATGGGCCTCTTTCCATCGTCGAAAGAAGCACCACGCGTAGTAGTCACCAATGGCATGATGATTCCCAACTACTCCAAACCGGACGATTGGGAAAAATACAATGCGCTTGGGGTTACACAATATGGTCAAATGACCGCAGGTTCCTATATGTATATTGGTCCACAAGGCATTGTTCACGGGACTGCCATTACGGTAATGAACGCCTTTAGAAAAGTGCTGGAGAAAGACGAAACCCCGGCAGGGAAAATATTTCTTACGGCAGGTTTGGGCGGTATGAGTGGTGCACAACCCAAGGCTGGAAATATTGCGGGCTGCATTACCATTTGTGCAGAAGTGAATGCCGTCGCAGCGTTAAAGAGACATGAGCAAGGATGGGTAGATGAGCTATTAGATGATATTGATGCACTAGTACATCGCACTAAAAAGGCAATTCAAAAAAAAGAAGTCGTTTCGCTCGCCTTTATCGGGAACGTGGTTGCCGTTTGGGAACGCTTCTATCAAGAGAACATATTTATTCATCTAGGCTCCGACCAAACCTCTTTACATAATCCATGGGCGGGCGGCTATTATCCCGTGGACTTATCCTTTGAAGAATCGAACGTCTTAATGAGTTCCGACCCGGAAACATTTAAAGAAAGTGTTCAGGAATCTTTACGAAGACACATAAATGCCATTAACAAACATGCGAAGAAAGGCACCTACTTTTTCGATTACGGAAACGCTTTTCTACTGGAAGCCTCAAGAGCCCGTGCCGCTGTATACAAAGATGCAAAAGGAAACTTTTTAGACTCCCCTTCTAAAGACCAAGGAGAAAAGAATTGGGCCTACCCAAGTTATGTCCAAGATATTCTAGGCCCAATGTGTTTTGATTACGGTTTTGGACCGTTTAGGTGGGTTTGTGCTTCTGGAAAACCAGAGGACTTGCGAAAAACAGATGCAATAGCCCTAGAAACAATGCAGGATATCAAAAAAACTGCTCCCAAGGAAATTCAGCAACAGATGCAAGACAATATCAAATGGATCGAGGAAGCTGAAGAGAATAGACTGGTCATAGGTTCACAGGCACGTATTTTATATGCGGATGCAGAGGGTAGGGCTAAAATTGCAGCGGCATTTAACCAGGCTATCGCTAGCGGAGAACTTTCGGCTGCGGTAATTTTAGGTAGGGACCATCATGATGTAAGTGGAACAGATTCGCCTTTCAGAGAAACAAGCAATATTTACGACGGCAGCAAATTCACCGCAGATATGGCCATACACAATGTAATTGGCGACAGTTTCAGGGGCGCCACATGGGTTTCCATTCACAATGGCGGAGGTGTAGGGTGGGGAGAAGTAATCAATGGCGGTTTTGGCTTGGTGCTGGACGGGTCCGAAGAGGCATCCCGAAAGCTGAGGAATATGCTGTTCTACGATGTCAACAATGGCATCTCCCGAAGAAGTTGGGCCCGTAACAAAGAAGCTATTTTTGCCATTGAACGAGAAATGGCACGGACACCGCAACTTAAAGTTACTTTACCTAACTTAGTGGAAGATGAGTTGTTAAACGGATTATTTATCTGAACTAAATGGCGATTTTCAAAACTACCAAATCGGATTTCTACAGTGGGAGAACATCGGAAGCACAGCACTATCTGCACGAGAAAATTACCTGCGTTGGACTCCCCGAACTTAGCGAAACTACCAATAAGGCCATTGGCCTGTTGGGATATGCCTGTGATGAAGGTGTAGAAAGAAATCAAGGGCGGATCGGTGCTAAAAAAGGGCCCGACGCTATTCGTAAACAATTGGGTAAACTCCCAAATCACCTGAGTAGGGACACCTCGCTCTTAGACATGGGAACAATCATCTGTGACGATGCCGATTTAGAAGCCGCGCAAGGACTTCTGTCCAAAAAAATAACATCAATCTTAGAACAAAATACATTTCCTATTATCCTAGGTGGCGGACATGATATAGCCTATGGAACTTTCAACGCTATTAAGAATTATTTGAAGAATTCTAAAACAATAGGCATTATTAATTTTGACGCCCATTTTGATTTACGTTCAACGGAAAATGGCACCAATTCGGGAACCCCATTCTATCAAATTGCACAGGACTGCAAGAACACTGAAAATCCTTTTCATTACTTATGTCTGGGTATCAGGGAAGATGCGAACGACCGTAAATTGTTTCGGACAGCAAAGGAGCTCGATGTAAAGTATATTCTACGGGATACGTTCAGAATTCAGTTTCATACGGAGATCAATGCCTGGATCAATGCCTTCATACAAAATGTAGATGCGGTTTATGTGACCATAGACCTTGACGGATTTTCATCTGCTTATGCGCCTGGGGTAAGTGCCCCTTCTCCTATGGGATTTACGCCAGACGTCGTATTGGAGTCCTTAAAAACCATCATAAGTTCCGGTAAATTATGTACTTTGGACATTGCTGAATTAAATCCCGAATTTGATGTGGACAACCAAACTGCAAAGTTAGCTGCATCCCTAATCCATGCTGTTATGCAGAATATTTAATTATGGAAGAGTTTATTATCAGAGAAAATCCGCAAATTAAGATTGTTCTATTCAATGATAGATTAGAACTCCATGAAAAAGATAAGGAAAAAACAGAATATGTATTAAAAGAAATCGATTCTTTTCAAATTGGAAAAAGAGTCAATTGGGTTGTAAGCATACTTTCTTTCATTGTGGGAGTTTTTACTGAAACTTCAGGAGATGTTTACAAAGAACGAGATAAACTCAAATTTAATTATGAAGGAAAGTTAATAGTGATTTCGTTAAAAGGTGGCGACCAAGGCATAGCAATGGCAGCAGCCAATAGGATAAATCAATTTATAAGAGAAGCCTACAAAACGAAATAAAACAAAAAAAGCCTCCCTTTATGGAAAGCCTTTCATTGGTTAAAATCGATAACAAATCGATTAACACTAGTTGCTCCAAACGTTGTCTGAAGCACAACACAACAAAGCAAAGATACTAAAGCTTTTCAACAATTTAGAACTGGAATTTTTTTCTTATCGACGAAATAAACGTATTCCTCTGTAAAACGAGTTATGGGGGTTTGTATCGTTATCGACTAAACGTCGGTTATATCGGCAATACACTATCCCTGTTACGCTTATCGATAAACTGTGCGGGTGGTCGTGATGCCTTTAAAAACCTTTAATGCTGGTGTAAATTTGGTAGCCCCAAAGAAAACCAAACCGATGAACTACCGACACCTGCACGTTAAATTATATCTCTTACTCTTCATAGTTCTCCTCTTCGGCTCCTGTCAAAAAGACGAAATACTTTACAATGAGGAAATTGAAGTAATCCTTGATGAAACTATAGATGAAGTCTCTAAAAATGATTTGGATACAAAGCCTGCGGACCTAGATGCCCACCTTAATTGGATCTATGAAATGCAGGGAACTTCAGGGTTATTGGAAAGTGCCGAGAACACAGATTTTGTATCACTTTACGATAATGCGCTGGCAGCCATTCTATTCATTCAGCAAGGCAATCCGGAAAGAGCAGAAAAAATATTCGATTTTTACCATACCAAGAAGGAAACGGAACTTATAACCAATGGCGGTTTTTATCAATCCAGGAATAGCTCTGGGGAAGAAGGAGAAAGAATATGGATGGGCGATAACGCCTGGCTATTGATTGCCTTGAACCATTATGAAGCAACCTATCAATCTAATAAATACGAATCCCTATCCAATGCTTTGGACAATTGGCTCCGTTCCATGCAAAATGAAGACGGGAGCATAAAAGGAGGTGTCAATAGCGACGGCAGTATAATTCCTAAGGTAACCGAGGGCATTCTAATGGCCTTTAACGCGGTTAAGGGGTACGACGATTTCCATAAAGGAATTTTAAATTTTCTACATAAGAATAGATGGGATAATACGCTTGGAGTTTTGACCTCTTGGCCAGAGAATCCGCAATACAAATATGCCATGGATCTTCATCCTCTTGGCAATGGTGTTTTTCAAGATATGCCCGATGATGTGCTTTTTCAGGCAAACAGGTATCTTAACAGTCAGAACGTAACGGTGACCGGCGAAGAAATTACGGGGTATTGTTTTGATGATGATAAGGATGTAATCTGGTTAGAAGGCACCGCACAAATGGCGGTTGCTTTTGCTAGTATTGGAAGGTTTGACAAATCCGAAACGCTCATAGTAACATTAGAAAAAACATTGCTCAACAGCACAACGGTGGTAAATGCCCAAGGCATACCTTATGCATCAAATCATGGAACATCCTACGGAAATAGCATGTTATGGAACCACGCCGACATTGCCCCGGCACTGTCCTCTACCATCTGGTATTCCTTTGCCAAATTAGGTTTTAATCCGCTACATCTGGGAAGAAAATATGACATCCCTGACGGAGATATGTTTTGGATTGCAAACAACTAGCACAAATTTTAAAAATATTTTAACGGACAAGGCCATCTGTTTGAGGTAATTTTAAAATTAAAAATGAAAACCACAGTTTCTTTTTGGGTCGTACTCACCAGTTTTTTATTAGTGACCTTGGTAATAATGGTGGCTATGAACTTGCCCTTTAATTGGATTTTTTATGTGACTGTTGTAGGTCAGGGCTTACTTATTGCCATGGTCTATAGCATATTGACCGATAATTATAAAACGGCGAAAACTTTTGACGATTTTTATGAGGACCATCCTATTGGCAAACGTTCTACTTAATCAGAAAAAGATAGTGCTTTTGAATTTTTCTTATTGGAAGTGCCCATGCCCAATTCCGGTATAACCAACAACGGAATACGGGTATGAAATGCAACCCTTTTCACTACAGGCGCTCTGGTTAAGCGTTCCATATAACTATGAGGGTAATGCAACATGGCCAAAAGATGAATGTCCAGTTCTTGCGCGAATAACTCTAGCGTTTCCGAGACCGAGTTACATTCAGAAACCGTATGCACGTAATGCGCTACTTCTCCCAAATACTTTCGCAACATACCTAAATTAAAGCGTTGTAATTCCGTTAGCGCCTTGATTTTATGCTGCACATGAACAATACGCACGGCTGCCCCGAACGAAACCGCCAAATCTATCACAGGTTTTAGTTCGGAAATTGTATAAAAACGATTAAAATCCGTCGCAAATGAAATTTCGGACGGTTTTATGAACTCATAGTTTTGGGGGATTGCCAAAACAGGACAATTTTTAACCGCCTTTATTATTCTCACGGTATTACTACCCATAAAAACCTCTTCCAGGCCACTAGCTCCTTTAGTTCCCACCAAAACCAAATCTATGCCATGGTCGGCGACAATTTCAACAATTTCATCTACCAACAAACTAAAGGAAGAGATGGTCTTAAGAGTGTGCTTGTCATTTGGATATTGCCTTGCTATTGCAGAAAGGACATTTTTTAATCCCATTTTTGAAGCGCTGTGCGCAGAATTTGCCAAATGCCCTCCTTCTAAAGAAGCGGCTATAAATCTGCTACTAGAAATAGCCGGCGTATAGGTGTTAAGCAAATAGAACGTGCACTCCTCATCTTGTAAAAGCTTTAAGGCGTATTGTATAGCGTTCCATGCGTTGCTAGAAAAGTCTGTCGGAATTAAGATATACTTCATCTAAAATTGGTATTGTATACCGTAAAAGTAGCCCTGTTCAACCCTTGGAACTATGATAAATGTCAGGTTTTATACAAGACGATTAAAATCCATCGACCAAATTTTGAAGCGCTTTTTGGTCTAGAATGGCAATTTTTTTTCCAGATGCCTTAATGAACCCTTTCTTTTTGAATTCGGAAATGATTCTGATGCAAGACTCCGTGGCCGTGCCTACAACATTTGATATATCTTCCCTGGAAAGTGTCAACTTTAGGAAACCCTCCTCATCTTCACCAAAATTGTTCTTTAGATAAAGAAGGGCCTCTCCAATGCGTTGCTTTACCGTTTTTTGAGACATGTTTACGATAACATCATCGGCTTCTTTTAAATCATGTGCCATATGGCGCAGTACTTCTAAGGTAAAGTTAGGATTGGTATGTAGTGTATTTACGATTCCCTCTTTGGGTATAAAGCAAACCTCCATATCGTTAACCGCTACTGCACTTAAGTTAACGGACTCCTCTGCTACCACCGATCGCTGACCTATAACTTCGCCTTTACTGGCCAATTTTACAATCTGGTCTTTCCCATTCGCACTCAGTTTTGATAATTTAGAAACCCCAGCTCTTACGCAATATACGCCATCTAGCTTTTCTCCTTCTTCAAAAATAGCTTCTCCCTTCTTTATGGTTTTGCTCACTTTAGAATCGGATACTCGTTTCAATTCTTCCTTGTTCATAGCGCGCAAAGCATTGAATTTTCGTACAATACAATTTTCACAGCGGGTTTCCATTTCTTCACGTTCCATAACTACCGTTTGTTTACCTGACCCAGTAAAAATACAAGTTAACCAAAAACTAAAACCTTTAAAATTAAAGGTTTTAGTTTTTTATTTCACAAAAATGTACGGAGTTGATTATCAGAGATAATGGTAATCTTGCCTTTCTTTAAGGCTACTAAATGTGCTTTCTTAAAACGGGTTAGTATTGTTATGATATATTCACTGGATGTTCCTAAAATATTGGCCATATCCTCTCGCTTTAAGGTAATTCTTAGACTACCATCAGCATTTAACCCAAATTTAGTCCTCATATAAAGTAAAAGTCCTGCTAAACGTTTCTGAATACTCTGTCGGTTTTGATATACTTTCATTTTAAACTCTTGGTCCTCAAAGTCACTCAAAAATCCTCTTAATACATCAATACAAAAATTATTATTTCTTTCTAGATTCTTTAGTAGCGCACTTTTATCCAAACAACACAGTGTAGTATCGCTAATTGCGGTAGCAGTTACTAAAGCGCCTTTTTTTGTTATTAAGGAACGACGTCCCATAAGGTCACCTTTTCCAAGTAATCTGGTAATATGTTCTTTGCCTTTATCATCAAAAACAGAAAACTTACAGGCACCCTCATTAATGAAAAATAATTTTTGAAGTTGTTCGTTTTCAACAAAAACTACAGACCCTTTCCTTATTTGGCACATCTCGCTATTGGCGTTCAGTTTTTCTTTTTCTTTTATGGAAAGACTGTTCAAAAAATTCAACTGCTTTGCCTTACTAAGATTACAAGTTGTCATAAGTATTCAATTAAATTCTCCACAAAATTAATCTAGACTACCATCTTAAAACCTGACATATGTCATGTTTTAAAGTGCCCACAAACAAGAACTTTGTTTTAGGTATAAGCAAAGTTATTATGGATAAACAAAGTTGTTATCATTGCGGTGACGATTGTGAGCAGGTTTCAGTAACGTATGATGAAAAATGTTTTTGTTGCACGGGATGCAAGACGGTATACGAGATTTTTGCTTCTAACGATTTGTCCTATTATTATGATTTACAAGAAAGTGCTGGGGCTAGTCCTATCGAAGTTGAAGGAAAATATGATTTTCTCGATACTCCTACTATTGTTGAAAGATTAACGGACTTTAACGATAGTGATTTACAAATCGCAAATCTCTATGTACCACATATCCATTGCAGCTCCTGTATATGGGTCTTGGAAAATCTGAACAAGCTAAACCCCTTAATTAATAGCTCACAAGTAGATTTTCCGAAAAAAACAGTACGCATACATTATAACCCTACCCAAATTTCTTTAAAAGAAATGGTGCTGCTATTGGCTAAGATAGGCTATGAACCAACTATTTCCTTAGATGATTTTGATAACAAGAAAAAGGTAACGGATCGCAGTCTCACCTATAAATTAGGTGTTGCCGGCTTTGCTTTTGGTAATGTGATGTTCCTGTCGTTTCCGGACTATTTTGATCTTTCCTCGAGCGCCTCTACTGGCGGTGAGTTTTGGCTCAACGAATATGAAATTTTGTTCCGTTGGCTCATGTTCGCTTTTTCCTTACCAGTAGTAGGCTACGCAGGAAAAGACTACTTTACATCTGCTTTTAAAGGGCTTCGTTCGGGCATATTAAACATAGATGTACCTATTACGCTTGGCATTTTAGTCCTTTTTTTACGTAGTACCTTCGAGATTACATTTAATTTGGGAAGTGGTTTTTTTGATTCACTTACCGGATTGGTTTTCTTTCTTTTGTTAGGTAAATTTTTTCAGCAAAAAACCTATTCCTTTTTGTCCTTTGAGCGCGATTACAAATCCTATTTCCCGATAGCCGTAACAAAGATAAATCCCTCGGGCAAGGAAGAAACGACCCAGGTGCATGATATTGAATCGGGTGACAGGTTATTAATAAGGAACGAGGAATTGATTCCTGCAGATGGCATACTCCTTAAAGGGAATGCGATGATAGATTACAGTTTTGTTACCGGAGAATCGGAACCGCAACAAAAGCAATCTGGCGATAAACTTTTTGCTGGCGGAAAGCAGGTAAACGGGGTCATTGAAATGGAAGCTATGAAGTCGGTTTCTCAAAGTTATCTTACCCAGCTGTGGAGCAATGCTATTTTTAAAACCGATAAATCTAGTAGGTTTCAAACCTTAACGGATAGTATTGGGAAAAGATTTACGGTTACCGTATTATCCATTGCAGTCTTGGCCTCTTGTTTTTGGCTGTATTATGAACCTTCAAAGGCAATGAATGTTTTCACCGCAGTGCTCATCATTGCTTGCCCCTGCGCCATAGCATTGGCAGCACCATTTACCTTGGGCAATATGCTTCGGATTTTTGGTCGAAAAAAATTCTATCTAAAAGACACCCTGACCATTGAGCTACTTGCACAAATTGACACCGCAATTTTTGATAAAACAGGTACCATAACCAGCACAAAAACAAGTACAGCGACCTACGAGGGCATGCCCTTAAACCATGAAGAAGCGTCACTTCTAAAGAATACCCTACGTTCTTCTAACCATCCTTTAAGTAGAACCTTATATAATTTATTGGCAGAACAGGATATCTATCCCTTGGACGACTACGACGAGTATTTAGGCAAAGGTTTAATGGCGCGTAAGGGAGAAAACCGTATGAAAATAGGTTCTGCGGATTTTGTAGGCAATACTGATGTCAAAGGGCTTCTGGACACCGCTGTTCATGTCGCCAATAATGACAGTTATAAAGGTAGGTACATTTTTCATAATCAGTATAGGGAAGGTATAAGCGAAACCTTCAAAGCCATGTCCAAAAATTTGAGATTGGCCATTCTTTCCGGAGATAATGAAGGAGAAAAATCTAGACTGGAAAAACTCCTCCCAAAATTGACACCGCTCTATTTTAATCAAAAACCTGAGGATAAGCTCAAGTTTATTAAATCCCTACAAGAACAAGGACAAAAGGTGCTTATGGTTGGAGACGGGCTTAATGATGCCGGTGCTTTGGCCCAAGCCCATGTAGGTATTGCGATTTCAGAGAATACAAACGTATTTTCTCCTGCGTGCGACGGAATTATGGATGCCATAAAATTTAAAGAACTATACCAGTACATACAAGCCTCAAAAAAGGCCCTAAAAATTATAAGGCTCAGTTTTCTACTCTCGCTACTCTATAATAGTATAGGGCTGTATTTTGCGGTAACTGGTCAGTTAGAGCCTGTGATTGCGGCGATTTTAATGCCTTTGAGTTCTATTAGCGTCGTGGTTTTCGCTACCGTAACAACCAATCTTTTAGGAAGAAAATTAAAATAATAAAAACCTGACAAATGTCATATTTATTCATTGCTAGTCCATTTAGTTTTACATCAGAATTCAGGTAGGTATGAGTGTAATTTATGTGTTATTGGCCATCAGCATCAGTGTCGCTGTACTTTTTTTCATGGCTTTCATTTTTTCGGTAAAAAGTGGTCAGTATGACGATGCCTACACGCCATCGGTACGTATGCTGTTTGAAGATGAACTAGTAAAATCACAGGTTGGCGAACTACCGCCCGATATGGATATAAACACAGAACAAAATAACTAATCAACTATGGAAGTACAACAGTTTTATTACGATAACAAAATCGTAAAAAAGTTCATCTATGCTACAATGCTTTGGGGTATTGTAGGAATGTCCGTTGGCCTTTTACTGGCCTTTATGTTTATGTTTCCAAACATTACCGACGGTATATCTTGGCTAAGTTTTGGTCGTCTAAGACCTTTACACACCAATGCCGTCATTTTCGCGTTTGTAGGGAATGCCATTTTCGCTGGGGTGTACTACTCCACACAGCGCTTGTTAAAAGCTAGAATGTTCAGTGATTTCCTAAGCAACTTCAATTTTTGGGGTTGGCAATTAATTATCGTTGCCGCGGCGATAACGCTTCCATTAGGCTATACGACCTCTAAAGAGTATGCAGAACTAGAATGGCCCATTGATATTGCCATTGCCTTGGTTTGGGTAGCTTTTGGAGCAAATCTCATAGGCACAATGATCAAAAGAAGACAGCGCCATTTATATGTCGCTATTTGGTTCTATTTGGCCACATTCGTTACCGTTGCAGTGCTCCATATTTTCAATAGTCTAGAGCTTCCCGTAAGCGCGTTAAAAAGCTACTCGGTATATGCCGGCGTTCAAGATGCATTGGTACAATGGTGGTACGGACATAATGCCGTAGCGTTCTTTTTAACCACACCGTTCTTAGGTTTAATGTACTATTTTGTGCCTAAAGCCGCCAACAGACCGGTATACTCTTACAAATTATCCATTGTTCACTTCTGGTCCTTAATATTTATTTACATCTGGGCAGGACCGCACCATTTGTTGTATTCTTCTTTACCGGATTGGGCACAGAACTTGGGAGTCGCTTTCTCCATCATGTTAATAGCACCTTCTTGGGGAGGTATGATCAATGGGCTACTTACCTTACGAGGAGCTTGGGACAAGGTACGTACGGACGCTACTTTAAAATTTATGGTAGTGGCCATTACCGGCTATGGTATGGCAACGTTTGAAGGACCTATGTTGTCCTTGAAAAACGTAAACGCTATTGCTCATTTCAGTGATTGGATTATTGCCCATGTGCATGTTGGAGCCTTAGCTTGGAACGGGTTTATGACCTTTGGAATGATCTACTGGCTGGTTCCCAAAATGTTCAAAACAAGACTTGCCTCAACAGGTTTGGCAAATTTCCACTTTTGGATAGGTACCCTTGGTATTATATTATATGCACTTCCCATGTACGTAGCCGGGTTTACACAGGCACTCATGTGGAAAGACTTTAATCCTGATGGCACATTGGTCTATGGTAATTTCTTGGAAACCGTAAATGAAATTATGCCCATGTACTGGATGCGTGCCATTGGTGGCAGCATGTATATTATTGGTGCATTGGTCATGGTATATAATATTGTAATTACCATAAGATCAGGGAAAACCGTGGAGGATGAGTTAGCGGAGGCTGCGCCTTTGACTAGGGTATCCAAAAGAAGAACAGCCGGAGAAACCTTTCACACTTGGTTAGAGCGTAAACCTATACAACTAACTATTTTGGCTACCGTTGCCATTCTTATAGGAGGTATCATCCAAATTGTACCAACCATCCTAGTAAAATCTAACATTCCAACAATTACGAGTGTTACGCCCTATACACCACTAGAACTAGAAGGTAGGGACCTCTATATTAGAGAAGGTTGTGTGGGTTGCCACTCTCAAATGGTACGGCCGTTCCGTAGTGAAGTAGAACGTTATGGAGAATACGCCAAAGCAGGAGAATTTGTTTATGACCATCCATTTCTATGGGGTAGTAAACGTACTGGCCCGGATTTACTTAGGGTCGGAGGTAAATATTCCGATAACTGGCACTTAAACCATATGTATGATCCGCAGAGTACCTCATCAGGCTCCATAATGCCCTCCTACTCGTGGCTCGTACGAAACGAACATGACCGTAATGATGTAGCGAAAAAAATGGAAGCCATGGTCGCTTTGGGCGTTCCCTACACAGATGAGGATATTGCCAATGCGCAACAGCATATGAACGAACAAGCTACTCAAATTGAAAAGAACTTGTACACCGATCCCGATTTTGCCAAAAGTTATGAGGCAGACAAAAAATCGGCCGCTGCAAATGGTGAGCAATTTGTGGAAATGCGCAATAGGGAAATCGTGGCCATGATTGCCTACCTGCAACGTTTGGGGACAGATATTAAAATAAAAGGAACCAACGAGTTACTGTCAGAAAACAATTAAACAACGTAATGGACCAAGGATTTAAGATGTTAGATAAAACGCAGAATTTATGTTACAGCTCAAATCCAATGTCAACACTTTAAACAAGATACCGTTATGCTAAAATTTGTAAAAGGATATATGGAAAGTATAGATGGGATAGCCACCTACCCCATGTTATCACTGTTAATTTTCTTCATTTTTTTTGTCGTGCTTTTCGCTTGGGTGTTTACCGCATCAAAGGAGTACATAAAAGAAGTTAGTGAATTGCCATTGGACCAAACGAACCAACAGAACATAGAGTTATGAAATGAGGCTTGGCACTTTAAGACCTTTCTGTTTTACGATGCCTCTTTTCATTACAACTAGAAACTTTAAAACAAATACAGATGAAAAATATGTCACCTTGGTGGATTAGAATTCCACTTCTCTTCTTTACCATTTTTGGATTGATGGAGTATTTTATAGATTCCGGTGAGCAACCCGCCTTCATAGCTTTTCCTATGGCAGCCGCCTTCTTGGTTTTTATATTAATTCTATTGATCGCCATAGAGCTTATTCTTGCATCTATAGAGAACGTTATGTTCCAAACCTTATCGGATGAAGCTAAAGAGAAATATCTAGCGGCATCATCCAAAAGATGGGAATGGACTTGGGGCAAAAAGACCTACAAGAAGTTGTTGGGATCAAAACCTATTGAAGCAGAAGGAGAAATAATTCTTGACCATAACTATGACGGCATACGCGAGTTGGATAACAAACTACCGCCTTGGTGGGTGTACATGTTCTATGCTACCATCATTTTTGGGTTTATCTATTTGGCGCGCTTCCATGTATTCAATGGCTATGACCAAGACTTAGAATACGAACAGGAGGTGGCTGCTGCACAATTAGCGATTGAAGAGTACAAGAGAACCGCTAAAGACCTTGTGGATGTAAATACCGTTGAACTCTTAACTGATGCTTCTGATATAAACGCCGGAAAGACCATATTTCAGAACAACTGTGTAGCCTGTCATATGGCCGATGGTGGCGGTGGTATTGGTCCTAATCTCACAGACCAGAACTGGATTCTTGGTGGTGGCATCAAAAATGTGTTCAACACCATATCCGAAGGAGGTAGAGATGGTAAGGGAATGGTGGCATGGAAACAGATTTTAAAGCCTGCGGAAATAGCGCAGGTATCTAGCTATATCCTCACAGAAATTAACGGAACCACACCAGCCAATCCAAAAGCACCGGAAGGAGATATTTGGGTAGAAACTCCTTAGATGTTTTACGAGAAGACACTATTAGGCTCTTCAAAGAGCTATGTAATCGTAGTTAATGCAAATTAGGTAATGGCACAAGGTCAAGAAAATTTTAGGGACTCCATCGGAACTATAAACGAGGAGGGAAAACGCGCTTGGGTGTTCCCTAAAAAACCTAGTGGTAAATTCTATACCTATCGCAAATATGTTAGTTATGTGCTATTGATTTTTCTTTTGGCGGCCCCATTCGTGAAAATCAATGGTAACCAGTTTCTAATGTTCAATGTACTGGAAAGGCGTTTCAATATATTCGGTTTTCCATTTTGGCCGCAAGATTTTCACTTGTTTGTAATTTCCATGATCATCGGTGTTATTTTCATTGCGCTATTCACGGTTGCCTTTGGCCGTATTTTTTGTGGGTGGATGTGTCCACAGACCATTTTCATGGAAATGGTGTTCCGTAGGATTGAATATTGGATAGATGGCGACCGCGGCGCCCAAATAAAATTGGACAGACAACCCTGGAATGCGGAAAAAATAAAAAAAAGGACCCTTAAAGGTCTGATTTTCTTTATCATTTCCTTCCTCATCGCAAACGTCTTTTTAGCCTATTTAATAGGGAGTGACAAGCTTATGAGCTACATCATTGATGGCCCTTTTAAGCATTGGAGCACACTTATCTCCTTATTGATTTTTACCGCAGTGTTCTATTTCGTTTTCGCATGGTTTAGAGAACAAGTCTGCATCATTGCTTGCCCTTACGGAAGGATGCAGGGCGTTTTATTGGATAATAAATCTATAGTCGTCGCCTACGACCATAAAAGGGGCGAAGCGGAAAAGGGGCGGAAAAAATGGCGTAAAAACGAAGATAGGGAGGCATTAGGACACGGCGACTGTATTGACTGTTTTCAATGTGTCAATGTTTGTCCTACAGGGATAGATATTAGAAATGGAACACAGTTAGAATGTGTAAACTGTACCGCCTGTATTGACGAGTGCGACACGATTATGGAAAAAGTAAACCTTCCAAAAGGCCTGATCAGGTATGCAAGTGAAGATGAAATCACCAAAAAGGAAAAGTTTAAATTTTCGCCCAGACTTAAAGGATATACCGCTGTTCTATTCATATTAATAGGCGTTCTGGCAGGAATGCTGTTTCTCCGGAATGATTTAGAAGCCAATATATTACGCTTGCCAGGACAATTGTATGAGCACAAAGAAGGAGATATTATTAGTAATGTATATACATACAAACTAATGAACAAGACTACAGAGGCCGTCCCCGATGTTAACTTTAGGCTCCTTTCACATGAAGGAATTGTAAAAGTAGTACGCACCAAAAACTTTGTAGTACCTGCTCAGGATCTAGCAGAGGGCACTCTCTTTATAGAAATTGATAATGCCGCGGTTAAAAGCGATAAGGAAAAAGTTAAGGTAGGCGTTTACAGCGGTGATAAGTTGATTGAAACCACACTATGCGCCTTTATGGCACCAAGGAGTTACAAATAAATAAAATAATATTATGAAAATTAATTGGGGAACCGGAGTAGTATTGGCCTTTATTGGTTTTATCTCGTTCATACTTTTTTTCGTTTTTAAAATGAATATGGACAACAGATCTAACCATGATTTGGTCACAGAAGATTATTACAAGGATGCATTGAATCATCAAACTGAAATAAATGCGCAAGTAAATGCGAATAATGCCGATAAAATCTTAATTGAAAAAACAGCGGAAGGCTTACTTCTGATATTTCCGGAAACCATAGACCTAAAGGAACTAGAAGGAACAGTGTCCCTATACAGACCATCTAATAAACAATTGGATTTTGACTTACCCATAAGTTTATCCAATACACATTTGCTCATACCTGACAAACGTTTGTTAGATGGTCGCTGGGACATTAAAATAAATTGGAAAATCAATGAAGATTCCTATTTGCAAAAAGAAAAAATAACCTACTAAAAAATGCTCTTAACAGCCATTTTATTGGGTTTTATGGGAAGTTTGCACTGTATTGGAATGTGTGGGCCCATCGCTTTTATGCTTCCTGTGGAAAGAAATAACCCGATAAAGAAGTTTAGTCAAATCTTACTGTATCATACGGGAAGACTACTTGCATATGGGTTAATTGGCCTCCTGTTCGGACTTTTAGGAAAAGGCCTTTATGTCTTTGGCTTACAACAGAAATTGTCTATTGGCATTGGCGTTCTAATGATTGTCCTAGTACTGATACCCACAAGAACATTAGCCAACTATAATCTTTCTAAACCGGTTTATAGATGGATATCAAAAGTAAAAACAAGATTAGGCAAAGAACTGCAAAAGAAGACCGCGGACACTTTTTTAACCATAGGCATCCTAAACGGTTTTCTTCCCTGCGGGCTGGTGTACATGGCAGTGTTCGGAGCAATAGCCATGGGAGATATCGCCAAAGGAAGTGTATTCATGATCCTATTCGGAGTGGGTACCATACCTTTAATGACTACAGCCATATATTTTAGTGGTTTTTTAAAAGGTGGAGTAAAAAAACGTGTTCAAAAACTCATTCCGGTTTTTATTATCGCTATGGGAATCTTATTTATTCTGAGAGGACTGGGACTTGGTATTCCTTATGTTTCCCCAGAACCTGTGTCAGCACTAGTTTCTTCTCAAATAGAATGTCATCCTTGAACTAGGTCATGAGCGTATTACCCAACGATATTGTTTTACGTCCAAGATTTCAATTGGAACTATCCCATCCTAAGGACAACGTACTTTCCAATTTTGAGCAATCTAAAAAGCCACCGTTTTTGGTAAAACGTGTAGATGAGCATCTATTTATAAAATTCAACCAAGAACAGCATCATTTTTGGTCGCCTCAGCTACATCTAGAAATTGATGAAATAGATAAAAACAACTGTAAACTCTACGGGGTATTTGGTCCCAATCCCACACTTTGGACCTTCTTTATGTTTCTGCATTTTGCAGTAGCAACCGTATTTGTCATTTTGGCGATATGGGCTTATTCTAGTGCCGCTTTGAATAAACCATATGACTTACAAATAGGATTAATGGTCTTTATGGTCTTTTTATGGTTTGTACTCTATGTACTGGGTAGGGTGGGAAAACGAAAGGGGAAACCTCAAATGCAGGAATTATATGGGTTTATGATGAATGTATTAACGATTTAAAAGAAGCGCTTAGGCATTCATTAATTCAAACGCCTGTTTAGCAATTTCTAATTCCTCATTTGTGGGCACGACCAAAATCTTTACCCGGGAGTCTTCATGCTGTATTTCCTGAATACCATCGGTACGTTTTTGATTCTTTTTTAAATCGATTTTAATTCCTAGGCCATCCATATTTTCGCAGACCATGGCACGGAGTAAACTGGAATTTTCACCGATACCCGCTGTAAATAACAGGGTATCAACACCGTTAAGGACTGCTATATAACTACCAATAAATTTCTTGATACGATAGGCCATCATATCCAATGCCAATTGACAGTCTTGGTTGCCGTTTGCTGCTTGCGTTTGTACGTCCCTTAAATCGGAATATCCTGTAATTCCTAACAGGCCGCTTTGCTTTTGCAACAGCTCGTTTGCTTCTTGGGAAGTCATTTTAAGACTGTCCATCAGGAAAAAAACTACGGATTGGTCAATATCACCACTGCGTGTTCCCATTAGGAGTCCGTTGGTGGGTCCAAAACCTAAGGAATGGTCCACACTCTTTCCATCCTTAACAGCGGTAATACTACAGCCATTTCCTAAATGAATACTTATTATTCTAGAAGCTGATTTGTTCAGATAATCAATTGCCTTTTCAGAAACATAGTGGTGACTTGTGCCATGAAAACCATATACCCGAATATGCTCCCTATCGGCAAGCGCTTTGGGTATGGCATACCGGTACGCTTTTTCGGGTAGCGTTTGATGAAAGGCCGTATCAAACACCGCAACTTGAAGGGCGTTCTTAAAGATTTCTGCCGCTACTTTTATTCCCGTGGCGTTAGCGGGATTGTGTAATGGCGCCAATATTGACAAACGTTCAATTTCGGCAAGAACAGATGCATCAATCTTGGCGGGTTTATTAAAATGTTCCCCACCATGTACCACACGATGGGCGACAAGAGCAATTTCTTCCGCCGTGTTCAATACTCCATTATCCGCATCCATCAAAAGCGTAGTTATCGCTTCTAATCCCTCCTTATGACTAAAAACCGCTTTCTCCTTGGACAACGAAATAGCCTTGGTTGTATAATGTATCTTCGCATTTTTGTGCCCAATACGTTCCACCAGACCTTTACACATAATTATTTCGGAAGGCATTTCAATAATCTGAAACTTAATGGACGAACTTCCTGAATTTAAGACCAGTATCTGCATAGGATTTTAACTTTCTTGTGCTTGGATGGCGGTAACGATTACCGTGTTAAAAACATCGTCCACGGAACAACCGCGACTTAAATCGTTTACCGGTTTATTAAGACCTTGAAGCATTGGCCCAATAGCTAGGGCACCTGTTTCTCGCTGCACTGCCTTGTAGGTATTGTTCCCCGTATTCAAATCCGGAAATATGAGTACAGAGGCCTGACCGGCCACCAAAGAATCCGGCAACTTACTTTTACCTACCAAGGGGTCTACTGCCGCATCATATTGTATGGGACCCTCTATCTGTAAATTAGGATGTTCACTTTTTACGATTTCGGTTGCCTTTCTTACCTTGTCTACATCTTCGCCCTTTCCAGAACTTCCCGAGGAGTAGGATAGCATGGCAATTTTTGCTTTAATACCAAATCTTTCGGCAGAAGCAGCTGAAGAGATTGCAATTTCAGCCAATTGCTCCGCAGTTGGGTTAGGGTTTATGGCACAATCACCAAAGACGGACACCCTATTTTCCAAACACATAAAAAATACGGAAGAAACTACCTTTATGCCCGGTTTGGTCTTTACGAATTGTAACGCCGGCCTTATGGTATGCTGGGTGGTATGTACGGCACCGGATACCATTCCGTCCGCATGTCCTTGATACACCATCATAGTCCCAAAATAGGAGACATCTAGCATGGTGTCCCTTGCGACGTCCATATTGACACCTTTGTGCTTTCTAAGCTCACAAAAGGTTTCCGCATAATTTTCAAAGTTTGGCGAGCGTGCCGGGTCAATACAATTAAGGTGAGAAATATCTATCCCCAATTGCATAGCCTTTTTCTCTATTTTTTCTGGATCTCCCAAAAGCGTTATCTCTACGATTCCTAAACCGCCTAGTTCACTGGCTGCTTCCAATATGCGAGCGTCCTCTCCCTCTGGCAATACAATATGTTTCTTTTGTGTCTTGGCCCGTTGTAATAGATTGTATTGAAACATTCTTGGTGTAATGCTTTTAGGCTCAAAAGTTTTCAGTCGTTCTAGTAATACCTCACCATTAATATGGGTGTTGAAAAGTGCTATTGATGTAGCAATCTTTTGCTTACTTTTCGCATAGATTTTTGATTTAATATTACCTACGGAATTGGTAGTCTCAAAAGTTCCCTGCTGCACGGAGATGATAGGAACATGGGTTTCAAAACCTTCCAAAAGCTTTATGATAGATGGTTCCGGCAAAATGCCTCCGGTAAGCACAATACCAGAGATGGTAGGATAATTATCCGAAAGGTTGGCCTGCAAAGCACCAAGAATGATATCTGACCGATCTCCCGGGGTAATGACCAAACTATTATCCCTAAGATGCGTTAAGTAATTATGTAACTGCATGGCCCCTACTCCAAAACTTCCCGTCTGGTTATCTAAATTCTCTTTTCCAAAAAGCACTTTCCCGTCAAGGGATTCTAAAATCTCGTGTAATGTTGGGTGCGATAGATTTTTAACCCTCGGAACTGTAAACGGAATCGTTTTATCCTTCAATTCTTCAAGTAGCCTTTCGTGAACTACATCCGTATTTTCCGGACGCACCTTATTGGCCACTACGCCTAGAATTTCTATTCCTTTTTGAATATAGGTATTTACCGCAGATTCTAGATTTCCGCAAAACTCTTCAAGAGCTTTACCCTTGGCATTATCTATTAAAATAACGGGCGTGCCCAGATTTTTTGCGATATCTATGTTCAAATCGAATTCGATAATACTACCGTCACTAGAAAAATCACTTCCTTCTACAAGAATAAAATCAAACCTTTCTTCCAGCTGTTTGAACTTTGCTATAATAATGTCTAGAATATCGCCTTGTCTACCATCATTGAACATATCTACAACCTGACTTTGCGTTAAAGCATAGGCATCTTCGGCATTAATATCCAAATCAAAATGAGAGATTACCGTGTTGATATGATTGTCAATTTTTCCTTTTGCCACATCATCAATAACAGGTCTGAAATAGCCTACTTTAGCCATCTTACCAAGCAAAAGTTGCATTAAACCGAGAACAACTAAAGATTTACCGCTATGGGATTCTAATGTGGCAACATAAAGGGCTTTTGTCATTATTCGAAGGTGCTGATTTGAAAAAATAAAGATATGGTTTTTGCCACACTGCAGTACAACAATCAGAATCAAAACAAGTAAAAAGCCAGTAGGTAATTAAAGCTTATAGATTTACATAGTTGATTACCTACTACTATTTTACATCTACTACAGGTGCATTCAAGTTTTCAAAAATCTGCCGTTTCTCTTCTAAAGTAAACTCTTTGGAAGCAAACCATTCATGGATTTTAATTTTTTCGTTTTCTATTTGGGCATTTCTAATAGCTTGTAAGGAAACGATATGCCAATGCGTACCCTTTTTTCTGGAAACGGAATAACCTACATCTTCTATGATGTAGGATGGTTTAGGTCTATTCACCAATCGTACTCCATTTTTTAAAACGGCCAAAGTTTCTGTTAGTGCCACAACCTCCGAAAAAGAATACCGTGCAAAATCATCGAACCCATCTTTAGCGACATTATAGACTTTATCTCCTATCTTAAGTTTATACATATATAAAAAAGATGCTAAACTAAAAACAGTGTAGGGTTCTTGGAAGAAAGACCGCACTTACTTATTCACAAAATTTATAAAGTCAAAATTTCTGGGTATTAGCCCATACCTTTCATGGTAAGCAAGGTAGTTGACCAGACAATGACCGACGAAAAGAATATTCCGATAGCATTGGCCGCAAAAGCTTTTTTCTTCTCTATTTTGAACAAATAACTAGCGATACTACCAGCGTATACTCCAGTTCCAGGTACCGGGAGCATCACAAAGAAAATAAGGCCATAAAAGCCGTATTTTTTAATCTTATCCCCAGAACCAACTTTTGCTTTTCTGGCCACGTAAATGGCAGATTTTTTGTAAAAATCCCATTTAAGCATTGACTTGTTCAGGTATTTTAAAAAAAAGTGCATAATTGGGAATACCAATAAATTAGCCACAAAACATACTAGGAATACAGCATAACTATTCACCCCTTTTAAAAGACCATAGGGAATACCCACCTTAGCTTCTCCAAAAGGGGAAATACTCCACAACGCAGCTATTATAAGATCAAGTATCACTAGTGTTGTTTTAGGAATCGGTAAAATTACGTCTCAAATCACTTAAAACAGCTTATAAAATCATAAATAATCTTTAAAAGAAACCGTGTATAGCCAATACTTTTAAATTCCCTATTTTAGAACTATCTACAGTACAGTAGTATTCCACCTAATTCGCTTGATATGAAAAAAAATAATTCTAGAAGATCTTTCTTAAAAAAAGCATCACTCACCTCCGCTGCGCTAACAGCATCACCTTTTATTCTTACTTCACAAGAGGATGAAAAAATACTGCTCTCAAGAAATTACAATGAACCTAAATACACAGCGAACGACCATATTAATCTTGCATTAATCGGGGCCGGAATTCAAGGCATATATGATACGCAAGCAGCACTTGGAGTTCAAGGTATTAAGCTAGTTGTGGCCTGTGACCTCTATTTAGGAAGACTTGACAGGGCGAAAGAATTGTGGGGAGATGCCATCTTTGTAACGCAGGACTACAGAAAAATTTTAGAAAGAAAAGATATTGACGCTGTTATTGTAGCAACACCAGACCACTGGCACCAAAAAATTACAATCGACGCACTAAATGCAGGGAAACACGTCTATTGTGAAAAACCGATGGTACAAAAATTTGAAGAAGGGCAGGCGATTATCGAGGCTCAGAAGAAAAGTGGTAAAATATGTCAGGTAGGTAGTCAAGGAATGTCGTCCTTAGGAAACGAAAAGGCAAAACAGTTATATGAGGATGGCGCCATAGGCGATATTGTTATGTTGGATATGTACAACGACCGTTATTCCGCAGAAGGTGCATGGCAGTATCCCATTCCGCCAGATGCTAATAAAACCACCATAGATTATGATACTTTTTTGGGAACCGCTCCAAAAGTACCTTATGAGCTAAAACGCTTTTTTAGATGGCGGAATTATCAGGATTATGGCACGGGTGTCGCCGGTGATTTATTCGTTCATGCCTTTTCCACATTAAACCACGTAATTAGTTCACACGGACCAAATAGGGCACTCGCCACAGGTGGCCTACGCTACTGGAAAGACGGAAGAGATGTACCCGACGTGACCATTACCCTTTATGATTATCCCAAAACGGAAACACATGCGGCATTCAATGCAGCTTTTAGAATAAACTTCATTGCTGGAAACGGCGGTGGAGGTGGTTTTAAGTTAATTGGCACGGAAGGTGAAATGGAGGTAGGCCAGAATCAGGTTAAATTAACCCGTTCTAAGCTAGGCAGAGTCCCCGGAAGTTACTCCCTTATTGCCTATACGGAAGAAACGCAAGAGAAAATCAAAACCGCTTATGCCAATAAAAATTTAGAGTCACGTAAGAACAACCTAAGTACGGGCACTACCACTTGGGAGGCGCCCCATAATTATAAGGGAGGCCATTATGACCATTTTTATAACTTTTTTTCGGCTATTCGCACTAACGGAGCGGTAATACAAGACCCTACCTTTGGTCTTAGAGCTGCAGGGGCGGCACTACTTGCAAACAAGAGTTATTTTAAAAACAGACCGGTAGATTGGGACCCAACAAAAATGAAATTGTTATAACATCAGATTTTGAATGTTACCACCGGTAAAACGGAATGATTGGCTACATCTTCACCAATACTTCCCATGAAGAAGTGGGATAGCCCTTTACGACCATGAGTGGGTATTCCGATAAGGTCCGCATTACTCATCGCGGTAAAATTGAGAATTCCGCGTTCTACGTTATAGTCATTATAAATCGCTATCAACACATCATGGCCAACAGTACTACAGAACGAGGCTATTTTCTCTTGAATTTCCGCAGTACTTAAAAAATCATCTCCTGGAGTATTAATGTATACCAATTTCAATTCTGCTGAAAAGGTATCCGCTATATATTTTGCACGTTGAAAAGCATGAATGTTTTCCTCTTTTAAATCACAGGCGAAGACCATTTCTTTTGGACTAAAATGTTCTATTTTGGTTTTAATGACCATTACCGGAATATCCGAATGACGCACTACCTTTTCGGTATTTGACCCAATGAAGATCTCTTTTAACCCATCACTTCCCGTACTACCCATGACAATTAAGTCCGCATTATGATCTTCCGCCACCTGACTTACTTCACTGAACACCTTAAAATGTTTTATGATGGGCACCACTTTAATAGGCTGTAAATAGGTTTTATCTAAAAAATCGCTTAATCGTTTCTCGGCCAGTTTAATTAGAAATACGGTCTGTTCAGGATGAAAACCTTCACTGGAAGATAAAATAGCCTCGTTCAGTTCTAACATATGCAGCGCATAGACCGTTGCGTCATTTTTTTCTGCAATACTAGCGGCCACCTGTAAGGCATTATCCGATTGGTCCGAGAAATCTATAGGAACAATTATGTTTTTCATAGGTCAATTATTTAAAATTAGATGGTCATAGAAAATAATCGCGTTTCCGGTTTTCTTTCATGAAGTTTACGGTCAAATGCCATACAAATATTGCGTATAAAGGGTTGGCCTGCTTCATTTACCCTAAGTTGTCTCGGCGTTATCTCTATTAATCTGTCATGCTCCAGCTCCTTCAATTCATCCAAAACAAAGGGTAAGTCGGCAAAAAACATCTCCTCGTTAAACCAGGAGGTTTCAAAATTGCACATGAGATTAAGGATATGTTTTCGTATTACCTGGTCTTCCTTGGTAAGAAGATGGCCCTTGAAAATTGGGATCACATTATTTGCCACCAAGTGTTGGTACTCTTCCACACTTTTTACATTTTGAGCGAAGCCGTACCAACTATCGCTAATACTTGAGGCGCCCAGACCTATCATCAATTTTGTTCTAGAGGCCGTATATCCCATAAAATTTCGGTGCAATCTTCCTTCAACGGAAGATGCATACAAACTATCTGTTTTTAAGGCGAAATGATCCATACCCACTTCCTCATAACCCAAATAGCCTAGCAAGTTCTTACCGTCTTCATATTGTCTACGTTTTTCTTCTGGTGATGGTAAATCAGAATCCTTATAACCTCTTTGTCCATTTCCCTTTAGCCAAGGTACATGAGCGTAGCTGTAAAAGGCCAATCTATCGGGCATTAAGGATTTTGTCTTCAGTATAGTTTTAGCCACATGGGCCATGGTTTGATATGGCAGACCAAAAATGATATCATGGCCTACGGAGGTATATCCTATCTCTCTTGCCCAATTCGTTACGTTAGCTACATTCTCAAAAGGCTGTACCCTATTGATGGCTTTTTGAACAGTTTCATTGTAATCCTGTACGCCATAACTCACGCGCTTAAAGCCTACGTCATGTAATGCCTGTAAATGCTCCTTCGTGGTATTATTTGGATGCCCTTCAAAACTAAACTCATAATTTTCTGCTCTATCTGCCTTTTTAAAGATTTCGTTGATGAGCAATTTTAGATTCTCGGGACTAAAAAAAGTTGGTGTCCCCCCACCCAAATGAAGTTCCTTGACCTTGGGTTTTTCTTCAAGGAGGTCCAAATAGAGGGACCATTCCTTTAAAAGCGATTTAATATAGGGCAACTCTACATCGTGTCTTTTTGTAATTCTTTTATGACAGCCACAAAAAGTACACATATTCTCACAAAAAGGTAGATGAATATATAAACTTATCCCTTCTTTAGAATTTGACTCCCCAAAGCTTCCTTGAACTGATGCCGACCACTTCTTACCAGAAAACTCCTTTATGTTCCAGTAAGGTACCGTTGGATAACTTGTATATCTGGGTCCGGGAACATTGTATTTTTGAACAAGACTGCACATATGACTATAAAATTTTATACAAATCTATAGGCTGTGCTTGTTAGAAAATATGATAAATGTCAGTCTAATAATACTATCCGGACAAATCGATATGGCGAGTCAAATTCTGTTCGACCGATATAAAGGAATCAACACCTTTAATTCCCTCAACGGTAAGAATAGCATCCTGATAAATTTCTCGGTAGTGGATACTGTCCCTCGTATGCATTTTAATAAATATATCATACTTACCGGTTACATGGTGTACTTTAACTACCTCCCTTATTTTAATAAGGTTTTCTATGACCTGCTTGTACAAAGTAATTTTAGTAAGGTAGATTCCTAAAAAAGCAGTAAAATTCCAACCCATAACGGTGTAATCTAAATTTAAAGAGGCCCCAAGTATTAGGCCCATCTCACGCATTTTTTTTATGCGGGTGTGTACTGTTCCAGGAGATATGATTAACGTCTTAGCAACTTCAGTGTAAGGAGTCTGCGCATCTTCAGCAAGGATGGACAGAATATTGAAATCTACTTGGTCTAATTTATTCTTCACATCTAAAGGTTAATTAGGAATTTTGAACATCACTTTGTTTGAACATCACTTTGTTTGAACAATTATCAATTTAACTAAACTTATTTTTGTTTTAGTAAATTTAATTTAACCAAATTTAATTTTTAGTTATTATTTGATAATATAAATGTCATTTTAATGATAATATTTTAAAATAATCTTCTCAAAATATAAATGTCATAAAAATGTCTTTGCCCAAAATTTTATCAAAAAAACAGCTTTCTAAAATTGAAAATGTATGAATTTGCCATATCGATAGAAAAAATGAAAAAAGTTATCGATATGATAGGTTTTAAATCAATAATCTTAATGAAATCGGAACTTCCCAGAGGTTATCAGTTTTATTTTATGATGAAGTCTTATTAATATTGTTCGTGACAGAATTGAAACTTAAAATCAATTCTGTCATAGTAAAGTGTCCGGAACTTTTCTTTTAACATACACCAAAAAAATCATTCTTAATTGTATTACGCTTTTATGAACGGTAAGGGTATGGAAATTTGAGTAATAACTGACTAAACCTCAAGACTTATGAAGAAAGTTTTATTTGTATCATTTTTTTTAAGTGCAATTATAAATGTATATGCACAAGAAATTACAGTATCCGGAAAGATTTCAGATGCAACGGGTGCCTTACCCGGAGTTAATGTTAGGGTAAAGGGAACTACCAAAGGTGTAATCTCGGATTTTGATGGTAACTATACTATTGATGCTTCCGGTACGGGAACTTTGATTTTTTCCTATTTGGGATATGCCACCAAAAATATTGCGGTCAATAATCAGACCAACATAGATGTAACATTGCAAGAGGCGGCAGAACAACTTACGGAAACCATAGTTGTTGGATCAAGAGGGCAATCACGTACCAAATTGGAAACTGCTGCTCCAGTAGATGTTATCAGTGTAAGTAAACAGGCCGTTAATATGCCGCAATTAGACATTGCATCACTCTTGGTAGCGTCCGTACCCTCATTTACTGCTGTGCAATCCCAAGGCGGTGACCTTAGTGCATCCGTAAATCCACCAACTCTAAGGGGATTGGGACCAAACCAACTTCTGGTACTCATTGATGGAAAAAGAAGACACAGTGGCGCGCAGTTGATAGCCTCACCGAACGGCTCACAAGCAAACTCTGTAGATTTGTCCTTTATACCGCTAGATGCCATAGATCGTGTGGAAGTTTTAAGAGACGGTGCTTCGGCCCAATATGGTTCAGATGCTATAGCTGGTGTAATGAATTTTATCACCAGAAAAGGAACTAATAGATTTACAGCGAATTACACTGCGGGTTTCTATTCTAACACCACGCCTAACACCGAGGGAACCAGCATTAGTGAGTCTGACCAGGCGTTATTAGAGGATAATGGAGGTGTTGACGGTATAACCCATCAATTGGGTGCAAATTATGGAGTAACCTTTGAGAATGGTGGCTATCTTAACGTATCGGGTACTTACAGACAAAATGAAATAGCAATCCGCCCTAATATTAGTGGTTCTACACCTTACGGAGATTCATATCTGAACAATGAAAGAACGGATGAACGGGGCAATATCATCATTACCAACCCTGAGCTACTGGCCGCCCAAACTGCAGGGAATACGGCTTTGGCCGCTGAACTTCAGACAAATGATGGTTTACTTTCGGCCAGAGGCCTTACCGCTAGAGATATTTCTACCTTTGCAGGACTGCCCGCCAGCCAGTTAGGTGTAGTAAATTATAGTTTAGCATTACCATTATCCGCTGACTCGGAAACCAGTTTCTATTCTTTTGGAGATTTCGGATATAAAAATTCAGACCTTCTAAGTTGTTTTTACAGAAGACCGGCACAAACTGATCGTTTCAACTTTGACCTATATCCCAATGGGTTTAGGCCTCAGATGGTAAATACTCAGACCAATATTGGATTTACCGCAGGTATCGAAGGGAAACTTGGAGATTGGGACTTTGATTTCAGTAACACCTACGGTAAAAATAAACAAGTTTATACTCAGTTCAATACCTTTAATGCCAGTCTACAGTCAGAATCGCCTACAGAGATGGATCTTGGCACGCATAGCTTTTTTCAAAATACGGCCAATTTTGACATGAGCAAGTACTATGATGATTTTCTTTCTGGATTTAACATCGCTGTCGGAGCCGAGTTTAGAGTTGAGAATTATATCATAGAAGCTGGTCAGTCAGAGAGTTTTGAAGCAGGCGATGCAGGTTTATTCACTGCTACAGAGGATAACCAAGCCCTTATTGGACCAGATGGTTTTCCTTTGACAGATTTGAACGGGAATCCTATACTTGGTAACGATGGTAATGCATTAGTGCTTCCCTTTGGAGGCGTTAGTTCTTTTCCTGTCCATCAGCATAGTCCAAATTCTCAGTGTTTTAGAGGATTTGCCCCTGAAAATGAGGCAAACGAATTTAGATCGGTTACGGCCCTTTATTTGGATACGGAACTTGACGTGACCGATAAGTGGTTCGTAAGCGGAGCTTTGCGAACGGAACAATACACAGATTTTGGTGGTGTTTTCACTGGAAAATTCGCCACACGTTATAAAATTACAGATAATTTTGCTCTTAGAGGTTCACTAAGTTCGGGATTCAGGGCTCCATCCTTGCAAGAGCTCAACTATTCGCACACTTTTACCTTTTTCGTTGATTTGGTACCGTTCGATGGCACCGTATTTCCTAATGGAAGTTCCGCTGCACAGGCGATTGGGATTACAGCTCTACAAGAAGAAAAATCCACAAACTTTGGCGTAGGTTTTACCGCAAAACTTTTCAACAAAATAGACCTGACCGTAGATTATTTTGATATACAGATTTCGGACCGTTTGTTTGACACTGGGAATTTCAGTGCTACCGATGCTCCAGCTTTAGAACCCATTATTGGTTCGGGTTTGGCCAGCTTTCGCATAAACGGAGGTGACATTAGCACAAAGGGTCTTGAAGTTGTAGCAAATTATAATGAGCGTATTGGTGATGGATTTTTAGGTGTTATGTTCTCAGGAACATTTATGGACAGAACTTTTGAAGGAGCCAACATTCCTAATTTAAATACGGTCCTTTCTGATGAAGATCTTGAAGCTAGGTATATAGATAGAGCGGTGATAGGACAATACGAAGTTGGTAACCCGAACACGACTATGATTGCTTCTGTGTCTTATTCCCTAGGAAGGTGGTCTGCCAATTTAAGAGGTACTTATTTTGGAGAAGTATCCCGACTTGATGACGGCCTAGGCACCCTAGTAGACGAAAATTTTCCTAATGCGGGAACTCAAGGATTTTCAGATCAAACATTTTCGGCTCAGTTCGTAAACGATATCGGCGTAACCTATCAATTTTCGGAAAACTTAGCTTTCACCCTTACAGGTCAAAATATTTTTAATCAATATCCTGATATACGAAGACAAGAGGAAAGAGGCTTTCTCCTCTATAATGGTGGGCAACAAGGTGCGTTAGGCGCTTTTTATTCAGCAAGAGCAACTTTTAGTTTCTAAAACAATAGTATGATATTCAAAAATAAAAAAATTATGAAAACCTATATAGCAAGAATAATTTTAGTGGTAGTTGCATTGTCCCTTACTACTTCCTGTGATTTAGAGCGATTAGAATCAGCTCAAGAGGTTGCTCCTGGCGGAGGCACGTTGGATACATTTACTGCCTATACCATAGATTCTACCGACCCAGATGGTTCAAATGTATATGGAAGAATAGTTTTTTGGGAAACCAGCTTAAACCAAACGCTCGTGCAAATCTCGCTATTCAATACCATACCCGGTACTTTACATCCCGCATTGGTTTTAGATGGCGCTGTTGAGTCGGCGGGTGCCACAATGCTGACCTTAGATGACGTATCCGGTGATACAGGAGAGCTAAATAGCAATAAGCTTTTCCTAATAGCCGACACTAACTTTTATGATTCGATATTAACTATGGATTCGCATGTTAACATTTACCTAAGTGAAACGGACAATACAGTTGTGGCGTCAGGAAATTTAGGAATTAATGCGGATCCAGTGGATTCTAATTAAATTTTATAACTTAAATATAGCGCACAATGAAAACAACAGTAAACAGAAGAGATTGGCTCAAAAGAGGCGTTCTCACAGCTGCCGGGGTAATGGCGGCACCTTATTTGACTTACGGAGCATTTCCGTCGCAACCTATTAAAATGGATGCGCAAGGAAATATCCCCTATACCCCATTTTTTAAAGAGTATTTACCGTATGCCCCAACCGAACCTGTTGAGTTGGCCGCTAAAATCAATGCCAACGAAAATCCTTATGGACCGTCTCCCATGGCTGTTGATGCAATGCAAAAATACGCTCCAATGGGCAACCGTTACGCATGGAAGGAATTATACCAACTAATGGATAAAATTGCCTTAGAAGAGGGTGTAAAACAAAGTAATATAATGATGGGTCCCGGGTCGTCAGATCTTTTGGAAAAGACCGCTATGGTATTTTTTAAAGATGGAGGAAACATTGTTTCTGCCGATCCAGCATACATGTCCTTAATCAAAGTTGCTGAAGCCACAGGGGCGACTTGGAAACCCGTTGCACTAAAAAAAGATTGGTCTCACGATTTGGCAGCTATGGAAGCTGCGATTGATTCCGATACCAAATTAGTGTACATCTGTAATCCAAATAACCCAACAGGAAGTATGACAGATCATGCGGAACTAGTGGATTTTTGTTCTAGAGTTTCGGCCAAAGTTCCAATTTTTGTTGATGAAGCATATTTAGGTTTCCTAGAGGACGGTGCAAAAAAGAGTATGGTGTCCCTTATCAACGAAGGTAATAACGTGATCATCGCGCGTACTTTTTCTAAAATTCAGGGAATGGCAGGTTTACGTGTAGGTTATGTCGTTGCTCAACCAGCAACCCTAGAGGTCATTCAAAAAGTTACTCGCGGCGGTATGGGTATCACCTTACCATCTGTATATGCAGCAATGGCCAGTATGGATGATGTTGCCTTTAAGAACAAATCAAGAACATTGAACAAAGAATGTAGAGAATATGTTTACGCAAACCTAAAACGCATGGGTTTTGATTACGTGCCATCTTCTACAAGCTTTATATTATTCCCAATTGAGATGGAGGGTAAACCCTTCTTGGAAAAAATGACTGCTTTAGGTGTTGGGGTCAGGGCGTTTGAAATCTATAATAAAAACTGGTGCAGAGTAAGCATGGGTACTATGGATGAAATGAAGCTGTTTACAGCTGCCCTTGAAAAAGTGCTAGTTTAAGTTTGAATTAGCCCTGGAGTTGGATTTTCAGACAATTGCTCGATAATCATATTTTATTCAGCTCCTTAGGGCTATTCTATTAGCTTCCTTCCTAAATAATTAAACCACCTTTTTATTTATAAATCTTATGAACTTTGCACTTCAAAAAACTTTAGAGCTTCTTATAATTATTGGGTTAGGGCTTTTCTTGCAAAAGAAAGTAGCAAAGCAAGATTTAAAGGGGGTTAAGGTAATAATCCTAAGTGTTGCACTTCCTGCGACCATTTTCGTTGCATTGTTAAAAATAGAATTAAAAGGAACCTTATTAGTTTTTCCGTTATTGGCATTAACGTTTAACCTTTTAATGCTTCTTGCTTCAAAATACTTTCTTTCTGTTACCCTTCCGACTAAGGAGAATGCAAAAAAACGCACCTTGACGATGCTCTTACCATCATTGGCTCCAGGCCTTTCATGTTTCCCTTTTATCGTAGCTTATTTGGGAGATGATTCCCTCGCACTAGCGGCAATTACCGATGTAGGTAACAAAATATTCGTACTCATTCTCCTCTACATATTGGCCATGCGTTGGTATCGTCAAAGAACCCTAGAACAAAACGAAGTCTCTTCCAAAAACAAATTAAAAGGCTTGCTTTTCTCATTGCTCAATGAACCAATCAATATGGTGATTTTGATTGAGCTTGTTTTATTGGGCTTTAGTATAAATCTTTCTTCATTACCTGGTTTTATTCAGAACACTATTTTAAGCATGTCTACACTTATGACTCCTTTAGTATTGCTGTTCATCGGAATGGCCGTGCGAATTAAATCGGGCGAGTTTGGAGTTATATTCTCTATGTTATTGCGCAGAGCTGGATTATCTTTCTGTTTGTCCAGCACCTTTATTTTTCTGTTTCCCTCATTAACACCAGCACTTCTCTTACTAGTAGTGGTTTTTCCACAAAGCTCCTGCAGCTTCTGGCCTTTTGCCCATATGAGCGCCATCAACTCCTTGGAGGAAAAAGATAATCACCCAGAACCTACTTTTGATATTAATTTTGCGGTAAACGTAATGGCATGTTCCCTACCTTTTTCTACTCTGTTAATTATAGGGATTTTTTCTTTTAGTGACTTTTTTATCAGCGCGCCTGCCTTGCTAGGTATTGGTCTAACTGCCCTTGGAATTTCATATGCCCCCCATATTTTCAAATCAAAGAGCTTTTTAAGAGATCGGGAAAAAGAAAAGTTCAATTCGCCAAGCGTAAAAGGCAGCTTCAAATCTAAAAATTCTTGATAGTGCACCTTAGAAAGGTTAGACCGTTAAAAAAGAGAAAGCAAGTTAACCTTTTAAGTCAATAAGTTTCCTTTAACCATTTGTACGGCTTACGGTTAATCCATAAGCCTCTGGTAAAGTCCGGAAAATCTTGAGGTTCACCATTATTGGCAAGGGAAAGTTCCGAAAGCGGTGTTACCGCACTCCAGGCTGCCGCATCATAGGCATCCATAGGTGGGGCAATGTTGGCTTTGGCAGATTCAACGAAAGAATTCAATACAAAGAAGTCCATTCCGCCATGTCCTGCATCCAGAGCATATTCACCGTACTTTTTCCATAAAGGATGATCATACTTGTTCAACCAATCGGTAGCCTCGTCCCATTGGTGCGATTCCGATTTACCTTCTACGTAAATTCTATTACCATCAACCTCCCATAATCCGTTAGCACCTTGCACTCTAAACCCTAAGGAATAGGGTCTAGGTAAATTACAATCGTGGGTAATAATTATCGTTTCTCCGTTTGCGGTATCTATGGTAGTCGTAATAACATCTCCTTGCTTAAACTTAACCTTAGCGTTTGGGTGGTCCTTTCCACCAACTTGAACAATGTAGTTGTGCAGACCAATTGCTTTCGTAGCATGCGATGTTAAGGACATAAATCTATTGCCACGGTTTATATCTGCCATTACCGCAATAGGACCCAACCCATGCGTGGGATATACATCGGCGTTTCTCTTTACGGAGTGATGGGTACGCCATTTAGATTCTGAAATTCCCTTTTCACCAAATTCTGCCCCTTTGCCGTAGGCAGTTTTTCCGTCGTTGAATTTTACGTGGCGTAAATCATGTTGATACCCGCATCTAAAATGCACCAGTTCGCCAAAAACATTCCCTTTCACCATATTAAGAACGGCCAAGATGTCCCTTCTATAATTTACATTCTCAAGAATCATTAAATGTGAACCAGTGGCCTCGTGCGTATTGACCAAATCCCAACACTCTTCCATGGTGTTTGAAGCTGAAACCTCGACCCCGGTATATTTACCCGCTTTCATGGAGTCTACTGCCATACGTGTGTGCCATAACCAAGGTGTAGAAATCACCACAGCGTCTATCTCCTTAAGCTCCAATAGGTTCCTATAATCATAATCGTTCGCTCCAAATATCAAGGGGTCTTTTGCTCCTTCTTTTGTGATAAGGTCTTTCGCAATGGAAATCCTCTTTGGGTCAATATCGCAAATAGCCTCCACGTTGATATCTTTACGAAGCAACAAGTTTTGAAGATGGTTCGTTCCCCTTAATCCAACTCCTATCAAGGCTACATTCAATTTATCAGCAGGACTATAAAGTTTGCTCGCAAAGCTTGGAACCGCAAATAAACCTGCTCCCGCGATTGATGTATTTCTGATAAAATTTCGTCTCGTGCCCATATTAAAACAGTGTTGTTGGTTTGGATTAGTAAATTATGAAAAACTTAGGGATCCTTTTACAAGATTACCCTAATTTCGTTGCCGTACAACCAAAATAAAATTGATTTAGCCAAGCAATTCTTATTTTTGCACCCTAAAACAGTAACCATGACACTACTTTTAATGGCTGCCGGAAGCGGTAGCAGATATGGAAAATTAAAACAGTTTGACGAGTTAGGACCAAAGGAGGAATTCCTCATGGAATTTGCCATCTATGACGCCATCAAAAATGATTTCAGTCAGATTGTCGTCATTACGAAGGCGGCCAATGTCACTTTCTTGAACGACTACCTCAGCGCCCGACTCCCTAAAAACATTAGACTAGATGTTCTAGCACAGGAAATTACGGATTTACCTTCTGGGGTTACCTTTACCGGGGAGCGTAAAAAACCTTGGGGAACCGCACATGCGGTATGGACGGCGAGAAACGTAATAAACGGACCTTTTGTAGTCATCAATGCCGATGATTTTTATGGGCAATCTGCCTACAAAAGGGCAGCCGATTTTATGAAATCTAATGAAAATGACTATTGCTTATTGGGCTATACCTTAAAAGACACCTTATCTGAACATGGATCGGTCTCTAGAGGGGTCTGTAAAGTTTCTGGTGATAATTTACTTTCGGTAGAAGAGCGATTAAAATTGATTCAAAAAGGCGATGTGGTTCTTGATGAAGACACAGGATTAGAATTTTCGGGAGAGGAGCAGGCCAGTATGAATTTTTGGGTCTGTAGACCATCAATTTTTGACAAAATAGAATCCGAATTCAGAATCTTCTTAAAGGACGAAGACCGTATAGCAAACAGCGAACTTTATATTCCGCTAATGATCCAAGAAATGCTCCAGGGCAAGGAAATAAACGTAAAATGTATCCCTTCTGGTAGTGAATGGTTCGGCGTTACCTATGCCAGCGACAAGGAGAAGGCTATGGGAAGTCTTCTGAAAAAAACCAAGGAAGGTCAGTACACATCTCCCTTATGGAACTAGAGAATAGCAATTATACCCTAGAAGAATTACATATTGTTCTAGGGTATTTTTCTATTGACGCGGCTTCTTTTCATGTAAAGACCTTAACTGCTGGATACATCAACGACACCTTTCTGGTATCCAAAACCGATAGACCCCTATATATTTTTCAACGTATTAACCATACTGTTTTCGCGGATATTGATGGTTTAATGCAAAACGTATCAAGCGCTCTTAAGGTACTCAATGCTCGTGACTACACTCAAATAAAGCTTGTCTCGACACCCTCCGGCCAATACCATATCAAAGTTATGAATGGATACTGGCGTTTAATGACTTTTATTCCGAATAGCACCACATTTAATACCACTACTAAAGCTACAATAGCTTTTGAAGCAGGGCGAATAGTGGGTAAATTCCATGATTTGTTACAACATGAAAAACCTTCGGCATATGCTGATACTATTCCTAGATTTCATGATTTATCCTATAGGTCCGCTGCGTTTAACAGTGCCCTCGAAAATGCTCATTCATCTAAGCTGGAAATAGCCCAAGAAGACATTAGTTATGCGCGGACTACCTTACAAAAACTAAAGGCTATTGAAGTGGATAAACTCAAGGTTCGCATTTGCCATAACGATACCAAACTAAACAATATCCTTTTCTCCAAAAAAACCAATAAAGCCCTTTCTCTGATAGACTTGGATACTATTATGAAGGGTTATTTCTTTTATGATTTTGGAGATGCCGTACGCACTATTGTCAATACGGCACCCGAAGACGAACAGGACCACAGTAAAATTACATTTTGTTTAGATCTCTTTGAAGCTTTTGTAAAGGGCCTCTCGGACAATTCATCTTTTCTCACAAAGGAGGAGTTGAAATCTTTGCCTTTAGGAGTTGTTTTTATGCCCTTTATCCATGGTTTAAGAGCCTTGACCGATTACTTGAACAACAATAAATATTATAAAGTTTCTTATGAGAATCAAAATTTAGACCGTTGTAGGAGTCTGTTTTCTTTTTCTGAAAAAGCATGGGGCAATCAGAAAGAAATACAGCGTATTCTAGCCAGTCATTTTCCGGCACTACAGGCATAGTGATACCAGAAAAGTTTACCAAACACTTTTCGTAGAATGATAATTATCAAATGAGAATGCCCTAAAAACCTTCCTAAACTAAAAAGAGTCCGATTAATTAAAATCAGACTCTTTTACGAGAACACTATATGAAAATGAAAAATTATAATTCGCTTTTATTGTCATAGTGAAGGTACTTTCTTTCCTTACTATTTTAAACTAATTGTTGTGAACTTGAAGAAAAATGTGGTGAAAACCATCTTTTTTGATATCTAGACATCTTTTGAGCGACATATACCCTTTTTTAATAAAGAGGATACAAAAGAGCCGATGCGAACATCGGCTCTAACTAACTCAAAAAATATGAACGTATGTTCTGCAGAACAGTTCAAAAGTACGTTCTCTTTATAGGTTCAGTGTTAAGAGAATCTAAGGAGTGTGTTATCTTATTTAAATGCCTGATGCCCCGTAATGTCGGCACCTGTGATAAGAAGGTGAATATCATGAGTCCCCTCATAGGTTATAACACTCTCTAGATTCATCATATGGCGCATGATGCTATATTCTCCGGTTATGCCCATACCGCCAAGCACTTGTCTTGCCTCTCGAGCAATTTTAATGGCCATGTCCACATTGTTCCGTTTGGCCATGGATATTTGTGCAGTGGTGGCGCTACCTTCATTTTTTAACTGACCTAACCTAAAGGCAAGCAATTGTGCTTTTGTAATCTCCGTAATCATTTCCGCCAGCTTTTTTTGTTGTAGTTGCATAGCCGCTATGGGCTTGCCGAACTGCACTCTTTCCTTTGCATAGCGCAGTGCCGTATCATAACAGTCCATAGCCGCTCCGATAGCTCCCCAAGCAATACCGTACCTTGCAGAATCTAAACATCCCAAAGGAGCACCAAGACCCGTTTTGTTCGGCAACAAATTTTCTTTAGGCACCTTAACGTTGTCAAAAATCAACTCTCCCGTGGCAGATGCCCTAAGTGACCATTTGTTATGGGTTTCTGGGGTTGAAAATCCTTCCATTCCTCTTTCTACGATTAAACCGTGTATTCTACCCTCTTCATTTTTGGCCCATACCACGGCAATATCAGCGAAAGGAGAGTTAGATATCCAAAGTTTGGCACCGTTTAAAAGATAATGGTCGCCCATATCCTTGTATTTTGTTTCCATACCGCCTGGGTTAGACCCGTGATTAGGTTCCGTAAGACCAAAACAGCCCATCATCTCTCCGCTCGCCAATTTTGGTAAATATTTTTTTCGCTGCTCCTCCGTACCATAAGTATAAATGGGGTACATCACTAAAGAAGATTGCACGGAAGCGGTAGATCGCACACCGCTATCGCCACGTTCAATTTCCTGCATGATAAGTCCGTAACTTATTTGGTCCAATCCCGCACCACCATATTCCACAGGAATGTAAGGTCCAAATGCCCCTATTTCCGCAAGACCATCTATAATTTGATTAGGGAATTCCGCCTTTTGAGCATATTCCTCTATAATGGGAGAAATGTCTCTCTTTACCCATTGACGGGCTGCATCCCTAACAAGAAGGTGCTCTTCAGAAAGTAAATCGTCTAGGTTATAATAATCAGGAGCTTCAAATAAATCAGGTCTCATAAGCAATATTTTTATCAAAGGTAATTAAAGAAATATAACGATTCAACACGCTATTGTTACATTTTTAAGTAAAACGCATTGGTCAGCGCTTTGTACTCCAACGTGTATTCGTGTCTTTTTATTTCAATATATAACTCCTTGATAGTCGGGTTGACCTTAGTAAAACTAAACTCAAGCAGTGACCTTTTTGTTTTGGATATACTATTACCCTTTACATGTAGTATGCGTGTCGGATATAACCCATAGTCATGAGCCAATTCTAAAAATTTCCGCTCTTCCTTAAACGGTATAACGACCGAGAAGATGCCCGCCGGTGAAAGAAGTTTTGAAATGCTTTCTACCAATTCGTCAAACGGTAGCGAACTGTTTTGTCTAGCGGTATCCCTAGAACTGTTTCCACTAGAAACATCCTCTTTGTAAAATGGCGGGTTAGAAACAATTAAATCGTATTGCTCTTCGATTTCATCAACCATTTCATCTAGACCGGCATGATAACAGAAAAGACGATCTCCCCAGGGAGATGCTTCAAAATTATCTACACATTGTTCGTAAGCGTCCGCATCAATTTCTATGGCATCGATAGTGTCGGCATTACTTCTTTGAGCCAGCATTAAGGCAATAAGTCCGGTCCCTGCTCCAATATCCAGAATAGAGCTAGGGTTATTCTCTACAGAGACCCACGCGCCAAGTAGTACGCCGTCCGTGCCAATTTTCATGGCACAACGGTCTTGATTTACGGTAAACTCTTTAAATCTAAAAGGTTCGCTCATTCTAACTGTCCCGCCATTCTGGTTTCAGAACCTTCCAACTCCAATAAAGCATCTCCTAGACGGTAGCGCATATTATTGGCCAATACTTTTATTTTATTAACGACTTCAGGATTCTGCTCGGCCACATTTTTGGTTTCGCTTTTATCGATTGCCAAGTCATAAAGTTCAATTTCCTCCATGTCGACCATTCTATAATCACCGGGCAGACCGTCCTTTCCTAATTCTTGCCCATCCATGGTTCTATAGCGATGTGGAAAATACAATTTCCATTTTCCATAGCGAACCCCAAAGAGTTCATTAACCCTATAGTAAAAGAAATAGGCCTCCTGAGGACTTTTATTTTCTTCGCCTGTTAAAACTTTCAATACGCTTTTGCCATCAATGATTTGTTCAGGCAAGGTAGCTCCCGTCTCTTCTGCTAAAGTGGGAAGAATGTCTATTGCCATAACAGGAACATCAATTGTACTCCCTGCGGGTATAGCCTTTGGATATTTTATGATAAACGGTTCTCGTTGACCGCCTTCCCAAGCGGTTCCCTTACCCTCTCTAAGCGGAAAAGCACTACCCGCATGATTACCATAAGATAGCCATGGTCCGTTATCCGATGTGAAAATGACTATGGTATTTTCTTCTAAATTATTAACTTTCAATTCGTTCATTATCTGGCCAACAGACCAATCTATTTCCATAATCACATCTCCATATAGCCCCCTACTGGATTTACCTTTGAATTTATCCGAAACGAACAAGGGCACATGTGGTTGCGGATGGGGAACGTAAAGAAAGAAGGGATTGTCTTTATTCTTTTTAATGAAAGAAACGCTACGTTCTGTTATTTGAGTGGTTAATTGTGATTGTTCTTCCAAAGTATCTATAACCGTCTCGTTCTCATATAGAGGTAAGTCTGGAAAATTAAAAATAGGCCCTTGCTGTGGATGGTAAGGCCACATATCATTAGAGTACGGAATTCCGAACCACTCATCAAAACCATGTCTGGTAGGCAAAAACTTTTCATGGTGTCCCAAATGCCATTTTCCAAAAATTGCGGTGGCATATCCTTTTGCTTTCAACATTTCCGCCAAGGTAGTTTCCGAAGCGTTAATACCGTGCGTATTCCCTGGACCCAAAGCATTATGTATACCGATACGATTAGGGTAGCAGCCTGTTAAGATTCCCGCTCTAGACGCAGAACATACGGCCTGTGCCGCATAGTAACTTGTGAGCATAGCGCCCTCTCTTGCCATCTGGTCCAAGTTTGGCGTGGCTATATCTTTGGCACCAAAAACACCCACATCGTTATAGCCTTGGTCATCCGTAAAAATGAGAACTACATTAGGAGGCCTTTCTTTGGTTTCTTGTTTTGGTTTCTTATCCGCACAACCTATACTAGAGCCCGTTAAAAATATGAGGACAAGAGCGGATAGCAAGTATTTTCTTCCCGGTTTGGTTAATTTATCCAGCATTGAAATTCGGTATAATTCTACTCTTTGCATCATTTAAATAGCTCCTGCCGATGGTATATCTTATTCCCCCTACCTCAACGCTATTACCTTCAACAACACTTACTTTGTCTATAGCTATGGTATAAGAACGATGAATTCGTAAAAAGAGATCCGATGGCAGCTCGTCCGTGAAACTACTTAATGTTCTATGAATAATAAACTTTGCCGTAGGAGTAATAATCCTTATGTAATCCTTTAAACTTTCTACCACCATAATCTCATCTAGATATACCTTTTGGAGTTTCTTCTTATCTACCTTAACAAAAATACTAGGCTTTTCCTTTTTTCTAAGGCTCTTAGATGTAACCATTCCCTGTTTTAGACCAATAATCCTATCGACCGATTTTAAGAATCTGGGTAGGGAAATGGGTTTGACCAGATAGTCTATTGCCTCTAGTTCAAAACTTTTTAATGCGTGCTCCTCATGGGCCGTTGTCATAATTACAAAAGGCTTCTTGTGAAGAGTGCTCAAGAATTCTAAACCATCTAAATAAGGCATGTTGATATCAAGGAACATGATATCTATGTCATTATCGTTATCCCTTAAAAAAGAGGAGGCGTCCATGGCATTGGAAAATGTGGCGACCAACTCCAACTCCTTTACCTGCAAGATATAATTCTTTAGTACGTTTATGGCCAAGGGTTCGTCATCTACCACTATTGCTTTTAAATTCATATAACTTTCAGCTTAAGTATAACATTAAACATTTCATTTTCTTCGAAAATCGACAAATCATAATCCCCATCTTCGTATCCCAGTTCTAGCCGCTTTTTTACGTTAGAAAGTCCAATACCACCAGATCTCGTAGGAAAGTTGGTAGCCCTATCCGCATTGGGTATATTATTGCATATTTTAAAGGTCATATAACCCTCTACAACTTCAAGGTTAATACTAATCTTCATTTGACCTATGTTTTTACTTGCGCCATGTTTAAAACAATTTTCCACTAATGGTACCAAAAGCATTGGCGCTATACTACACCCATTTAGATTACCTGAAATATGAATATCGATTTTCAAGGAATCGTCAAACCGTATCCGCTCCAAATCAATATAATTCTGGATACATTCTATTTCGTTCGTTAGGTCTTGTCTTCTTTTCTTGGTTGCATATAAAAGGTATCGCATTAACTCGGATAGCTTTAAGATCACTTCTGGTGCTTTATCCGACTTTTCTAAAGTTAGGGAATAAATGTTATTTAAGGTATTGAAGAAAAAATGTGGCGAAACCTGTGAACGTAAGAATCTTAGCTCGGTCTTTAATTGCCTACGCTCCAAATCGTGTAATTTGCTACTTTCCCTTAACCAATCTATTGTTAATTTGATAGCCGTAAAAAAAGACATTACGTATACCTCCCCGATCATAGTGGTAACCGAATAGGCGAACGTTATACTATTGGTTTCCCCCTGTCCCTCTGGCATAACGTCATTACTGACCAAATAATAGGTTAGGTTGAACTTTACAAGTAACATAACTACCAATGAACCAAAAATTCCCAGGGCATAAAGCAAATACTTTTGCTTGTAGACGAATTTGGGCATTAAATAATACACATTGAAGTAGGCTAGCAACATGTGAATAGGAAAACCGATAAGATTGGTCTTTAAAGAGTAAAGAAAGTCGTTATGAATACTACTCCATCTAACAGTATTAAAAATAAAATATACCAACCAAAAGACAATATGATGCCAATATTTAATTCCATAATTAGACGAAGAATTCGTTTTGCCCAAAAATTCACCGATCTTATTATTAGCGTTCATTACAAATGTTCTACAGAGTTTTTTTGACGTTTAGCACTAGCGGAAGGTTGTTGGTCTAATTTTATTCTACATTAGAAGAAATTTCCCAACATTTTAAAATTATTTACTCTCAATACGTTCCAAAGCCATTGACCATTATCTTAGACTAAAGTACTGAAAAACCTAAGATAAAAAAGTATAACCAACAGAATGAACATTATTGATACTCTTATTATATTCCTATATGTGCTGCTTACTTTGGCCGTTGGAATATGGGTATCTAAAAAAGCATCAAAAGGTTTAAAGTCATATTTTCTTGGCGGGAATAATATTAAGTGGTATTACCTTGGACTAAGCAACGGATCGGGCATGTTTGATGTTTCCGGAACCGCTTGGATGGTAGGTTTACTCTTCCTCTATGGGGCCAAGAGCTTTATGTTCATGTGGTTATGGCCTATTTGGAATCAAATTTTCATAATGATGTTCCTGGCCGTTTGGATACGGCGTTCCAATATAATGACAGGTTCGGAATGGATTCTAACACGTTTTGGAGATGGAAAGGCAGGTAGGGCCTCTCATAGTATTGTAGCGGTATTTGCCATTGTTGCCGCAGTAGGTTTCATAGCTTACTTTTTTGAAGGTATCGGAAAATTTATGACCATCATCCTTCCATGGGATTTAGCTTTAGAAATAGGTAGCACCGCACTATTAAACTCTGAACAAAGTTATGCGCTTATAATTATTTTCTTGACTACGATCTATACCGTTAAAGGCGGCATGTTTTCCGTTGTAGCCACGGAAGTTTTACAATATGGCATTATGGTCATTGCCGGTATTTTGGTTGCCGGTTATGCATTTTTCACCGTTACGGATGTAGAAATAAACACCATCATATCCACAGAGTGGAAAAATGTATTTTTCGGAGCCCAATTAGAAACACATTGGAGCGAAAAGTTTCAGGCATTCAATAACTTAATAGATTCCGAAGGTTACAAAATGTTTGGAGCCCTAATAGGAATGACCTTATTCAAAGGTTTTTTCGCAAGTGTAGCGGGCCCAACGCCCAGTTATGATCTTCAACGGATTTTATCTACTAAATCCGTTAAAGAAGCGGCTTACATGAGCGGTTTTACAAATTTGGTACTCTTTATTCCAAGGTACCTCCTAATTGCTGGTATTGTTGTTATTGCATTAGTATTTCTTGGCCCGGTAATGGCTTCAAACCCGAATCTTAGTGGTGCGGATTTAGAGATTATTCTCCCCAAGGTCATCAATAACCATATTCCTGTAGGCATCAAGGGACTTCTTTTAGCCGGCCTTTTAGCTGCATTTATGTCTACATTCTCTGCGTTTGTAAACGCGGGACCGGCGTATATCGTTAATGATATCTACAAAAAATATTTTAAGCCACAAGCAACGGACAAACACTATGTTAAAGTAAGCCATATTGCGTCTTTCTTAATAGTTCTTCTCGGGGTTTGCATGGGTTTTTTTGCAGACTCCATTAACTCCTTAACACTATGGATCACCAGTGCGTTGTTCGGTGGTTATGTCGCTTCAAATTTCTTGAAATGGATATGGTGGCGCTTTAATGGTTGGGGATATTTTTGGGGAATGTTGGCGGGGCTCCTGATTGCCTCATTACAATTTATACTAGACCAAAATAAGGCCAATCTTACGGAAGGCTCTTTACTGTTTGATCTTTGTAATGTACATGCGATTTATCTATTTCCTATTATTTTCGGCTTTTCTCTTCTGGGTTCGTTTCTAGGCACTTTCCTAACACAACCAACGGATTTAGCTGTACTTAAGTCTTTTTACAAAAATGTTAGACCATGGGGCTTTTGGAGGCCAGTTTACGAGAGAATTAAACTAGACGGCGAGAAAATTACGCCCAATAAAGAATTCTATTGGGATATGATGAACTGTGGTATTGGAATCATATGGCAATCCAGCATGATCGTATTGCCGGTTTATTTTATGATACGGGATTACCCTAAGACCCTTATCGCCTTAGCGGTATTTTTAGCGACTTCCATAGTACTCAAATATACCTGGTTAGATAAGGTCAGGAAGATGCCCAATTAACAATCAAATACTAAACTTAAAACCAATCAAGTAGTGAATACAATACCATGGCAAGAAAAGCCAAAAGAACATACTGAAGTCCTTTGGAGATACAGCGAAAACCCTATTATTAAAAGGGATGCCATACCTACATCCAATAGTATTTTTAACAGTGCGGTAGTACCTTTCAATGAAGGGTTTGCCGGTGTTTTCAGGTGCGACAACAAAGCTGTTCAAATGAACATATTTGCCGGGTTCAGTGCCGATGGTGTCCATTGGGACATTGAACACCAACCCATCAATTTTAAAAAAGGCAATACGGATATGATTGCCTCTGATTATAAATATGACCCACGCGTTACCTTTATTGAAGACCGTTATTGGATTACTTGGTGTAACGGGTATCACGGTCCTACTATTGGCATTGGTTACACTTTTGATTTTAAGGAATTTTATCAATGTGAAAATGCATTTTTACCTTTTAACAGAAATGGCGTATTATTTCCAGAGAAAATAGACGGGAAATTTGCCATCCTGAGCAGACCAAGCGACAATGGCCACACGCCTTTCGGCGATATCTATGTAAGCTATAGTCCGGATATGAAATATTGGGGGGAGCACAGATGCGTTATGAAGGTTGCCCCTTTTACCGAGAGCGCATGGCAATGCACAAAGATAGGAGCTGGTTCCGTACCCATTCCAATCAAAGAAGGGTGGTTAATGTTCTACCACGGGGTAATAAATACCTGTAACGGCTTTCGCTATTCCATGGGTGCCGCAATCCTAGACGCCAATAAACCAGAAATTGTAAAGTACCGGACCAAACCCTATTTGTTATCTCCACAGACTACTTATGAATGTGTGGGGGATGTTCCTAACGTAGTGTTTCCCTGTGCATCTTTACATTCTCATGAAGAGGATAAAGTAGCTATTTACTATGGTGCTGCGGATACCGTTGTAGGTTTGGCATTTGGAAAATTGTCCGAAATAATAGAATTTACCAAGAAAAATAGTCTGTAAAGCGTTATGAACAACACATCCCTTAAGACTAAAAAAATAATCGCAATACTTCTATTTGCACTTTATATCGGTTCTATATCATTACTCGCACAGAACAAGCCAAATAGCTATGTAGCTCAAAAAACAACCGAGGAAATTCAGGTAGATGGAAAAATGGATGAACTCTCTTGGGAAAAAGCAAAATGGTCGGAAATTTTCAAAGATATTGAAGGGGAAAAATCCGCTACCTACAATACGCGCTTTAAAATGATTTGGGATCAGCATTATCTCTATTTTCTGGCAGAAATCAAGGAACCCCATGTTTGGGCAACCTTAAAGAAGAAAGACACCATTATTTTTTATAACAATGATTTTGAAATTTTTATTGATCCGGACGGTGATACGCATAACTACTATGAGTATGAGATGAACGCATTGAATACCATTTGGGATCTGTTCTTGTCCAAACCATATCGTAATGGCGGTTATATTCTTGGGGATTGGGATTTTAAGGGATTAAAATCTGCTGTACATGTTAACGGAACGCTTAACGATTCAAGAGACATTGACGAAGGATGGACGGCAGAAATTGCCATTCCTTGGTCATTTGTAACACCTCCTGGAGGAACCACCGATGTTCCCGAGAATAAATTCTGGCGCGTCAACTTCTCGAGAGTCAATTGGGAACATGAATTAGACGGAGGTCGTTATACTAGAAAGAAAGATGCCTCAGGGAAATACCTTCACGAAAGTAATTGGGTGTGGTCACCACAAGGAGTCATCAATATGCATGAACCAGAGCATTGGGGATATGTCTATTTTTCTACCGATAAAGTTGGTGTGGAATCTCATTTTACGATTCCGGAAGATGAACATATAAAATGGTATTTATATGAATTATACCGAGACTACGGAGATGAAAATAAGGGCAAAGTGGTTTGGAGAAAAAATGGAAAAGCCTATACCACAGCAGCTAAAATGATACTTGGAAAATCAGTTACTCCTATTCTGGAAAAAAATACTTTCGGGTTTGATATTTGGGCAACAAGTCCGTTTACCAATAAAAAATTGATTGTTCATGACGATGGGAAATTTGAGAGTTTCCAAGCGGAATAGGCATTTATAACCAAGGCTTACAAACACGTATTGAATGAAACTTAGGATCACTTATAGGATAGTGGTGCTCGTTCTGGTATTCTGTTCAGAAACTACCATACGAGCCCAATCAACTACAACACAGGATTTAATAGAATATGTCAACCCGTTTATTGGTACATCTAATTTTGGCACTACCAATCCCGGGCCCATAGCAGTTCGTGGTATGGCTAATGTTTCGCCTTTCAATGTAGCAGGTGCCAAAAATTTACCGTTGGAAAAAGACAGTAGATGGCTCTCCACTCCCTATGTCCACGAAAATAAATTTCTCACAGGATTCAGCCATGCCAATCTAAGTGGGGTTGGCTGTCCGGAATTAGGTGTCATACTGGCCATGCCAACAACTGGTAAATTGGAGACCGATCATTTAAAATATGGCTCCGCCTATGGCGACGAAGTATCCAAAGCAGGTTACTATTCCAACAGATTGGAGAAATACGATATAAAAGTTGAAACTACCGCATCTACCAGAGTTGGTATATCAAAATATAATTTTCCCAAGGGCAAGGCCAATATTCTTCTGAATCTTGGGTTAGGTTTAACCAATGAGCAGGGAGCCAGACTAAGGATAGTCTCACCTACCGAAGTAGAAGGTATGCGAACAGTGGGTTCCTTTTGTTATTACAAACCGGAAGAAGCCTACCCACTTTACTTCGTTGCCCGATTCTCAGAGCCCGCGACCACATACGGAATTTGGAAAAAATCACATAAAACAGAAGGGGTAGAAACACAATGGATGCAGTCCCATGAAGGAAGTTACAACGGTAAGACCCTTTTGAAAGAAGGGTTTATGCAAGAAGTAGTGGGGGACAGTATCGGAGCCTACATGCGTTATAATTTTGATGCGCCAACAAATGTTGAGCTGCGGGTAGGTATTTCTTATGTAAGTGTTGCCAATGCCAGAGAAAACCTAGAAAAAGAAGTCGGTAATAAACCGTTTAAGGAAATTCTAGCGGAAACTAGAAAAGAATGGAACGAGAATTTATCAAGAATTGAAGTTGAAGGCGGTACCGAAGAAGACAAAATTAAATTCTACACCGCACTGTACCATACATTAATTCATCCTAGCACGCTTAATGATTTTAACGGAGAATATCCAAAAATGGGCACTAGAGAGACCTTAAAAACAGATGGGACAAGATATACTGTATTTTCCTTGTGGGATACCTACAGAAATTTACACCAACTGATGAGTTTGGTATACCCTGAACAACAATCCAATATGATTAATAGTATGCTTCGCATTTATAAAGAATCTGGATGGCTACCTAAATGGGAACTCAACGCTACAGAAACTACGACCATGGTGGGCGATCCCGCAGGTATTATAATAGCGGACACCTATTTAAAGGGTATACAGGATTTTGATGTGGCATTAGCTTATGAGGCCATGGTCAAAAGTGCGGACCAATTAAAAGACAATCCGCTTAGGCCAGGTTTAGAAGATTATCTTAAATACGGCTATCTAACGACAACCACCACCAATAGTGGTTCTGTCTCCACCACCCAAGAATATAACATCAGTGATTATGCCATAGCACAATTGGCTAAAGCATTAGGCAAAAAAGAAGATTACCAACGTTTTTCCAAACGTTCAAAATCGTATAGAAAGTTATTGGATAAAAACCTGAATTTACTTCGACCAAGGAACGAAGATGGCAGTTGGGTAACTCCATACGATCCTACGGACGGTGCAAACTTTATTAAAAATGTAGGTTTTATAGAAGGAAATGCATGGCAGTATACCTTTATGGCACCTCATGATATTCCGGGACTTATAAAATTAATGGGCGGAAAGAAAAAATTTTCGCAACAGTTAGCTAAAGTTTTTAACTCCGGCCAGTTTGATATGGCAAATGAACCCGATATTATGTATCCCTATCTCTTTAATTATGTAAGCGGGGAAGAATACAAAACACAAGTTAAAGTGAAAGAACTTTTAGAGAAATACTACAAGAACAAGCCCGAAGGTCTACCTGGAAATGATGACACCGGTACCATGAGTGCGTGGGCCGTCTTTTCAATGATGGGAATTTATCCTATAAATCCTGCAAATCCTGTTTACGCCATCACGACACCAAGTTTTGATAAAATCACCATTCATCTGAACCAAAAATATTATAAAGAAAATAAAATTGAAATTAGTAAGGTAGGCAAGGGTAAAATATCAGAGCTACAAAGTGGGTTAAAAACGCTTACAGAATTCTTTGTGTCACACGAAAATCTAGTGAATAATAAATCATTGAAAATTAAACTGAGTCATTAATATTTGTTAAATTTTAACATATTATCACAAATTTAAACCCTAATTTAAATGAAATTAAGGATTATTTAACTTTCGTAGCAGTTTCGCAAATACGCTCTTTAGCTTTTCACGGCTGTTATTAGTCGAATAATTTTCAACTTTAGTGGTCATCTCATCACTTTTAGTATTCATATTAGTATTACCTAACTAAACTCAAAATTTATGAACAAAAAAATCTTAAGTTTTCTGACTCTTGTGTCATTACTCTTCTTTCAGGGGGTAGTTGCACAAAACAGCACGGTATCCGGTACGGTGTCAGATGATTCTGGCTCACCACTTCCCGGTGTCAATGTTGTAGAAAAAGGCACATCAAATGGTACCTCTACCGATTTTGACGGTAACTATACCATTAGTGTGGGAAATAATGCAACCTTAGTTTTCTCATCCTTAGGATACGAAAGAAAAGAAGTTGCAGTGAACGGGCAGAGCACTGTAAACACTTCGCTAGCCGAAGATGCTAGTGAATTGGACGAAGTTGTAGTTACTGCACTAGGTATTAAGAAGGAAACCAAGGCACTCGGTTATTCCTTAACCGAAGTTGGTGGCGAGGAAATCGCAACAGTAAAAACACCTAACGCAATCAACTCCCTCCAGGGTAAAATAGCAGGTGTTAACATTTCGCAAAATGCTACCGGGGCGGCAGGTTCCAGTAGGGTAATCATCAGGGGTTCTAGCTCCCTATCCGGTGAAAACCAACCTCTCTACGTTGTAGACGGTATTCCTATAAGTAATGGCAACAACGGTTCCGCAAGTCTATGGGGTGGTTCTGATGGTGGAGATGGTATCTCTAGTATCAACCCGGATGATATTGAATCTATTTCAGTATTAAAGGGTGGTGCTGCATCGGCACTATACGGCTCCCGTGCAGCCGGTGGTGTAGTAATTATTACTACAAAATCCGGTAAAGGTCAAGAAGGGTTTGGAGTAGAGTTTGGCAGCCAAGTAACTTTCGACAGAGTAGATACCTCATTAAGGGATTATCAAACAGAATACGGCCAAGGGCTTCTTGGAGCTAAGCCGGCTAATACCGCAGGTGCTTTGGAAGCAGGTTTTAATTCTTGGGGACCTCGTTTTGATGGTTCTTCTGTTCCTCAGTGGGATGGCGTTTCCAGGCCTTATTCTTACACAGGAAATAATGAGGATAGATTTTACAGAACAGGCACCACATTTATCAACACCGTTGCACTTACTTCGGCAAAAGAGAACCTTTCCTATAGAATGTCCGTATCTGACCTTACCAACGAAGATGTACTGCCAAATGCAGGTTTCAACAGAAAGTCTTTCTCCTTGAATACTACAGCTGTTTTGGCAGATAAGCTGACGAGTACGGTAAACGCTAAGTATATTATAGAGAAGGTACAAAACAGACCGAGATTATCCGATAGTCCTGGAAATGCAAACTTCTCTGTAGGTCTTCTTCCTGGAAACTTAAATGAAAGTGATTTTTTACCAGCTACGGATGAAAATGGACAAGAACGTCAATTTACAGACAATGTTTTTGTTACCAATCCCTACTTCTCCGCATTTAACTTTAGAAGACAGGATAGAAGAAATAGAATCATAGCTTCTACTACCCTTCGTTACGACTTTACCGATTGGCTTTCCTTAACGGGTAGAATGGGTATCGATAATGATGTAATACGTAGAACAGAAGTAACACCTTTCGGTACAGGATTTCAGCCTTTAGGAAGTCTTACTGAATCTGAAAGAAGAACCAATCAGGTAGATGCAGATATCATTTTAGCCGCCGAGCGTGATATAACGGATAAGTTTGCCATTTCGGCTTTAGTGGGAGCCAACTCAAACCACCTAAGAAGCGAAAACCTCTTTCTGGGAGGTGGTGATTTTATCGTTCCTGGCTTAGAGGATATTGGAAATACGGTAACACAGAATAGACGTAGAGAATTTTCAGAACGTAAAATTGGTTCGGTATACGGTTCTTTAGAATTATCCTATGATCGCTGGGCCTACATTACCTTTACGGGAAGAAATGACTGGTTCTCCACATTATCATTTCCGGGAAAGACAACACCTAACGATGATTTTTATCCTTCTGTAAATGCGAGTTTGGTTTTATCGGATGCTTTTGAAATGCCCTCTTTTATTAATTTTTTAAAATTGAGAGGTGGTTATTCTGAAGTAGCAGGTGGTGCGCAAGATCCTTACACACTAGGATTAACGTATCAAATCTTCGGCAACCCTTTAAATGGTCAACCTACTGGGAACATAAGTAATGGTAGTGTGCCAAATGCCAATCTAGTCGCTTTTAGTAAGAATGAATCTGAAATAGGTTTAGATTTAAGAATGTTCGGAAACAGACTTTCCTTTGATTTAGCATACTACAGCAATGAAACAACAAATGATATTGTAAACGTTGCCACCTCATCATTCTCCGGTTACGGGGGAGCTAGTGCAAATCTAGGTAAGGTATCCAATAAAGGTTTTGAATTCTTGGTTAGCGGAACGCCTATACGAACCGCGGATTTTAACTGGAACGTCTCTGTGAATGGTGCTTATAACGAAGGTTTGGTTGTAGCTACCGATGACGTAGGTTCGGATGTTAATTTAGATGAACCACGAACGAGAAACGTTAGGATTACACATCGTGTTGGTGAAAGATACGGTACAATCGTAGGTGTTTCTTATGAGAGAGATGCCAATGGAGTTATCAAATACGATATTGATGCAGAAGGGGTTCCACGAGCTGTTGAAGGTGAGCGTAAAATCTTAGGTGAAGGTGTTCCTCCATTAACATTAGGTTTCACTAACTCTTTTACCTACAAGAATTTTAATCTTAATTTCTTGATAGACGGTAAATTCGGCGGTCAAATATTCTCGGGAACAAATACCTTATTATACGGATTTGGTCTTCATAAAAAAACCGTAGAAGGTAGAGAGACTGGGCTAACCGTATCAGGTATTGACAATGCTACGGACCAGCCTTTTACAACCACCGTAGCTCCAGAAAACCTTCAGACCTACTGGGGAGAGATAAACGACATTGCAGAAGAGTTTGTTGAAGACTCGGATTATATTAAATTTAGACAATTGAGCTTAGGCTATTCCTTACCTCAAAAATCTTTAGAAAATATTTTTCTAACAAGTGTAAATGTTTCGGTTATAGCTTCAAATCTTTTCTATATTTCTAGAAGTATAGATAATATAGACCCTGAAAGTTCTTATAATGTTGGAAATTCTCAAGGTTTAGAATACTTTGGTGTTCCAGCATCCAGAAATTACGGCTTGTCCATCAATGTTAAGTTTTAAAAAAAAAAGTATGAAAAAATTAATTTATTTATTTATGATGGCGCTTGTAGTAGGCGCTTGTGATGAAGGATTTGACGAACTAAACGTAGATCCAACAAAACCACCGCAAATTGCAGCGGCCAATAAGTTGACCGCTGTACAGAAATTTATTTCCAGTGAGCGTTATGATAACTGGAGAGCAGGTATGATTTATCAATCTACCATGATGCAACATATTGCAACGACCGCCGGTTATTGGGATGGTGACAAATACACCTGGAACAGAGGTTATGCCTCTTCTTTAATGGACCGTTATTATGGTAACGCCATAAAAACTATTGAAGATTTACTCTTTCAATTGGATGAAGAAGAAGCTCCCGATGAAATGAAGGCCATAGTGCGTATTCTAAGGGTATTCGCTTTTTCACGTTTGACAGACCTATATGGGGACGTTCCCTATAGTGAAGCAGGCAAAGCGGTATTAGAGGGTATTTTTCTACCCAAGTACGATGCTCAAAGTGAAATCTATCCAGATATGCTGAATGAGCTAGAAGAATCCGCAGCTGCTTTAAGTAGCGGAACTTCAGGTTTTGGTGCTGCAGATGTCATTTACAACGGTGATCAGGCAAAATGGAAAAAACTGGCCAATTCGTTAATGCTTCGTTTAGGACTACGTTTAATCAAAGTTGACCCCGCAGCCGCACAATCTTGGGCTACCAAGGCAATCGCCGGTGGCGTAATGGAATCAAATGATGACATCTTCTATCTTCAGCATGATAATAATAACAGAAATGGCATCTCCGAAGTATTTGCTGCTGATGGTAATCCAAGAATGAGTAAGACGTTTATCGACTTTTTACAGGCCGGTAATGATCCAAGGTTACCTATTTTGGCTGCTAGAAGAGGGGATGGCAGCACAGCTGCAGAAGACTTGATAGGATTCCCTAACGGTTTAAATAGTGCCATGTTATTAGAAATGACAGGTGAAGAAAACACGGACGCTTACGCGGAGCCGAACAGGGATATCTTAGCCGCTTTTGAAGCTCCAATGATTTTCCAAACTTATGCTGAAGTACAGTTCATGATTGCAGAGTCAAACGTACGTTGGGGTATTGGTGGTGATGCTGAAACAGCTTACAACAATGGTGTTAGAGCTGCTATGAAACAACTTTCATTATATACAGATGCTGCTACCATAGCAGATGCGGATATTGACACCTATCTAGCGGCTAATCCTTATGACGCTGCAAATGCGATAGAGCAAATTGCGAACCAGTACTGGGTGGCAACATTTCTTAACGAATACGAGACATTTTCTAATTGGAGAAGAGTAGGTTTCCCGACCTTGGTACCCGTAAATTTCCCAGGTAACGAAACTGGCGGAACCATCCCAAGAAGATTAACCTGGACAGAAAATGAAGCAGCTGTAAATGCGGATAACTATCAAGCAGCAATAGCGGCTCAAGGTCCGGATATTCTTACTACAAGAGTTTGGTGGGATGTTGAATAGTATTTAAAATACTTAATAAGTAATCTTTATAAAGTTTGAGTTAGTTTTAATTGAGTTGATAAAGGAGGGGAAACTCTCCTTTATTTTTTTATACAAAATAGTATCTTGTACTTATGAAAGCAGGCTATTTACCCTATTTTATATTTATTCTCTTCATATGGTCCTGTAATACGGAAGAGGAACAGCGACCCGCACAGACGCACTTTACGCTACTAAAATCATCAGATACGGGTATCGACTTTGTAAACAAGATAAAAGATGACAAGGATAAAAGTATTTTCCTTTATGCAAATTTCTACGGAGGCGCAGGAGTTGGCGTTGGAGATTTCAATAATGACGGCCTACAAGATCTCTTTTTTGCAGGAAACATGGTTCCGGATAAGTTGTACCTTAATAAGGGAAACATGGTTTTTGAAGACCGCACCCTTCAGTCGGGAATTCAAGATATCCCCGGTTGGTCTACAGGAGTAACTGTTGCGGACGTTACTAATGACGGTTATTTAGATATTTATGTCAGCCGGGAACTTTATGATGAGAACCCTGCTTGGCGAAAAAACCTACTTTACATCAATAATGGAGATGGGACGTTTAAGGAGCAGGCCGAAGCTTACAACATTGCCAACGATCAAAGAACCCGTCACGCCACCTTTTTGGATTATGATAAAGATGGGCGTTTAGATCTCTTTTTACTCACACAACCGCCAAATCCGGGCAGTCTATCGCAATATTTTAATACGGACAATCTTTTAATACCCGAATACACTTTACGTTTATATAAGAACGAAGGCAATTCGTTTAAGGATGTTACAACATCCTCTGGGATAAATAGGACGGGATTTCCTAATGCCGTTTCCGCTAGTGATTTAAACAATGATGGCTGGACAGATTTGTACGTGGCCAATGACTTTTATGCCCCTGATTTCTTATTTATCAACAATCAGGATGGCACATTTTCTAGCATGGAGAAAGATGCCTTAAAGCAGACATCCTATTACAGTATGGGTGTTGATGTAGCGGATATAAATAATGACGCTTTATTGGATGTTTTTGTTCTGGATATGGTTGCCGAAGACAATTTTCGGCTAAAGTCCAACATGAGCGGTATGGACATCAGTTCCTTTTGGAAGGTTGTAGAAGATGGTGGTGGATACCAATACATGTACAACACCTTACAATTGAATAACGGAAATGAAACTTTTAGTAATATCGCTCAGTACGCTAACATGGCCGCTACAGATTGGAGTTGGTCCAACTTAATTGCAGATTTTGATAATGATGGTTTAAAAGACACCTACGTCACCAACGGCCTGCTAAGAGACATACGAAATACAGATGCCGACAAAAAAATTGCCAATTATATAAATACAACTAGAATGGATTGGTTGTCCAAGAATCCTAATGGGGGCAATATTAATAGTATCTGGGACATTGTAGATTTGGAAAAGGCTGTAAGTATGATTCCCTCCCAACCCCTTAAAAACTATGCCTATAAGAATATGGGCGACCTTCAGTTTAAGAAAATATCCAATGACTGGGGCCTAGACTCAGAATCCTTTTCCAATGGATCTGCTTATGCCGATTTGGATAATGATGGTGATTTAGACTTAGTGGTCAATAATATCAATGCTGAAGCCTTCATTTATCGCAATAACTCGGAAAATCTTAATGACACCAATTATCTCCGCATTCAACTCACCGATTCCGAGAATAGACCATTATTTGGCACACGTATCAATATTTACACGGCTGACGGATTACAAACCCAAGAAACCACTAACGTTAGGGGTATCTATTCCACAAGTGAGCCTTTGGTTCACTTCGGAATATCTGGAAACACAAAAGTGGACAGTTTGGTAATCAGCTGGCCAAACGGTAAAAGTACCGTAAAACAAAATATTGCAGCAAATCAAGTCCTAAAGCTGAGCATGGATAAAGCTGATGAACTATCTCGCCCTATATTGGTGAATACCCATGACAGACTTTTTAAAGACATTACGGAATCTTTTACGGCCAATTTTAAACATCAAGAGAACAATTTTGATGATTTTGAAAAGCAGATATTACTTCCACACAAACTTTCTCAATTTGGTCCGGCACTGGCCGTTGGTGACATTAATAATGACGGTTTAGAGGATTTCTATATTGGCGGAGCAGCGGAGCAGCGTCCACAGCTTTTCGTACAAAACCCAGACGGCGGTTTTTCCGCTACGAACGAATCCTTCTGGACAAAGGAAAGTGCCTATGAGGATATCGATGCGCTTTTCGTTGATATAAATGGGGATGGTTTTAAAGATCTCTACGTGGTTAGTGGTGGAAATGCCTATGAAAAAAATGATTTTCACTATACGGACCGTCTTTACTTAAATAATGGTACTGGAGGCTTTAAAAAAGGTGCTATTCTAAATGGAGACAGAGCTAGTGGTTCAGTGGTAAAAGCATCCGATTATGATAACGATGGCGATATGGACCTTTTTGTAGGCGGTAGACATTTACCCCATCAATATCCCAATCCCACATCCAGTGCCTTGTTGCTTAACGACAATGGGCAACTTGTCAACAGCACAGCTACGCTAGCAAAAGAGCTCCAAGAGATAGGCATGGTTACCGATGCCGTTTGGTCTGACTATGATGGTGATCAAGATTTGGATTTAATTCTTACCGGAGAATGGATGCCTATTACTATTTTCGATAACAAGAACGGCCAATTGACCAAATTAGATCAACCTGACCTTGAAAAAACTAAGGGATGGTGGTTCAGTCTTGAACATGGCGACTTTGACAACGATGGCGATATGGACTACATTGCAGGCAATTTGGGCCTTAACTATAAATACAAAACCAGTTCAGAAAAGCCCTTCGACATCTACTACAATGATTTTGATACCAATGGAAATGGCGATATAGTGCTAGGTTATTACAACAATGAAAAACATTACCCACTTCGCGGTTTTTCATGCTCTTCGCAACAAATACCAGGTTTAAAGGACAAAATTAAAAAATACGATGCCTTCGCTTCGTTAGAACTAGAAGAAGTGTATGGGGAAGAGCAGTTAAAGAATTCCCTGCACTACATTACTGATACTTTTGCTTCTGTGTATATCGAAAATTTGGGACAAGGTAAGTTTAAAATATCCCCATTGCCAGGCTTAGCGCAGCTTACCAATATTAACGACATGCAAGTGGAGGATTATAATGGTGATGGACACACCGATGTTTTAATCGTTGGTAATCTATTCGTCTCAGAAATAGAAACCCCTAGAAACGATGCAGGCACCGGTCTCTTACTTTTAGGTAACGGTAAAGGAGATTTTACACCACTAAGGGGGGCTAAAATAGGTTTCTATGCTGCTGGGGATGCCAAAAGAATCGCTACTATAAAGGTCTCAGGGAAAAACCATATTCTCGTAGGTAACAATAATGATGTCCTACAGAGTTTTCAGCTGCGATAAGCTCAAAATGGGATTAATGAAAGGCCGGGCCGGACTAGCTTAAGTAAAGTTCAACCAATCCTTCAGGCGTACGTACTTCTATTACTTTTTTAGCTCTATCTACCTTTTTGATGATATCATCGTTCAGAGGGATTAAAAGTTGTTTCCCGTCTTTCAAAACCTCGAACAAAGCTTGAGCGGTAGTATCGTTAACACTCTGGACAATACCGATATCTCCGTGCACATCATCCATCATCGTAAATCCGATAATTTCGTGAAAGTAAAATTTGTTCCCCGTTAACTCGGGTAGTAAGGTTAGCGGTAGGTACAGTTCAGCACCCATGACCCTATCCGCATCGGATTCTGTTTTCACTTCTTCAAAATCTATTCGTAATAAATTAGATTTATGAAGGCGACACCTATCAATAAAAAATGGAACCAGATTATTTCCCAAGGAAATAAAAACCGATTCCATTTTTTCGTAAACTTCAGGGTCGTCCGTATCTAATTTAACAAGTACTTCTCCCTTAAAACTATATTTTGAAACGATTTTGCCTAGGTAGAAACAATCTTCCTTGCGCATCGTTACCTATCTATTCTTCTTCCGAAGTTGTAGCTTCCTCTTTAGGAGCTTCAGTTTCCTCCACAGCCGCTTCAGGAGCTGGGGCCTCTTCTAAGGCTTCCACTTCTTCTTCAGCACTTTCGCCTTCTGGAGTTTCTGGTAATGCGGCAGCAGCAGCATCAGCAGCTCTCTTCTCGTTCACTTCCTTCTCAGCTTGTAACGCCTTAGCTTTTGCTTCGGCCTTAGCCTTATCTAAACCACCAACTTTATCCGCAACTGATTTTTCCTTCTCTTCTAACCAAGCATTGAACTTCTCCTCTACTTGCTCCTCCGTTAAGGCTCCTTTGCGCAAACCTCCAAGTAAGTGATGCTTCAAAAGCACTCCTTTATAAGAAAGTATTGCCCTAGCCGTATCCGTTGGCTGCGCTCCATTCTGTAACCACTGTACAGAATTGTCCACATTCAAATCTATCGTTGCTGGATTGGTGTTAGGATTATAAGTTCCCAATTTTTCCAAGAATTTACCATCTCTTTTTGCTCGTGCATCTGCTGCAACTACCCAATAGAATGGTTTACCTTTTTTACCGTGTCTCTGTAATCTAATTTTTACTGGCATATCACATTAATTTTGTAGGGTGCCCGACCCTTGATTATTAATTCTATCTCTATTATTTCCTAAAAGGGCTGCAAATATAGAACATTCACTTTTATACTTCCCCATATTATGCCTCAAATTTTATCGATTATTGTTAAATAGCCTTAACATTTACGGGGAAAGTCGTTAAACTCATGCTAAACCCCCGTAAATACTTGTAATTTCGACATATTCTATTAATTTATATAGTGTAGTTATTGATAGTCAATAACGCGATTGAACTAAAATGATAAGAGATAAATGAAGTACACAGAAAAAGTATCAAACAGATTAAATGATTTATTAACACGTACATACGATGCGGAAAAAGGATATAAACTAGCACAAGACAAAATTGATAATCCGTCCATTAAAAAATTCTTGAACGAAAGGGTGCAACAGCGTTACAATTTTGGGCACGAGTTAAAGGATGAGATAGCCAATTTTGGACAACTGCCAGAAAAAGGAGGAAGTATCAAAGGCGATTTACACAGAACTTGGATGAACTTAACGGCCACGCTCTCAGGAAATGAAACAGAACGTATTTTGGAGGAAGTAGAACGCGGAGAGAAGGCAAGTCTAGAAGAATATAATGCCATACTAAACGATAGCGACATGGTATTACCACCATCCACGGAGAATTTATTGATGAAACAAAGAAATGCTATCGAATCAGCATTGAACGTGAACAAAAGATATGAGGAACTAGTATCCTAGTCTACATCACAGAAAGATTTGAAAAGACCGAGCGAAACGCTCGGTTTTTTTATGCCATCTATTCCCGATCAATTAACTGGTCCTCCCCCATAACGAGAAGATTGGTATGTTGCACGACAAGTGTTTTAATTTGCTCGATAACTTTGGGATGAGCGTCCGCAACATTGAAGTGCTCTCCTGGATCAATGACCAAGTTATATAGCAAAGGAACCTCGTGCTCTTTGCGTTCACCAAATTGCCCATACGCTCCTTGAGTACGATAATGTGCTTTAAAATCACCTAATCGCACGGCGAACAATTCCGTACCACGATAATACAATATACTGTTTCTAGGGCTAGGTGCACCATTTCTTAAGGTTTCGCTTAAATCTTTCCCGTCTAGGAAAACATCCTTTGGAGTTGGAATATTAGCCATGGCGCTGAACGTAGTAAAAAAATCCAGCGAAGAACCTATATCCGATATTACGGCCGTTTTAATAAGTCCTGGACCCCAAAATACCGTGGGCTCGCGCATACCTCCTTCCCAGGTAGTTCCTTTGCCCGCCCTTAAAGGCCCGGCACTTCCGGCATTATCTTTAAAAGGTAACCAAGGTCCATTATCGGAAGTAAATACGACTATAGTGTTATCCTGAAGACCCTTTGCCTTTAAGGCACTTATTATATTCCCAACCCCATGGTCTATCTCTTCAATTACATCCCCATACAATCCCCGCTTACTTTTACCTAAGAAATCCTCAGAGGCAAATAGTGGTATATGTGGTAAATTATGCGCTAGATATAAAAAGAAAGGCTTTTCACCTTGATTTTCTATGAAAGCAACAGCTTCTTCGGAATATCGCTTTGTTATATTATTTTGATTCGCTGGACGCTCCACTACCTTGTTCCCCCTAAGTAAAGGCACATTAAAATGTTCTGTTTTAATGCTATCATTAGGTTGATTCCAATACTCCTTTCCGCTTTTTTTAACAACCCTATCCATGTCATTGGAATATGGAATACCAAAATAGGAGTCGAACCCATTATTGGTCGGTAAGAATTTCTCCTTATGGCCTAAATGCCATTTTCCAATGGCAGCGGTAGTATAACCGGCTTTTTTAAGTTGTTCAGCTAGGGTAATTTCCGAAGCCGGCAAACCATTTTTAGAGTTAGGGAACAATACCCTCCTCCCGTTGCTGGCCATGCCACTGCGCACGGGAAGCCGTCCGGTCAGCAGACCAGCCCTGCTGGGTGTACAAACACTTGCAGCAGCGTAGAAATTTGTCCATTTTTGACCCTCGAAGGCCATAGCGTCAAGATTGGGGGTTTTTATGGATGGATTTCCAAACACCCCAATATCCCCATACCCCAAGTCATCTGCAAAGATGATGATAAAATTGGGAGGTTTTACTTGGGGCTCTTGACCATATAAAATGGTACAACTTATCGCATACAGCCATATTGAAAAATGAAATCTGAGGGTGAAACGGTTATTAATTTTCATTTGGTAAAGTTTATATCTTTTCCAAGATAGTCATATTTGTAATTGACTAGGTTAATAACTCTTAGTAACTCCTCTTTTTAGGCCAATACCTTTTGCTTAATTTTAACCTTGCCTTTTTTATACTGTTCTACTTCGGAATTGGAAGGCTTTTAAACACTTTGAACATAACATATGTACTTAATCTTTGATACCGAAACCACAGGTCTTCCAAAACGTTGGGATGCACCCTACACAGATACGGACAACTGGCCCAGATGCATTCAAATCGCTTGGCAGTTGCATGACGATATGGGTCGCCTTGTTGAACATCAAGATTATCTAGTACGCCCAGACGGCTTCAATATTCCGTATGATGCGGAGCAAATACATGGTATCTCTACAGAACTAGCTTCACAGAAGGGCATTTCCTTAAGCGAGGTTTTGGAAAAGTTTAATGTGGCCATGTCCAAGACCAAATTTATTGTGGGTCAAAACGTAGGGTTCGATTTAAATATCATGGGAGCGGAATTTCACCGTATGGGCGTTGACAACCCGTTACAAGACCTACCCGTCCTAGATACCTGTACCGAACATACGGCACAACTCTGTCAAATCCCTGGAGGCCGTGGCGGAAAATTTAAGCTACCCACGCTTACCGAACTGCACCAACATCTCTTTGGCAAACCCTTTGGCGAGGCACATAATGCCACTGCCGACGTTGAAGCTACTACGCGATGTTTTTTGGAGTTGGTACGCTTAAGGCAGTATACCACCGAGCAACTAGACGTACAGCCAGATTATTTTAAGAACTTCTCCGAAGCCAATCCTGAGGAAATACAGCTGATCGGTCTAAAACACATTAACCTAAAAAAGGCCTCTAAAAAAATTGCGGACGCCCTTTGGGAAAAAGATACGGGTGGTGTTTCGCAAGAGGAAATCAATGAGAATATAAAAACACTGGAAGATGCGACCTTCGTTCATCTTCACAATCACTCCCAGTTTTCGGTATTGCAATCCACCATCAATATCAAATCACTTGTACAGGCAGCAGCGGATAATCAAATGCCTGCGGTGGGTTTAACGGACCATGCCAATATGATGGGTGCCTTTCATTTTGTAAAGGAAATCAGTGCTCATAATAAAGCGGTAAAGGAAAAAAACAAGGAAGCGGAAGAAACGGGAGCAGAAACGCAACTAAAGGAGATAACCCCGATTATTGGTTGTGAGTTTTTTGTTTGTGAAGACCATACCAACAAAAGTGTAAAGGATTACGGATATCAAATGGTGCTCTTGGCCAAGAACAAGAAGGGATATCACAACCTCGCCAAAATGTCCTCCATCGCATACACGGACGGGTTTTACTACGTGCCACGAATCGATAAAAAGGTAATTCAGAAGTACAAGGAGGATATCATTGTCCTTACCGGAAATCTTTATGGGGAAGTCCCCAGTAAAGTCTTGAATGTTGGTGAAAACCAAGCAGAAGAGGCACTTCTTTGGTGGAAAGCCCAATTTGGAGACGATTTATATATAGAAATGATGCGTCACGGACAGGAAGATGAGGACCGTGTGAACCAAGTCTTGGTGGAGTTTTCCAAAAAACATGGCGTAAAGCTTGTGGCTACTAATAACACCTACTATTGCAATAAGGAAGATGCGGAGGCGCACGACATATTACTATGTGTTAAAGACGGTGAAAAACAAGCTACGCCTATAGGCCGTGGTCGTGGATATCGTTATGGCCTGCCCAATCAAGAGTATTACTTTAAATCTCAAGAAGAGATGAAGGAACAGTTCAAAGATGTTCCGGAAGCCATTTTGAACGTGCAGGAAATTGTAGATAAGATTGAGCCATTTGAACTGGCACGGGACGTGCTCTTACCTAAATTTGACATCCCCGACGATTTCAAAGACCCCGAGGATGCAATTGATGGCGGTAACCGCGGTGAAAATGCCTATCTAAGGCACATCACTTACGAAGGTGCGAAAAAGCGGTATGCGGAGATAACCGAAGAAATACGCGAACGCATCGATTTTGAATTGGATACCATTAAAAATTCGGGATATCCCGGGTATTTTCTGATTACCGAAGATTTTATCAGAGAGGCAAGAAACATGGATGTTTCCGTGGGTCCAGGTCGTGGCTCCGCCGCAGGCTCCGTAGTCGCCTATTGTTTGACCATTACCAATATTGACCCTTTAAAATACGATTTACTTTTTGAGCGTTTCCTGAATCCGGATAGGGTATCCATGCCCGATATTGATATTGATTTTGATGACGAAGGTCGTGGGCGTGTTATGGACTATGTCATTAATAAATACGGCGCCAACCAAGTAGCGCAGATTATCACTTATGGAACCATGGCGGCCAAGTCCTCTATCAGGGATACGGCCCGTGTACTGGACCTGCCCTTGGGTGATGCGGATAGGATTGCAAAACTTATTCCCACGATGTCGAAATTAGGGAAGATTTTTGGAAAGTCCGACGCTGAACTGAAGAAGAAATTCCGTGCGGAGGATTTGGAAAAAATCCATCAACTTTTAAATATACATGATGGGGACGACCTTGAAGGTCAGACCCTAAAAATGGCACGAACTTTAGAAGGTTCTGTAAGAAACACAGGAATACACGCTTGTGGGGTAATCATAACACCAGATGACATTACCAATTTTGTGCCCGTAGCAACGGCGAAGGATTCAGACCTATACGTCACACAATTCGATAACTCGGTCGTTGAAAGTGCCGGTCTGCTGAAGATGGATTTCTTAGGGCTTAAAACCTTAACATTGATCAAGGATACCGTCAAAATTGTAAAGGCAAAACATGGTATTGATTTAGTACCGGACGATTTTCCGTTGGATGATGAAAAAACGTATGAACTCTTCCAAAAAGGAGAAACCGTAGGGGTTTTCCAATATGAATCTCCAGGTATGCAAAAGCACATGAAGGATTTAAAACCCTCTGTTTTTGACGACCTCATCGCCATGAACGCGCTGTACCGACCCGGTCCTATGGAGTATATCCCTAGCTTCATCGCCAGAAAACACGGTGATGAAGAAATAGCGTACGACCTTCCGGACATGGAAGAATATCTCAAGGAAACTTACGGGATTACCGTTTATCAAGAGCAGGTGATGCTCTTGTCACAAAAGTTAGCCGGTTTCTCCAAGGGTGATGCCGATGTACTCCGTAAAGCCATGGGGAAAAAGATATTTGCGGTGCTCCAAAAAATGAAACCTCAGTTCTTGGAAGGAGGCGCAGCCAATGGGCACCCTACCGAGGTTCTGGAAAAAATATGGAAAGATTGGGAAGCCTTCGCAGCCTATGCATTTAACAAGAGTCACTCCACTTGCTATGCCTACATCGCCTACCAAACGGCCTATTTAAAAGCCCACTACCCAGCAGAATACATGGCTGCGGTATTGAGTAATAATATGAACGACATTAAACAGGTTACCTTCTTTATGGAAGAATGTAAGCGCATGGGCTTGGACGTTTTAGGACCGGATGTAAACGAATCTTACTATAAGTTTGCGGTAAACAAAGAAGGAGCCGTACGTTTTGGTATGGGGGCCATTAAAGGCGTAGGTCGTTCTGCCGTGGAAACTATCGTGGAACATCGTAAAAAAGATGGGAATTTCCATTCTGTTTTTGATTTGGCCAAGCGTATAGACCTCCGTGCCGCCAATAAGAAAGCTTTTGAAAACCTTGCCGTTGCAGGTGGTTTCGATTCTTTTGGGACCACTCATCGAGCCCAATATTTTCACACGGAAGGCGATGGCATCACTTTTTTGGAAAAAGTTATCAAGTCTGCAGCAAAATATCAAGAGAATAAAAATTCTTCCCAGATGGATATGTTCGGAGGAATGAGCGAGGCACAAATCCCTGAACCCATTGTACCACCATGTGAAGAATGGGGCACCATGGAGAAACTGCGACGGGAGAAAGAAGTGGTAGGTATTTATATTTCCGGACATCCCTTGGATGATTTTAAAACGGAAATAAAGGCGTTCTGCAATGCGGGTATTTCCCATATTAACGACATGGCCAGTTATGTTAACCGAGAGCTCACTTTTGCTGGAGTAATTACAGATGTGCAACATCGTATTTCCAAGAACGGTAAAGGATGGGCCGCCTTTACCATGGAAGATTATACAGACTCATTTGAGTTCCGGATTTTTGGTGAAGAATATTTAAAATTCAGACACTTTCTTATGATAAATTCCTTTGCCTATGTCAAAATTTTCATTCGCGAAGGTTGGGTAAATAGGGAAACAGGTAAGAAAGGGGACCCTAGAATGCAGTTCAATAGTTTTATGTTGCTTCAAGATGTTATGGAGACCTATGCCAGAAAGCTTACCATAAAATTAAATATTGATGAATTAAAGGAAGAAGGTATTCACCAATTAAAGGACACATTGGTTTCTCATAAAGGAAACCACCCTTTAAATTTTGTTATCTATGAAATGGAAGAAGAGATAAAGGTAAATTTATCCAGCAGAAAACAAAAAGTAGAGATTACAAGTGAACTCTTACATATCCTTGAAGAACAAGAGGTACATTTTAAATTAAACTAAACCAAGGATGCATAGGTATTGGCGCTTGCGATTTTTGGCCAAAAACCTTTTACTCAGCGCACTCCTTTTTTGTTTATTACTAATAGTATATAAGTGTAAAAATCCCGAAATAGCCTCGGATTATTATGCGATAGAACCCATCGCCGTCCATGGGAATGGCGGAGCCTTCGCCGGTAGTGCCAGTTGTATTGCCTGTCACAAAGACATTTATGACACCCATGTGCATACGGCACATTATAAAACTTCTGCGCTTGCAGATTCATCAAGTATTAAAGGTAGTTTTAAAACAGGTGAAAATACCTTCACATTTAATAACAGAGCCGTCTTTACTATGATTAAAACCGACTCGGGGTTTTACCAACGTGCAAATTTCATCCACAATCAGCTAGAGTTATTTAAGCTACCGAGTGACATCGTATTTGGTTCTGGAACAAAAGGGCAGTCCTATTTAAGCTGGGAAGATGATAAACTCTTTCAATTACAAGCATCTTACTTTACGCCTGAAAACCGTTGGATGAGCAGTCCGGGACTAGAAAACTTGCGCGCTCAAAGACCTGTGGTAGCACGTTGTTTTGAATGCCATAGTACGTTTGCCAAGAACATCACACCCAACGGTAGAGGTAACCAATACGACAAAAAAAACATCATTTACGGTATTGATTGTGAACGTTGTCATGGACCAGCCGCAAAACATGTTGGGTATCAGCAAAAGAATCCGAAGACAAGAACGGCAAAGTATATTTTAAAATACAAAGAACTTTCCAGACAACAGCGATTGGATGCCTGTGCCTTATGCCATTCCGGCGGTAACAGAGCGCCTAAAGAACCTCCTTTTAGCTTTTTGGTCGGAGATGACCTTGACAAATTTTACTTCCCTAATGAGGAAGACGATGAGGATACTTTGGACGTACATGGCAATCAGTATGGTTTACTTGCGAGCAGTGCCTGTTTTAAAAATAGTCCTCAAATGGATTGCACCACCTGCCACAACCCTCATGAAAATGAAAGAGGTGAATCGGAGCTTTTCAATTTAAAATGTATGTCTTGCCACTCGCAATCCACTATTTCCTGTAAAAAAGAGGATACGCATGCGAATACTTCAATGACGGATTGCATTACTTGTCACATGCCGTTAACACCTTCCAAATCCATGGTCATAAAGGTAGACAGCACAAAAACGGCCGTAAAAGTGCGGACCCATAACATTACTATTTACTAGAGTAAATTCAACCTAATAGGTTCATTCATTTTTTGTCCAGGTAGGGTTTTTCAATACTCAGTTGTTTTATGACCATAACCTAATAACATTTAATCATGAAACATTTTAATGCCCTATTTCTGGCCACGGCCTTATTATTCTTTTCCTGCGAAACAGAAAAAATAGAAACGCAAATTCTGGACGATAATGCACTAGAGAGCATTAATGCACAAATCAACGTAGAAAACTTCATTGATGAGGCAGACAATGCTTTAGACAATATTGCCATTTACACAAGTAATTTTGGTCCCCTACGAACAAGTTCAAAATCGGACAAAGAAGATGATGACGACCGCACATTTTTTCGAAATTGTATGGACATTACCATATCGCGCACAGAGATGTCACGCACCATAACGCTCACTTTCAACGGTGAATGCAAAGACCGCGATGGCAATGCTATTACCGGAACCATCATAAGGACAACCACTTTTGGAGAAGGAAGTTCTGAAAATACAATGACTATTGAAGATGTTACCATTAATGGCCGCACTATTAACGGTGCCAAAAGCCACACTTGGATAGCCAGTAATGAAAACGGAAATCCCGAAATGAACGGCTCCGTAGATATAAGTGTAACGACCGAAATGGGCACCATATCCAGAGTAGGGAATAGAACTGTTGAAATCATTGAAGGTGCGGACACAAGAACCTATAAAGACGATGTTAGAAGCATTACCGGCTCCTATACCTATACAGGTCTTCAAGAAACTTTTGAAGTGAACATTACATCTGCATTGATAAAACCGGCCAGTTGCAGATTTATTGTTTCTGGTATCAAGACCTATACCACAAGTGAGGGTACAACTACCTTGGACTATGGCGATGGTACTTGTGATGAATTTGCCACCGCTACCTTCCCAGACGGAACAGAAAGTCAAGTTACTTTGGGCACATCCAGAAATAATGAAGATGATGATGATAACGAGGACACGAATACGAAGCAATGTACCATAACTACGGACTGCGAAGAAGTAGTGATAAAAGATACGTCCAATATCAGCATAGAAGTAAACCAAGTTGATGGTGTTTTTGTTATTGTAGCGAAGAACCAAGATGGTGAGGTGGTATACGAAGCCGAATGTGAAAAAGGAGCCAATGTATCCGTCTCCTGTAGCTCTAGCAACATGGACGATAATGATGACGACACAGAGGAAACCGATGAGGACGGCACTGATGATGACGATGAGACAGCAGATGACATGGCCACCAAACAATGCGTGATTACTACAGCATGCGGAGAAGTAGTAATAGAAGGTACTTCGGAACTTAAGATAACAACGACCCAACAAGGTGATGTATTTGTTATCGTGGCGACGAACCTAGAAGGAGAAGTGGTCTATGAAGGAGAGTGTGACAAAGGACCTGAAGTAACTTTGGAGTGCAGTTCTGAAACGAATTCTGATGACGGGGAAGCCGAAGAAGATACTATGGAAGACGATAATGAAACGGAAGATACATCCGATGACAATACCACTGAAGATGATACGAACGTAAAACAATGCGTTATTACTACGGAATGTGGAGAAATAGTCATAGAAGGCACTTCTGAACTGAAAATAACAACAACCCAACAGGGCGATGTATTTGTAATCGTTGCAACGAATCTGGAAGGTGAAGTAGTCTACGAAGGCGAATGCGATAAGGGACCCGAAGTAACGTTAGCGTGTAGTTCCAAAGACTGAATTAGTAGTAGCTAAAATAATACGTAGCCTTAACCTTCCCATACTTTGGGAAGGTTTTTTATTGCCTTTGATTTCCTAAGGAATAACATCATTATTAAAATCAATACCTTGATAGTCAAAACGTATATGTAGTTAGTAAGGAACAAGCAGATTATTTGACTAACTTTGTGTAATCAATAAAAGTAAATTAAAATGGCATTAGAAATAACAGACGCTACTTTCGACGAAGTAGTTTTAAAAAGTGATAAACCCGTAGTAGTAGATTTCTGGGCAGCCTGGTGTGGTCCATGTAGAATGGTAGGTCCTATCATTGATGAAGTAAGCAATGAATATGATGGTAAAGCCGTTGTAGGTAAGGTAGATGTGGATGCCAATCAAGAATTCGCTGCGAAATATGGTGTGCGTAATATTCCTACCGTATTGGTATTTAAAGACGGTGAAATCGTTAGCAGACAGGTCGGCGTATCTCCAAAGAAAGTTTATACAGATGCTATAGATGCCTTATTATAGGGTAAGCACTTAAGAACAGATAAATAAAAAGAGCTGGTATGTTGCCAGCTCTTTTTATTTATAACCCCTACACCATCCGTTTAGGGTTTAGTTTTTCATATCTTTATTCTTGTGAATTTACAATCAGTATTAAATAAAGCCTCCCTGTTTCAAAACTTGGAGTTACTTGCCAACCAAGTAGTGGAGGGTTTTATAAGTGGTATCCACAAAAGTCCCTTCCATGGTTTTTCCGCAGAATTTGCTGAACATAAAATTTATAACAATGGCGAAAGTACCAAGCATATAGATTGGAAACTCTTCGCCAAAAGTGATAAGCTTTATACCAAGCGCTATGAAGAAGAGACCAATCTTCGTTGCCATATGATTTTGGATAATTCCGCCTCCATGTATTTTCCCGAAGTGAAGGAGCTGGGCCTGAACAATTTGAATAAAATTGGCTTTGGAACTTTGTCCATAGCCGCTCTTATGAACGTTCTTAAACGCCAGCGAGATGCCGTAGGCTTAAGCATCTATTCTGATAGTTACAATTACTACGCAGCGGAAAAAGGAAGCGAACGGCATTTTCAAATGCTTCTAGCTAAATTGAATGAAATTAACCAAGTAGCACAAGCACCAAAAGAAACAGCCACCTATACCTATTTACATCAAATAGCGGAAAAAATAAAAAGAAGAAGTCTTATTTTTTTGTTCACCGATATGTTCCAAACCGAAAAATCGGACGATGAGCTTTTTGAAGCTCTACGGCATTTAAAGTATAATAAGCATGAAGTAGTCTTGTTCCATCTTTTGGATAAAAAACATGAACACCATTTCAACTTTGATAATACTCCCAAACGCTTTGTAGATGTAGAGACGGGAGCGCATTTAGACTTGTATGCAGATAATGTAAAAGAAGCCTATGAGGAGGCCATTACCAACTACCTTACCCAGATAAAACTTAAATGTTCACAGTACAGAATTAAATATGTTCCCGTAGACATTAATGCTAGTTTTTCCACTGTTCTGAACACTTTTTTGGTAGAAAGGCAGAAATTCATTTAAGTAAATTAATATTTTAAAAGAAAATGTTTGTGGTATTGGAATAGCAATGTATATTTGCACACGCTAAACGCCACGGTCTGGTAGTTCAGTTGGTTAGAATACCTGCCTGTCACGCAGGGGGTCGCGGGTTCGAGTCCCGTCCAGACCGCATAAGCCTCGATTTTTCGAGGCTTTTTTATTTATAAGTATTTGATATTCAATGTTATAAAAATGTTAATGTTAAATAAAAGTTAATCAGCGTGCTGCAATCGTGCTGCATTTTTGACCCTTTTTCACTTCTTTACAGCATTTTACAACACCCTAGAATTGATATTGGCATTCATTGTAAAATGGAATAAAATCAATTTATCTTCATACTTTTCTATTTCTAAATTAAGATAAATTGAGAATACAATACTGTTCTGATCTGCACTTAGAGTTTGCCAAAAACAACAGATGGCTATCGAAAAACCCTTTAATACCTTCTGGGGAGATTCTCATTGTTGCCGGAGACACCTATTATTTGGGGAATGATTTTGAAAACCTCGATTTTTATAAATGGGCTTCTGACCATTACGAACAAACCTATGTTATTGCTGGCAATCACGAATACTATGGCGGGTATGACCTGTCTTTACACCAAAAGCCCTTTAAATGGGAGTTGCAGCATAACGTGTTCTTTCTAAACAATCAATCTGTACAAATAAATGATGTCACACTCCTATTTTCTACATTTTGGAGCCATGTACATGCTGAAAATAGAAACTCGGTGGCCAGAGGGGTCAATGACTTTTACAAAATACGAATGGGCGAGAATCGGCTGAGTGTAGATGATTTTAATCAACTTCATGCGGAGGCTTTTGATTTTTTGAATCAAAATCTTGAAGACCATAATGGCAAAACGGTTGTGGTTACCCATCATTTGCCCACGCCGTTGTGCAATTCCCCCGAATTCAAGGGCAGTTTAATCAACGATGCTTTTGTCGTTGATAAAACCGATTACATAACCAAATCAAATATTGATTACTGGATTTACGGCCATGTACATAGAAATCTTGGTAACGGTTTGGATTTGGGAGGTACTACAATGCTGTGCAATCAATTGGGGTATGTTGATTTGAATGAGCATATGGATTTTTCAAGAGATAGGTTTGTTGAAATAGAATGATAGCGAAAAGTTTCATTTCTTGATACCGAAGAAAAGTAAGATTTATATTCAGTTTTGGTTTTACCACTATCTGCCGTATGTTATAAAGCATTTTTTAGTGTTATCAAACCAATCCAATTAACAATTTACAAAAGTTGGCATTTTGTCATTTTTTACTCATTTTAGCGTAAGAGTTTAACTATATGCAATTAATCACCACACAGTTTTTACCAATAAATAAAGTAGGTGTTTGCCTTGATGAGCTATTTGAGAAACAATATCAGCTTCATCAATATCCAAGAGTCTCTAGTATAGGAGTCTTAAATAATTATTTAAACCATCTAAGAGATGATATTTATGTTTTAGTTGAACACCCTTATGTGGATAAGGTTTATAGAGATTCTTATTATCACTACTATTCTTCAAAAAATCAGGAATACCATAGAGATTGTGCTCGTCTTTCTTTTTTTTCAAAAGAGCTAAAGCTTGAAGATTTTAGAGATGTCAAGGTACATGATGACATAAAGGAAAGCTATTTGGGCTTTACTATTATTAGACCTACTTTTCCCCAGGTAATTGGAAGGTCCGTAATATCTCCACAAGCAATAAAGAAAAATAGTTTTAGAATTTGTTCAGTAACAGTAGATGTGACTGCCAACAGTTTGAAAACTTCGGTTACCGGCTTCCCGCATGCATCTCAGAATTCAGAAACAATTACTTGTGCAGAAACTACAATATGGTGTATCATGGAATATTTTGGAATGCGTTATCCGGAATATAGACCTACGTTACCGTCAAAGATAGGTGCACTTCTTGCTTCTCAGTCTTTTGAACGATTATTGCCATCTAAAGGGCTTACTGCTCAGCAAATTTCATTTGCTCTTCGAGAACTGGGGTTTGGTGTTAAAATTTATTCAAGTGATGCCTATGGTAACGAATTTATCAAGTTGCTCAAAATGTATATAGAGTCAGGTATTCCTGTTGTAAGTGCAATTCAGAATACTCAAGGTATAGGTCACGCTCAAAGCATAATTGGTCGAGCACGGTTTTCAGATGCCGACGTAGATGCTTTGGCAAACCCTGTGGACTATGGAAATAACGTTCTTGTATACGATTTTGAGGATATAAATGTTGATTATGTTTTTATGGATGATAATCATCCTCCTTATATGCATAGTAAACTAGAGAACCCTTCTAGTTTTTATTCTCAAGCTAACTGGGCTGGCTGTGAAATAAAAAGCTTTATCGTTCCCTTATATTCAAAAATTTATATGGATGCAGGCGAGGCAAGGACATTTGCAAAGTCTGTTCTCAAAAGATATATAACTCAGCTGAAAGTGCTTAAGGATACTGATGTAATATTAAAAGTGTTTTTAGCATCATCTAGGTCTTATAAAAATGAATTGACAGCTAATGACTCTTTAGGGGCTTTACCAAGAGAACTTTTATTGCGTTTGCCTATGCCAAAATTTATATGGGTAGCTGAACTAAGCACTAAAGAATTAATTAAAAAGAACTATGTAAATGGTGTTTTTGTATTAGATGCAACAGAGACCAATCGTCAGGGCTTGATTGCTGGATTGATAGGAAATTATTACCTTACAGAAAATTTAAACGAAATTGTGCAAATAAATGTACCTTTGTCACCGTTTAAGAACTTCAACAATAATTTAAGATAGTAGAGTAGTATGGCACAATCTATCAAAGAATATTATGAGTTGTTGATTAAAGAGTTAAAAGCTGAAGCCGAAGTAAAAATCGTAGATGAGGCCACCACAAAGATTATATTCGATGGTATAGAAGAAGACCTAGAAGAGTATAAATTTGAAAATCAACAGCGAATTAAAGATTCCCAAGAAGACATTTCAAACGTTGTTTTCACAGCGTAAAAGAAATACCAAAGCCGCAAATTGCGGCTTTTTTGTTTAATATTTCTTGGTATATTTTAAGGTCTTGAAATGCCATTAATAAAGGTTTCAACGAACTTTAAGATTTTTGCTGTTACTCTTTCTGATTTTGCTTTTCGTTCCTTCAAACTTGGTCTTTTGTTCATTAAATCGACAATATCATCACGTAGTGGCTTCTTTTCTGTAAATAGATAGTCACCGATTACTTTCTCCAGTTTGGTAGCATCTAAGTCTTCTTTATCGCTGAGGTCTTTTATGGCTCTCATCTTTTCGATACTGATGAAATTTGCAAACTCATCACCGATATCTTCAGAATCTTCAATTAATGGTAAATGCTGATTGATAAACTTCTCAATCAATTCTCGCTTACTACGCAATCTCGTATCTCCAGCAATGATATCGTAGATAGCTTTTTCCTGCTGTTCTTTTTCTTCTGGTGTCGCATCTTTCAGTTTTGCTAGTAGCTTTAAAATATATGCAACGTTAATCTCGTCACGATGTATCAATTCCAGCTCAAAATCTATATCCTGAAGTATTGATACTTTTTCTTTTGCATCGTGACTCTTGACCTTATCGTATAAATCGAGATACTTGCTTTTGTAATCTTCAAAAGTTTGCTCATTTACACTAAGGTCATCAAACGTGAACTCTGTAAACGTGCTAAGAATATTTTTTAAACGCATTAGCTCTCTAAATGCTTTCGCAAAAGCTAGCTCTTCTTCTTCATCCTTCAGATTGTTTACGCTGTTAACCGTTGGTGCTATTTGCAGTAATGCGATAAAAGCTGCGTTCATCTTCTCAACGTACTCTTCGTACGGTTGCATTATGATTTCGTCCTTAGCATTTATATTCGAGAATAGGCTTATTGCTTCATCGGTACGTTCTTTTAAATTTCTAAACGCTACGATATTGCCTTGTGATTTTAATTCGTTCAGAATTCGGTTTGTTCTGGAATAGGCTTGTATTAGACCGTGATAACGTAAATTCTTATCAACGTAAATGGTATTTAGCGACTTGCTATCAAAACCAGTCAAAAACATATTCACCACAAGTAAAATATCTACTTGTTTGTGTTTTACTCGTTTTGCAATGTCATTGTAGTAATTGTAAAATGACTGCGAGTCTTTAGTACTGTAATTTGTGGCAAACATTTTATTGTAGTCACCAATAAAACCTTCTAAATGTTCTCTGGTGTGCTGGTTCTTCTCCGCTGTTCCATAGCTTGCTTCTGGTTCTGCTGCCATCGCAAACTCATCATCTGTCCACGTGTCACCTACAGCTTCTTTATCGTCCTCATTAGCGTTGTATGAAAATATGGTTGCTATGCGTAGATTGTGTTCTCCTGCTTCCTTTTTCTGTTGGAACAGGTTGTAATATTTGATTAGGGTATCAACGTTACTCACACAAAATATTGCTGTGAACTCTCGGCTGTGTGTTTTCCTGTTGTGGTTTGCTATGATGTAGTTAGAAATAGCATCCAAACGTTCAGGTGCTTCCATTACTTCCTTCTCATCAATCGCTTCTACCTCGATATCCTGAATACCGTCTTTCTTTTTAAACGTCTGGATATACTCTACTGAGAACTTTAGTACGTTCTCGTCACGTATTGCATCGGTGATTACATACTTGTGCAAGTCTTTATTGAATAGCATTGCAGTGGTACGTTTACCGTATTCATTCTTTCCAGCGTTATCTTCAAAAATTGGTGTACCTGTAAAGCCAAACATCTGACTATTCTCGAAAAATCCTTTAATCGCTTCGTGTGTTTTACCAAATTGCGAACGGTGACACTCATCAAAAATGAATATAACTCGTTTATCCCTAAGCGATTCCATTTTCTTAATATGGCGTGACTTGGTGACTGCGGTATTAAGCTTCTGTATCGTAGTTACTATCAACTTCGCATCTCCAGTTAATTGCTTTACCAATGTTGAGGTATCATTTGTACCGTCAATGCTGCCTTTACTGAAACTATTAAACTCTTTGGTAGTCTGATAATCTAAATCCTTCCTATCAACTACAAAAACCACCTTGTGTACTTGTGGCATTTGTGTAAGTATCTGACTGGTTTTAAACGATGTCAGGGTTTTGCCTGAACCTGTGGTATGCCAAATGTAACCGTTTTTAGTTGTGGTCTTTACGGTATCAATAATAGCTTCTACTGCGTAAAACTGATACGGACGTAATACCATTAGGTAACGTCCTGACTCATTCATCACAACATATTTACATATCATTTTTGATACGTGACACGGCTCTAGGAATATCTCAGAAAAGTCTGCGAGCTGTGTGATGAGCTTATTCTTGGTATCTGTCCAGTAAAAGGTTTGCTTGAACGAACGCGCTTTTATAGGACTGTTTGCGTAGTACTTTGTGTTGACTCCGTTACTGATTACGAATAACTGTATAAACTGAAACAAACCAGCTCCAGCTCCAAAACTGTGACGCTCGTAGCGGTTAATTTGGTTAAAAGCTTCTTTTAGTTCTAAACCTCTACGTTTTAACTCTATTTGCACTAACGGTAAACCATTTATGAGAATTGTAACATCGTAACGGTTTTTGTATTTCCCTTCTATGGTGACTTGCTGTGTGACTTGATATTGGTTTCTACACCAATGTATCTGGTTGATGAGTTCTATGGTTTTATTCTCACCTTTATCGTTTACATAGGGTACACGGTCACGTAGAATTTTTGCACGGTCAAAAATTGACCCTTTGTTGATGTAATTAAGTACTTGCTTAAAATCCTGCTCGGATAAAGTGACCTTATTATGCTTCTCTAGTTGCGTTTTTAAATTGGACAACATAGAAACCTCATCAATTATCTCGACCTTTTTATAACCTAATGCAACTAGTTGTGTAACTAAGTTATTTTCTAATATTTGTTCTGGTTGTGTTGTCATTTACAATTAAATAAGCAAAATAATCATAATTGTAGAATAACTAACTTAGTAATTTCGTTATTTTGTACGTTGTAATTCTTTAAAGAAGTATTGGAAAATAAAAAAGAAATATTTGCACCACGATTTGATGGTTCTCGATTTGAGAACCATACGATGCCTTTAGAGCTTTTAGAAGATTTAAAAGTATTGCAGGAAATGACTGTGGAAATGGCAAAGTTTCTTTATTTGGAACAAAATGACCGCCAGAGAGTTCCTAAAAACTTTACACAGGGAATTTCTTTTGAGTTAGAAGGTCTTCAAGAAGGTAGTACTATACCTAAGATTATTATGACATTTGCACTTGCAGGTATGTTTCCAGAAGCTAATGTTACATATTTTGAACAGGCAAGCGAACACATTAAGGAAGTAGTACAAATTGCATCTGAGGATGGCAATATTTCTGAAAATGCGCCATCATCTGTTTTGGCTTATTTCAATAGATTTGGAAAAAAACTTCGTGAAGACGAGCATATAGAATTCCGTCCTGAACATAGCGAGAAAAAAGCGCGTTTTACTAGAAATACACGCAGGAAATTGATTTCAGCATCTTCTACCTCGGGAGAATACACTGAAGACACAATGCTGAGAGGTACTTTGTGCGAAATGGATAAAAGCAAATTATCTTTTCAAATAGAAACTCCGAGTGGAAAAAAAATCACTGGTTTTTACGATGAATTGCAATATTCTCAGTTTCTACAAGCTTTTGGAGCTAGTCAGGGAAACCAGAAGGTAATAGTCAATGGTCTTGGAAAATTTTCCTCCTTTTCTAAACTCAAAGAAATTAAAAGTGTGGAAGAGTTGATATTGCTTGATGAAAATGATTTGGGTTACAGATTAGACGAACTATCTCAATTAAAAGATGGTTGGCTCAATGGAGAAGGGACAAAGCTTAGTAAAGAAGCTCTAAAGTGGTTTGAATTGAAATTTGAGACCTTTATTGAAGCATTAGAAGTGAATACATATGCGTATCCTACACCTGATGGAAATTTACAATTAGAATGGTCTAATGAAGATTTAGATATTGAGCTGGTTGTGAATCTTGAAACTAAAACTTCTGATTTACAAATTATAAATCATACGAATCCTTCAAATGAAACAAACATAATATTGGAGCTGTCTGAGGATGATAGTTGGTCTGAGTTAAATACTCTTTTAAAAGAGCATCTTAGCTAAATTTTATGGAGGAAAATACGCTCTTACATAGACAGGTACATCCATCATTTATACAAGGTGACAGACTTTCATCCTTAGTTTTCTCTTCGCAAACATTTAAACCTACACCTAAAGATGAAAAGTGTTTATCAGTGTATAATGGAGATAAATATCAACCAGACGAAAGCTATGAACATTATGTAGATACTGAAATGGAATCTGTTGGTGTGGTTTCTGTCTCCTTACAAGAATGTAACGATATTGAATTACCTGTAGTTGAAGATAACATCCCTTTTGATGGTCATAGTTTTATAGACTACCGAGAAAAATCAAACAGCCAAATTAAGAAGAAAGCTACGTTGCTCAAGAAAAAAGCAACGGAACGAGGATGGCAATACAGACCTTAAATCTTCACTATTCATCGCTAAGTTACATTGCAGTTACATTAAAAACCCCTGTATTTACTGGGGTTTCGCTTTCGCGAAAGTCGCTTAGTTACATCCCCGTTACATAGAAAAGATACGTGAAAAAAGTTTTTAAATTTATGCTGAGCGTAGTCGAAGTAAGCAAAAGACGCACCCTGGGACGCTGTTATAGTGGGTAGCGCGGTGCGTACTGTTACTGCAAATATACATAAAATGTACCAAAATGATACAAAATGGTATAAAATGATACTTTTTAATACTAGTTGACTAAGACCTAAACAACAATGAAAAACAGCTCTGCTATGATTAAACTCTTCTATTTTTGCCTTAGTCAACTCCATATCTAAACAAACATTTTTTGAAGTAAAGAATCCTTAAAAGCTTTCAGGTCAAAGATGTTATCGATAAGAATTTCAATGCGTGAATCTATTTTAATCAAGAACCTTGATATTTTGGCTTGCTCCTCAAAAACAGGCAGATTTATTTCAATTTTATAAAAATCAGAATGATTTAAGTCTGGTATTGTTGAGGTTCCTGCTAACCTTTTAATTCTTTTTTGTGTATTAAAAGAGTTTAAAAAGTAAACCAAGAAATCTTTATTTAGAGATTCATTGTAGTCAATTTTAAAAAAATTGTTGTGAAATACTCCTTCAACATTTGTTACCACCATTCCTGTATTCCCTGTTCTTGTCATTAATACATCTTCCCTTGAGCAAATAACAGATTGTGGAGGTTCTTTTATGTAATAATTTTTGTCATTAGTATCCTTTAAAAATTCATTAGTAATATAGAAATATGAATTTGGGATATGTTCTGTATACCTTTCACTTATTGGTATTTGTAATCCCTGATTGATTTTCACCAAATCACTAAACGTTAGTTCTTCCCACTCAGGAAAGTCCCTACCATCCTCTTGCTTAAAGCGTATTTCTTGTGAAAATAGCTTTTGCATTATGCTGGTTTTGTAATCTTCTAAAGCTTCTTTTTTGGTTTTGAGTAACTTTATGCGCTTATCTATAGCTTTAAGGAAATTGGCTATTTTTTGTTGTTCGTCTGGTTCAGGAATATTTAGGCTTAGACTTTTTAAATGGTTCTTGTACAAGTGAATTACAGATATACCTTGTGCTAACCGTGCTATATTTCTCTTTTTAGCATTGTTGAGGTAATATGCTAAGAATACTCCATTTAATGTATTAGGTCTAATGATATTTAGGTCACCACCTAATGCGATATCGGATTTTAAGACACAAGATGCAGTTGCTATATCAATAACCGTTTCACCCGATGCTGGAATAATAACATCAAACTCTTCACTTAGAACAAGTTCATCTTCTGGAACGTCTGTACTTGACTTAACCTCATCAATAACCTCGTTATACTCGGTATAAAGTTCGCCATATCTTATACAGGGCGTTTCACCATCTTCTACAATATCATTTTTAGAAATTCCTTTCCCTTTAAAAAATGTAGCAACCTCTGGATTTCCTAAACTTTTAGTAGTCCAATCCCCATCAAACTCTGGAAAACGCAGCTCTGGCGTTAGTTGTTTTGACATAGCGAGCTAGTTTTTTGCGTGAGGGATAGTAACGGCATCCTTTTGTGGTCCCGATAGGAATCGGGAGAACAAAAGATATAGTGGATAGCCCGACCTGATAAGGTCACGCCCAAATAGTTGTTATACTTCATCTAAAAAGGCGTTGCGATGTTTAATGCTGCACAATAGCCTGCAATCTCTTTATCTACTTCGGCTAGTTGTTCATCTATATTTTTGAGTCTTTCGGTCACCGCATCGAGGTCAATGATAACCTCATCTTCAAACGTATCTACATAACGAGGCATATTGAGGTTGTAATCGTTATCACGTATTTCTTGGATGGTGACTACGTTACTGTATTTGTCCTTCTCGGTTCTGTTGCGGTAGGTTTCTACAATTTCCATAACGTCCTGCTCTCGCAGTTCGTTTTGGTTCTTTACCTTCTCGTAGTGGTCTTCACCACTGGCATCAATAAACATTATGGTATCATTTGCCTCACGGCATTTTTTGAGTACCAGAATACAGGTAGGAATGGATGTACCGTAAAAGATATTTGCTGGCAAGCCTATAACGGCGTCTAGTGCGTTCAACTCCTCGATGAGGTACTTGCGTATTACGTGTTCTGCTGCGCCACGATACAGGACACCGTGAGGCAATACACACGCCATTGTGCCATTATCTGCTAGCTGGTAATACATATGGGTTACAAATGCATAATCTGCCTTTGTGTTAGGTGCTAGCTTCCCGAATTGACTGAAACGCTCGTCTGTACTGTTGAGCGGATTTTTGTTCCCTTTCCAATGTGCTGAAAATGGTGGATTTGCAACAATCGCCTCAAAACGGTACTCTAAATGCTGAGGTTCTTCTAATGTGTTTTCCTGACGTATATCGAACTGACGGTAATGCACATCGTGCAGTATCATATTCATACGTGCGAGGTTGTAGGTGGTACGGTTTAATTCCTGACCGTAGAACTCACTTACGTCTGCTTCTTTGGCTACACGTAATAACAACGAACCCGAGCCACAGGTTGGGTCATATACTGATTTTACTTTGGTTTTTCCTGTAGTAACAATTTTGGCTAGTATAGTAGACACCTGTTGAGGTGTGTAAAATTCTCCTGCGGTTTTACCAGCTCCAGCTGCAAATTTACCAATTAGAAACTCATACGCATCTCCTAGTACGTCACTCTCAATATCTTCTAATCTAAAATCGATTTCATCTAGTGCATTGATAATCTTTACGATAATCTCGTTTCTTGCTCCTACGGTACGCCCTAGCTTTGTTGAGGTTAGGTCTAAGTCTTCAAACAATGCCTCAAAATCATCTTGAGACTCGCTGTCCATCGTGCTTTGCTCTATATGTCTTAGGATTTCCTGAAGGTCATCCAGAATATACGTACTTTCTCCTTCTACCTTTGAGCTTCCTTTGCTAGCTACCGCTGCAAATAATTCTTCAGGTTTGAGGTAGTACCCTAATTTGATAAGCGACTCTTCACGGATTGCCTCAAGTGTTTCAGGGTCAGTTACTTGTGTGAAATCAGTAACTTCCTCACCTTCAAGTAGTTGGTTAGCGTAAAGCTCCTGTTTTTCAGATAGATACTTAAAAAATATGAATCCCAAAATGTAATCACGGTAATCATCTGGGTTCATTTTACCTCTTAGGAGGTTTGCTATTTCCCAGAGTTTACGCTGTAGGAGTTGTTTTTGTTCTTCTGACATATTATATCGTGGGTGTTTAATTGGTTGAACTTTCAGTAATTCCTTTTTTAATTTCACTCAAAATCCTCTGCACTTCTTGCAAAGATTTCTTCATATTCAGGGCTAGCGTAACTTCAGTCAAATTTGCTTTTGGTTTTTCTTGTATAGCCTCTTCCAAGATGTTCATGATGGTTTGTTGTAATTTTGCATTTGATGCTAGAATGGGTTTCATCTTTCTACCAATGATTCTGGCAGCCGCAGTTGTCATTTCAAAATCATCATCAAAAAGGTCTAAGTGATTTTCGTAGGCTTCGGCTTCATAGAATTCCCATCCGGAGTTAAGGAGTAATGAGATATCCTCTAAATCTTTGATTCTATCTTTTTTATCATTCCAAGAAACCAGTTTAAGAATGATCAACCCTACTACAGGTGAAGTGGGTAATGAAAAACCAGCTTCTTTGATAGTTATTTCTTCCGCTTGTTCGCCAACTTCTTTAAAACCAAGAACTGATAATGAAATATCACGCGCATCAAAATTGACGGTATAGTCTTGTTCGATTTCTCCATAGGGTAGGAGGTCGAGAATGGTATCTGTTTTATTATATATAAGTCGGTAGCTTTCGTTTGTTTTTTTGAATCCTCTGCTACATAGTTCATTGAACAAAATGTCATATTTTTCAAAATCAGGTACCATAATTGCAAAATCAATATCAGCGGTGTTTCGAGCAGGTTTAAGACCTGCTTTATAAAGTTGCACATCTCTAGCATTCGCACCAATTAAGTAGTATTTGATATTATGCGAAGTGAATACTTTTTCCAATATCTGATATACTTCACCATGGTTGGCAAATGAATAATCTTTATAAGTTGGGTTTGATATACTCATCAAAGATTATTTTAGCGGTTTCTATGTTTCTATCGTTGCCGCTGTAAATGAGTTCGGCATATATTAAAAGAGGGTGGGCGACTACATTGCTGTCTTCATAATCATGATCGCATGACCCTAGTTTCCAAAAGGGATGATAAACACTAATCTCGCCATCTTCTTGGGGTAATAATCTGTAATTCTTAATTAAGTCTTGTTTGGGGCGATTCGTGAACAGTGTATACTTTTCTGGTTTTAAGTAATTGGTCAACATTGCCGCGCCTGATTCACCTCCCCATCGGGTTTCAAATTCAGGACTGTTTTCTTTAATTTCAAATCTGTTTTTCGAAAAACTGTACTTCCCTAATTTGTAAACTGGCAGTATTTTTTGATTTAATACATCAATCCATTTTTCTAGCAGTTCTTCCATACGAACCAATTGATACTTTTTTTCGTTATCCCATTTTACCGCAAAATCTTCATCCAAAAGACCATTTATCATTTTACTAACACTACCTAATGAAACTTTACTTATTTCTGCCAAATGACGATAAGTTGCATTTATTAATTCAGGATTTTGGAGCAGGTGAAATAATATTTGTCCGCCTGACTGAGTGAAAACATCTGAATATTGATTGTGTACTGGTTTGCCGTTATTTTTCTCTATATATAGTTTAAGATTATCAAGATTTAAAAAAGCGTTCCCGAAACTATCAATGTAATTGATGTTTCTTGCTTTCAGTGCTTCCTTTGCTTTTGGAGTAATGTATTTAGATGCAACCAAAACGGGAAGCTCTTTACTTCTAGTTTTTTCAAAAAGAGAAATATTATGTGGGCGTACTTCGTTTTTAAACTCTACAAAAACGCTTTCACCATTTATGGTATAAATTTTTTCCTCTGATTTGACATCTAGATTTACATAGCGTACTTCTGTTGCAAAGTCTAACTCATCAAAAAATTCATTTAGGTAAATAGTGCTTAGCATTTGTTCATTTATTTCAAATGTTCATGTTACATGAACAATCAAATATAATGAAAATACTCATCGTTTTAAAGTAATAATACAGCAGTTTTATAAATAACAAAACGCTTCAAATCTTTCACATTTGGTTAAACAATGCACATTTATCTCCAAAAATCACATAATAATTAGGCAGGGTGGGACGAGGTCTAAGCTTTAAATGATATTTCAATTACAAACAATAATCATCTATTTCCTCTAAAATTTGTTCCGAGGTGTACTCGTCGATTACTGATAAATCTAATTCTGAAGAAAAGTTGATTAGAAGGTTCTTCAGCTCGTGTATGGTGTCCTGCGTTAATTCGCTATGATTTGGCTCATAAATTTTATAGGCCAATTCCCTGCCAAACTTTAAATCGAATTCATTTTCGGAGAATGGAACAATTTTACATTCAAAAGCCTCTAAATAGAGCAGGTATTTTTGGTTCAGCACCCAATAATACAGAGCAGTACGTTCTTCTTTTTTGAGATCTGCGAAGAAATTCCATACATACGCTGAAAGCTCAAGTTCAATATCAGATGGTTTTGTATCTGTGCCATAATAATTGACGCTTTGAATTAATTCGGTGACAACTTGAGCCTTGCCGATAGATTCAAAAGAGAATCCCATCAACAATTTTTTCAAAACCATTTTTTGAGTGTAATCGATTACGATGGCATTCATTTCATTGGTTACCAACAATCGGTCGTCAACTGTAATCATAATACTATTCGTTTATTTTAAGTCTAACCGAAAAAGATAAGCTTAGACTAAGGTCGCTATTATTCAAACAATTAATCTTCTATCAATTTCAAACGCTGCTCTCTAGAGAGCTCTATGGGGGTAAGCGTATGACCAAAAAACAGAAGCAGTTCGTTAACCTTATTCATCATTAAACTAGGTTTTCCCTGCTCTAATTCACGAATAAATCGAAGTCCGACTCCGGTAATATCTGAAAGTTCAACTTGCGTGAGCTTAAGTTCTCTTCTTCGCTGTCGGGTAAATTCAGCTATTGGGTTATCTCTACTCCAATCTTCCATTATTATACCTTTTCGGGTGCAAATTAAACAAATCAATTTGAATTATACCCTATGAGGTATAAAATAAGATTGGAGTAGTCAATTATATCTGAAAGGGTATAATTTTAGTTACTCAAATTGGAATCTAAATCTAGGTCTTAGTAAACTTATAAGAAAGGTGGTAATTATTACTGCTATTATCGTTTTTTTCTAAACAATAAGATTTTAATTTTTCTATAGAAGTAAACCAATTACCATTTTCGACCTTTCCGTTTGCGTTTCCTCTTTTTGAATCGGCTATCGTTCTCAATCTCTAGTTTAAAAGCGTTCCATGGATTGTCTTCTATTTGATGGGGTTTCAATTCTTCTGATTGAGTTTTTTCCAAATAAGATTTTGGTTGCTCAGTAGCTTTGATATGCCGTTCTGAAATAGGTTTTGTCTTTCCTTTACTTGTTGTTGCTGAGTTTGAATTTTTCTTAGTAGCACTATCAGCTCCTCGTGCTGTGTTATTAGTTTCGAGAATAATTGTACGGTCTCTGTCTTGTTCATAATCGATACGTTTTATAATGTTGTTCCATGAATATTGTCGCCCCAGACTGCTTCCTTTATAAATGATGTCTTTGTATCTAAAGGATAACCCTGTTACCCTTCCCGTGCTTTTACTTACATTGAACTTGGGACTTATTTTCTTTGCACTCAATTTGCTAATGAATTCAGTTGTATTCTTGGAATTTGAGATTGTACTTTCAAGATGGTTCTGAAGGATTAACCTTATTGGAGGTTCGCCAGTTCGAAATGCCTTTTGTATCTCTTTATGGGTAATGGTCGCCTTTCTCGTTAGTTTAATATCCTCGAGCTGAGACAGTCCGTATTTTGATTCTAGTTTCCGGACAAGACGTTCACTTCGTTCATAATCTTTACTGTCGCTGACCAGTTCTCCAGAAAACTTTACCCTATTGGCAATGATATGGATATGCTCGTGTTCTTGGTCACCGTGTCGGTACATGATATATTGATTGTCATCGAACCCCATGTCCTTTATATAATCCATTCCCAAAGAAGTGAATTGCTTGTCGCTCAATTTATCCTCATAGGGCAGGTTCAGCGAAACGTGATACACCGCCTTTCCCAATCTTGGTCGGAGCTGTCTAATTATATTGAACTCTTGGGTCATATCAACGGTTTTTCCATAGGAAATATTGGTGTCCAGTACATACGCTATTCCCTGCTCGACCTTTCTTTCATTGTAGGCCAACACTCCGTAGAAATCTTTCCCCTTAATCTGCTTAGCTATCACGGTTTACAATATTTGATTTTAGGATATCCAAGGTTCTTTCCAATTCAGATAATTGTTTAGTCAACACCGTAGTATTGTTCATTCCCAAATGCACCTTTTTGGTCAATTGGTTGATGTTGTTTCCAACTCGGCCCAACTCGATAAAAAGTTTTCTGTCCTCCGGAGTTATTTTTTTTCTAGGCAGTACCCTTCCAGTTGTTCTCATTCGTATAAAATCAGGAATTGTAATTCCTAAGGTGTCCGCATTTTCGGATACTGTTAGATATTCCGAAACGGTCATCCTTACGTTGACACGAATAGCTTTTAAGTCTTGTATTTTCTTTTTTGGTCTTGCCATAATCTTGGGGTTTGGGGAGCATCCCCAACAAGTCATGCGAACAAAGTGAGCAGTTTTTGCTTGCAAAAACATGGCTTGCTACATGACCTCCGATTAAAATTTAGTTTTGAACAGTATTTGGGCTTCTGTTTGTTACCCTCAAGATAATATTCCCCTCATTTCTTGGATAAGTGAATCAATGTCATCAGGGTGAAATAGAACCCTTCCTCCAAGTGGAATTTTTTTCAAAAGGCCTTTTTCAATCCAGGCATAAATTGTGGGCCTTGTTACCTGAAATTTTTTTACCAAGTCGGCAATGGTCAATAATTTGTCTTCAGTTGATTCTTCCTTAGAAGAGTTTTCAACGGGAATAGAATTGTTCTTTTGGGGATAATCGGCAGGTACGTATTCTTTTATCCCGTTATCGTCCATAATAAATATTCGTTTCATAATGAGCTGTTTTAAGGTTTACTTTATTGAACAAACCTAGCAGCATTGAACGATATTTTATCCGTTTGCTGTACACGCGATTATGTACGGCAAACAGATAGAAAGAAGTATTTTAATTGGCCGGGGAATATTGAAGATAGGGATGGAAAAGCCAAAAAGCTTTTTTATCGCTATCGTTATTTTTTTTCAAGGGGGTGGACGAAAAACGATAGATTTTTGTCCACTTCCGCAGAAAGGATGTTGTTCGGGTAAAGAAAAGAAAATAGCTTTATACCGGAAAGTTTGCAGATATTTGACTGCGCTTCTTTTTTCCCTAACCACAAAGGTTAAGTTTTAAAAAGCTATGTATAGCACTATCGCGTTATATATTGCTATAACCATAGTTTCATATGATTATATGGTCAAATGGAGCAATGTAGCTATTCAAGAGTTCGATGGAAGATTTTACCTCATGAATTGAGTTCAAGTCCTTATCGTAATATGTACTTCAGTATTGTATTTTTCTTGTCTTGAAACGAATCGATATCTTCTGGAGAAAAAATATTAATCGAAACTATTAAAAAGACCAGAAATGGGGCATTCTAGTACGAGCTTCTACGCTTTGGCGAAAGTGGCCCCTAAAACAGTCAATTAATATGACTTTCATAATAGACAAATAAATTTCGTTTAATTACCTATTTTTATTGTAATTGCGATGTGACATAACCATATTGTATTGGTTGCCTGAATCATAATCAACAATAAAAAGTGATGAAATTCTTTCGAAAAATCAGACAGAAGTTGGTCGTAGAAAAAAAAATTCGCAACTATCTATTGTATGCCATTGGGGAAATCATACTTGTGGTCATTGGAATTTTGATCGCACTTGCCATCAATAACGGCCAACAAAAGAGGATTCTGGAAAAAAAAGAGCAAACGTACCTAAAAGGGTTAAAAACCGAATTTCAGTTCAGTAAGTTGAAACTGAACGAATTGATCGGGGTAAATAGGAATAATTACAAAGGAGCTAAAAAAATAATAAAACATATTTCCGAGGATACTATGGCCATTACGGAAAAGCAGTTTTCCGAACTGCTCTATAATTCGTTTGTTTCCGGTATTTCCTTTAACCCCAACAACTCCCTCTTGAATGAAATGATCAATTCCGGAAGTTTAAAGGATCTTTCAAATCCGCAATTAAGAATGGATTTGACGAATTGGATATCAACATTGGATGATATCGGCAAGCAAGAGAACGAACTTGCCCTGCAAAGGGAAAAAGTGCTGGATATGTTCAGGAACAACGAAAACAGTATTCGCACTATTTTCGATTTGGCGGGAGTAAATGCAGTACTGGATTTGCCCCAAGGGAACCAAGTAAGCAGTAACCTGCACCTGTTGGATTCACAGGAATTCGAGAATAATATTCTCACTTTTATGCTGACAACCTATGCAACGGAGAATGCCCATTATACACCATTAATGGAAAGCCTAGATGCTATTTTAGAAATTCTGGATACGGAAATAAAGGAGTAAAAATTGGGTTTGATTTAGAATAATTGTCAATGCTATCCCCAAAAATAAAGCGAAACATTTCACGAATTATTCCTTTCGGAGTGATTTGGCTGGTTCTGGGGTGGGTCAATTTATTCTCGCAAGAAGCCGTGCTGACTGCCGCACTGGACGAAAATTCGAATCAGTCTGCCGTGATCAGAATGACTCGCGAGGTTTTTCTTTTTGCAAGCATAGCCACCATCATCGTCGGTTTGTTGGTAGGTACCATTGAAGTGGTATGGTTGGGCAAACTGTTCGGTAAAAGGAGTTTCTTACTCAAAATTGGCTACAAGCTGGTTTTTTACACCATTTTCTTGTTGCTTGTCATCCTCATAAACTACCCAATTGCAGTTGCTTTGGAGTCACAAATATCACTTTTCGACCCAATCGTTTTTGACAAATTGCTAGACTTTCTAATGAATATTGAATTTGCAAGTACCATGGTCTCTATATCCTTCAGTCTATTCATAAGTCTTTTTTATTCAGAGATAAGCGAGAACATAGGCCATGGCGTATTGATGAATTTTTTTATTGGAAAATATCATAAACCGATCGAGGAAAAACGGATCTTCCTGTTTTCGGATATGAAGTCCTCCACGACCATTGCCGAGCAGTTGGGCCACATCAAATATTTTGAGCTGCTCAGGGAATACTATTCCGATTTTTCGGATGCCATTGTTCGTTATTCCGGGGAAGTATATCAATACATAGGCGATGAAATCGTGATTTCTTGGAAGTATGAAGATGGAATCAAATCCAATAATTGTATCAATTGCTTTTTCGCCATGAAAGAAGACCTAAGAAAAAGAGCGGATTGGTATACTGCAACTTTTGGGGTAGCCCCTACATTCAAAGCTGGACTTCATGTTGGCGAGGTTACCACAGGCGAAATAGGTGCGCTGAAAAAAGAGATTATCTTCACTGGGGATGTGCTCAATACCACAGCTAGAATTCAAGGCCTTTGCAATAAATACAAGGTTGAAATCTTGGTTTCTGAAGACCTGATAAAAGAGCTTCGACTTGGAACTGTTTTTAGAATCAATCCTTTGGGAATTTTCGAGTTGAAAGGAAAAGAAGAGAATCTAGAATTGTTTACGATTCAGAAATGAGCATCAGGAGGCAAAGTAATATTGTTGGCCAACAAAACGCTCTCTTTATTGAAATTACATCAAAAATCTAAAAGATGACAACATTAGTAGTAGGGGCAAGTGGAGCAACGGGACAACATCTAGTATCGCAACTTCTTAAACAAGGTCAACATGTTAGGGCTATTGTACGGAACGCCGAAAAGTTACCGGTATCCCTTAGAAACGAAAACCGTTTGACAATCATCGAAGCTAGTATTTTGGATCTTACCGCTGCCGAAATGGTCGAATATGTAGCTGACTGTGATGCTGTAGCCTCGTGTCTTGGTCATAACTTGACCTTTAAGGGCATATATGGCCAACCAAGAAAACTTGTCACAGATGCCACACGCCGACTTTGCAACGCAATAATAGTGAATACTCCAACCAAGGCGGTAAAATATATCCTTATGAATACTTCGGGAAACCGGAACCGCGATTTGGAAGAACCCATTTCGTTTACCCATAAATGCGTAATAGGACTTCTTCGCCTGTTATTGCCACCTCATGTGGATAATGAAAAAGCTGCGGATTACTTACGAACCCATATTGGTCAGAACAACCAATTTGTAAAGTGGTGTGCCGTACGTCCCGACGGTTTAATTGACGAGGACGAAGTGACCGCATATGAAATACATCCTTCACCAATTCGAAGTGCGATTTTCAATGCAGGGAAAGTCAGTAGAATCAACGTCGCACATTTCATGGCAGCTTTGATCGTAGACGATGATACATGGATTAAGTGGAAGGGACAAATGCCGGTCATTTATAATGAAACATCAATGATAGTGAAACAAGCAAAGTACCGCTAACTCTTCTTTTCCCAAAATACGCTCCAATTTTGTAAATTTATGAAGTTCTCATGACCCGCGATTTTATCCATATCAATGACTTTGTAATTTTAGTTGAAGAAGCAAATGAAACTAAGATAGAAGTAGATACGTGTTATTTTGATGAGCCCATTGTAGCTGTGGCTTTTTACGGTTCTGGCAATGTAGATTTAGCGGTTAAATACGGTGAAAAACGAAAAGACTTTCATTACACCAAAGGACTTTCCTTTGCTTTTTATGCAGATGAAAAAGTAGAGTTTGAACATACCGTTAGCCCAGAAAAGAGCCTTAAATGTATCGTTGTGGCTACGAAGATGAGTAAACTTGAAGAACTCCCGAATCAAGAAGGCGAGTTGTTCTCTGACTTGCTGAATGAATTAGTCAATCCTAAAGACCATTACGTAGAAGGGCCAAGTTTTTTTATGACGCCAGAGATGAAACACATCGTGGACGCTTTTTTCTCAAACACCTATTCAGGAAAAACAAAAATGATGTTTTTTAGAAGTCAGATTACCGCATTATTATCTCATTTCTTTGGTCAACTAGCATTAAAACAAGAAGAAGCTTCGAAGCCACTACATAGAGAGCAATTGAATAAGGCAAAAGATATTCTTCTGGAAAATTTGGAAAACCCACCTTCACTTTCAGAGCTTTCAAAGGCGATTGGTTTTAATACTACCCGACTTAAAAAAGAATTTAAAGCTATTTTCGGTGTACCTGTCTTTAAATATCTCCAAAATGAAAGGCTTACTTCTGCACATAAACTCATAAGTGAAAATGAAGCCACAGTGCAGGAAGCCGCTTGGCAGGTGGGTTACGATAGTCTTAGTTCATTTTCTAACGCTTTCGCGAAAAAGTTTGGCTATCGCCCAAGCCAGATTAAATAACCCAAAAGACTCATTTGACATTCTTTTCTAGTCAAACGGTAAAAAAGTGAGACTTAGAAAGAAAATATTGGTTATCATATGCACTAAAAGTGGATATTGAAATCCAAAGGCGACTCTTGTATATCCTGCAATAGTAGCGCTGAATAATTGCGGAAGTGTTAGAATAGGCATCCACAATAGATTGACTAAACTCAACTCAAAATTAAAAATGTGTAACCAAGCAAAACTCAGACAAGACAAGTAGTATATCATTCTGAAATGCCTTTCCCAAAACCGCTGCGCATTGACATTGACGGTTTTTCTACTACAGACTACATAAGCAATCAAAACAATAATAATAGTGCTAATTACTCTGTACCAAAACGTATCATCCACAAGAGATAATCTGCTTTTAAAGACTGCCTTAGTTAGAATGTAATAGGTAAACCCTCCCGTAGTCAGGGCTAGATAACTTGGATTAAATTTTAATGACAGTCTAAAGGTTATTTCTTCGAATAGAGGTAATACAATTCCACCTACTAGCAGTAAGAGTAATGGAGAAAAACGTTCCGCCATACTTGTGGACGTCAAGTTTTCGGGGTCATAGATAAACTGAAGTAATGATGCGACTACTACTGAGAAAACTACCTTGATTAAGAAGAGGCCAATGGTATCATAGACTTTGTTTCTCTTGCTTTTTTCTTGTACTGTCTTGTACTTGGGCGACACAATAAAAGTGCTTAAATCATTTATCAAAGACCAATAATATTTAGGCTTGATGAGTGGATACGATATCATTATTTTTTAGTTTTTTACGAATGAAAGCGATAGATATGACCAAAACCAATATGACTACCAAGCCAATAATTATTGTTTGAATCATCTTCCCCAGTTGCCTTTTAAAGAGAAGTGCATCTACTTTACCAGTGTGGATGTAAACCCAATCGCTCGCTATTCTTGTGGCAAAATCAGTGCTTCCAGTAGTTAAAAGAATAATTCCATCTTTTGTTAAAGGATTGTATCGAAAAGCGGTGTTAAGTGGTGGATTGTTTTTGCCATCGTGACCAATGATGAAAGAATTGTTTTCTAGTTCGGCATACAAGAAAGTGCCTAATCCATAGATGGGTGTTCCAAGAGTTTCTGCTTGGGCTTGCCACATCATTTTTTGAAATTGTACTGACAACGGTTTTTGTTTGCGCTCATCTTCTTTCAAAGAATAAAAGAGTTTTTCTAAGTCTGCCAAAGTGGTATAAAGCGCACTTGCTGCCTGCGCTGTATAATAGCGATGTCTTGCTTTTGAACCATCTGAATTGTAGAAATCTGCTACGCATTCGCGAAAGCGTTCATCCCATTCATAAAAGGACGATGTCATTTGTAATTGCTCAAAAATTTCAGTTTTCATATAGACATCGAAAGATTGCCCACTTACTTCTTCAACAATAAGTTGCAAAAGGGTGAAACCACCACCTGAGTATCGCCACTCAATTCCTGGCTCGATACCAACGACCGTTCTAACATCGCTACCTGGGTCTGCATCTGTAGCTTTTGTTAATGATGATTCTAATGATTGCAAATCTTTTAGAGATTCAAAACCTGCATAACCCAATCCATCTGTTAAACCTGCCGTGTGACTTAGCAATCGCCTTACTGTTACTTTTGAATTGTCAAAGCCACTTTTTGGCAAGTGCCATCTGGTCAGGTATTGGTCTATTGGAACATCTAAATCTAGCTTCCCATCCTGAACAAGTTTCATCACGCCAATGGCAGAAACAAACTTAGATAGTGATGCTACTTGGAAAACAGTATTTCTATCTACAAGTTTATCATTAGAATGAAAAGACTCTGCTTCGAGTTGTCCATTTTTGAAAACTCCCAAAGCCATATTACCCACAAACTCGTTATGAAGCTCTTTTTGCACCGAGGCAATAAATGTTTCAGGTACTCTCTCTTTTGTAAACGGTGTATACCACCACCCGTTATCCGTGCCAAGGAAAACTACTAAAGTGTGGACTACCATTAATACAATTGCAAGTCCTGTATATTTTAAAAATCGTTTCATAAAGCTATGTTTTAGAAGGTACTATTATGGAATCTGAATTAGTCTGAAGCTTATTTCTAAATTCTCTTTTCAAGAAATAGATACAGATGTTAACAACTAAAATTGAGCTTAAAAGTATTAGTATAAAGTTGGTCAAGCCACCTACGCTTTCAATGTAATTCTTGTCTATCATTGATGAATCATTGAAAAACCTTAGAAAGTACACACTAAAATTGGCCGAAGCGTGAATTATTATAGCCGCCAACATACTCTTACTTCTGTAGTACACCCATCCAAGAAACGCACCCATAATGAGTCCCGCTACAAATTGCCACGGATTTAAATGAACTATAGCAAACAATAGACTAGAAATTAAGATGGATATTCTAGGCGAGTACCTATGCAACAGACCGTCTAGAATTATTCCTCTAAAAATCAATTCTTCCAGAACAGGTGCAGCAATGACCATTAACATAAAAGTTGAAAGTCCGGTTTGACTTGCCGCTTTGGCAAATGCTAGTTCCATACTTTCTGGAACTGATATTAAAGCAGAAATTGGCCCTACCACGCCTAATAATAGTACTATCCCGCCGACTATTAAAAATGGTATTATTCTTTTGTTTTTTACTGTTAGGTTAAATGCTTTTCCAGAAGACTTTCTTTTTTTGATTCTAAAAACTATCAAAAATGGAATTCCCATTGCCAAAATTTGAAAAAGTAGTGCAGCAGTCTCATTACCCACAACTTTATTAAGGGCAGGAATAACAACGCTTACTATCATCATTGCAATAATGATGATTCCTGTAATCGCAAAACTTTGCCCTATGCTCGGGTACGTTGGTAGTTTTGATTTTTTCATAATGTTCGTTTTTTGATGATGATGGCTGAAGTATTGAATGCGGTTAGGTGTATTGCCCGTTGTATAAATTCGAATTGATTCTTTACAACGGGCTACACCCGCTATCAACAACAGTTATGCGGTTGTTACAGGATTCCAAGCCCCAGTTGCTGCTACTTGTTCAGCATACTCGGTAAAGTCAATAGCTTTTCTACCTAATACTTTTTCAACGTCATTAGAAATCTCTTGGTTATCTGGATTTCCTAAAACTTCTTTGAATAGGTAACCAAAGAGCCAAACATAAGAATCAGGTAATCCAGCTTTTCGCATTCCGTCCTTGAATTCTTCAATAGAAATAGGTACATACTGTAGCTCTCTGTTGCTAGCATTTGCCATAATGCCGACAACTTCTTCAAAAGTTCTCATTTTTGGACCTGTAACCGTTATCGTTTGTCCGTTGTAAGAGTCATCTACTAATACCTTAGAAACTACATCTGCGATATCATTGGCATCTACAAAAGGTATTCTAGCTTCTGGCATAGGTAGTGCTACAACACCATCTAAAACAAAGTCTATAAAAGCACCTTCGCTAAAATTTTGGTTGAACCAAGATGCTCGAACCAAGGTGTAGTCCAAGCCAGAATTGGCAACAATCTGTTCACAAGCTTCCGCCTCTGTTTCGCCCTTGCCAGAAAGTAATACTACTTTTTTCAAACCAGCAGCTATAGCTTTTTTTGTTAAGGTGGTTATCGCTTCTCTTGAGCCAGGTACTGCTAAATCTGGATAATACACAATATAAGCTCTATCCATACCCTCTAATACAGCGTCATAAGTTTTTGGATTTTCCCAATGCAAAGCGGGATTCGTTTTGTGACCCACAACGCGAACGTTGTATCCAGCTTCTTGTAAATTTTTTACTACTCGGCTACCAGTTTTTCCAGTTCCTCCGATTACTACGATGTTTTCAGTTTTCATTTTTCTTTGTTTTTAAATTGTTATTAATTTCTCCTCCAATATTATGAGGGTTTTTGATATTACTTTTTATACTATATGTGTTGAATACTCTTTTTTTTTAATACTTTGAGGTACCAATACAGAGTTGTCGTTGTAATGAACTCTAGTCCAATAAACCAAAACCCAAAATCGATAAAGAAGTCAGAATATGTGCCGCCATAAGGCAGAACTGTAAATGGCACCGTGATGAGTGCATCTAAAACTGCAGATATGATGAAGAAAATCAGTCCTACTCTCAATCCGTGAGTATTAATATTATTTCGGTAATAGAGTTTTGCTCCATACCAAACCACGGGGACTATGACTATAGACAACCAAATATTCGCTTGCTGTTCTGCATCTTCTAAAAGTGGTACATAAAAGGATGACGCATATAAACTTACCCCTATTATCCAAATAAGTATTCCAATGCTAATTGCTCTTGTTAGTTTCATAACTGTTCGTTTATTGATGAATGAATATTTTATTTGCTGTATCATTTTGAATATATCAAGCCTATTAATAGTAATGAGAATGATGTGAATGAGGCTATAGTACGTTGAATATGCCAACGATTCCAAGGCTGCTCAAATTTGGTTCGTAGTTCCTTAAGCTCAATAGCCGAAAGGTTTTCAAGAACCGTTTTATCTAACAGTTCGTTAAGCGGTACATTTTTGAAAACCGTTATCAACCCTATTCCGATAAGGAATAGAATTGCCGCGAGCATAAATGACCAAAATGTCGTTGGATGTGCATTGCGATGCAGATAGGCATTAATGAATAGCAGTATCACAGGTCCAAAAAAAGTGATGAGAAAACTGCGGTTAATGATGGCGCGGTTCATTGCTTGAAATGACTGTAAGAAACCTAAATCATCCAGTCTGCCGATTCCTGGAGTTACTGCGTTAGACCAGGTAAAACATAAGCCTGCGGTGAGTCCAGTAAATAAGATGCCTAGTATCAATATGATGATTTTAAAGTTGATTTCCATTTTCATTATTTTTTATGGATGATATCCAGGTTAATAAATCTTGATATTCTTCGCTGGTTAATTCTATTTTCTTGCCTTTGGGCATTCGCTTTTTAATGAACACCTGCTTGTATACATCATTTGACCAGCCATTCATATTATCTTCAGTGAAGACACGTCTACGATTGCGTTTCTCGTGACAGACGTTGCATTTGTTTGTAAGAACCGTAAACGCTCTTTCCTCTATCGGGTCTTCTTTAGATAGACCTGTATACGCTAGACCTTCATATCCATCAGATGATGTGTGAGGGTCATTTTGCCCTGCCATAATTGCTAGACAGGTGGCGACAATTAATTTCACTAATGTGTTCATTGTTAAAAGGCTGATTGTTAATGATGATACAAAGTTGCGGAGATATACTCCCAATCATTTATTCGAGCGGAAATATGATTTGTTCGAAAAGTGCATTGTGAAAATCGAAGGCTAACTCTCTGGATTTCTATTTATTAACTTGATGTAGTTTATCAAGGAATTTCCAGAGTTGTGTTCCGTTATCTTAGTCCAATTCTTTAGAAAATGCCACTGCTTTATCTGCCAGCTCTTTTCTATAGTGCTCTTCTACAATTCCACCATCCTTAAATTTGTCATAAAAAGATGGCAACGAATATGTATCTATGATTCGTGCTCCCAGAAATGGAAAAGAAGTATTTGCTGTTTGTAGTACAGTTGCACCACCTCTTCCTCCGGGTGAAGTTGCCATAAGCAGCATAGGTTTTTCTTTCCAAATTTTCATATCTAAACGTGATAACCAGTCTATGGTGTTTTTAAATACTGCTGCATAAGAGCCATTATGCTCTGCTAAAGAGATGATAAAACCATCCGCTGAATTAATGATTTCGTTCAATCTTTTCACAGCGGTTGGAATACCATTCTCTGCTTCAAAGTCTTCTCCATAGATGGGAAGTATATAATCATTTAAATCAATGGTCAAGATTTCTACATCCTTTAAAAGCGTCGTCGTATATGCTATAAGCATTTTGTTGATAGATTTTTGGCTATTACTTCCTGCAATTGTGATTATTTTTTTCATAATTATTTATTTTTTGAGATTATAGAATCAATTGACCATTTTCCGCTTCCATTTAATAACACACTCAATGCAAGACCAATTATTAAAAGAGAATATTCGTAACCTTCACCTGCTTGGTTACCATACCAGTTCATAAAAAAGCCGTGTTCTAGCTGCGTAGTAATTATGATGCCTGTAAACATACCTACAAGGGATAATGCCCAAAACCTAGAGAAGATTCCAAGAACCAATGAAATGGAACCAAAAAACTCAATCATTATAACTGAGAAGGCTACAATACTTGGCAAACCCATTTGGGTAGTCAATGACTCCATCGTACCTTGATAGCCATATCCACCGAAGAGTCCTAATAACTTTTGCGCGCCGTGCGGAAATATGACTAATCCTAGCGTTAAACGTGCAATACTAAATCCCAAATTAGGGTGTGTCGTAATTAATTTTTTGAATAGATTTTTCATAATATGTTAGATTTAAAATGTGTTACGATAATAGATTCCGAAACTCGATTTTCGAATTGGTTCAGTTCCGTATTGGTCAAAGTCCACCCCAAGTCCAAGTTGATGGTCTTTATAGGCTGCGCCCAAACGTAGTTGTTGGAAGCTTCTGGAGTGTGATTTGAACGTATCCCAAACGGTTAAGAATTGTCCATTCAACCACAGGGATAGATTTTTGGTAAGTCGCTTTTGTATCTGAAATTGGGTAAATACCTCCCCAAGGCTTGCATCTTTCTTCTCTGAATAGGCTACTGTAGGAATGACCACTAGCAAAGCTCTCGAATTCTTAAGGGTGAACTTAGCCGAAAGCCTTTCTGAAAATCCTCCAAAGCTGTTATAGTACAGGGAAGGTCCTAAAGCAATAATTTCATTGATATTCCAGAATGCTGTGGGCTGAACACCGACTTCATCAAATATTTGATTTTCTTCTTCTCTATATTTCTGAAAGAAGGCGAGGGTGGCAATACTTAGATTACTATTGGCATTGATCGGATAATTAGAGAATAAGGTGAAGTCTGTTTTCTCAAACCCTGAAAACAATTCCAGTTGAGTAAACTGTGCTTGCAGAGTACTTACAAAACCAATTAAGAATGTTGTCGATATGAGTTCTATTCTTTTCACACTTCAAAATTCCGACGGGGCGGTGTGAAAAAAAATGAACTAGTTTAAGACTTTTACGTTCGGTTGACTTTTGTGATAATTTTGCTCATAAATTCTGGTGTAATCCCAATATATCCGGCCAAGTCTTTTTGGGTTATCCTATTGACAATTTGAGGATATTTCTTTTTAAAATTGATATATCTTTCTTCCGCGGTTAGCGATATTCCATGGTTTGAGCGTCGGATATAACTTATTAAAGACTTTTGATATAAGATGCGATAGAACCGTTCAAATTTTGGAATCTCTCGAAACAACAAATCATAATTCTCTCTCGAAATTCCCAGAAGTTCTGAATGTTCAGTTGCTTTAATATAATACCTAGAAGGTTCTTTGGTCATAAAGCTCGACAAATCACCAGTCCAGTAATCTTCAATAGCAAACATTGAAATATGAGGTGCTCCATCATCATCTAAGGTATAGACTTTTAAACATCCTTTTGTTATAAAGTACTCATACTTGGCAATCTCACCCGCCTGCATCAGAAAGTCTTTTTTCTCTACCTTAACTTCAGTCAACAAAGAGATGTATTTCTTCTTTTCTAACTTCGTTAAATCGATAAACCGAGATACATTTTTAAGTACAAGCGTATGAGATTCTTTATAATTCAATTCTTGTGACATTTGATTGACTATAATTTAAATAATAAATCTCAGACTTAGAAATTCGATAATACGATGACTAACTACTCAAAATAGATTTGGAATAGTAATTCTACGACTATCAAAGCTAAACCCTATTTGCGCTCAAACACTCTCGAATTCCTCGTCGCATCCATTCTTGCATAAATCTGCATGACATTCACCAAACATCATTTTGCAGACAAATATTCCCAATTTGCAGAACCTATTTTCTATAGAAAAGGAATACATCGATTTTTACTTAGAATTATTCAGTATTTTAAAATCGTGAAAAAATCAATTGTTGTCGGGTTACATATTGGGTTTTGGTTATGCTACTTGGTCTTGACCATTGTTTTAGTTGTCCTTTCGTTACGTGGAGAGGATAATAATGCTATTGTAGCTGAAACGACTGAAAGAGTTCTGTATTTTACAGTGATTCCTTCTGTTATTTGCTACTATTTATTCTATTTTCTTGTCTTTCCTAAGATTCGTGAAAAGAAGTTTGTGCTCACCATTACGTACGCACTTTTGTTTGCAATTGGTTCATCTTTAATTGGAAATCTTTTAATCTACATTTTTTTAGGGTTAGAGAGCCTGACGGAACGCGAGGAATCTATTATGGTTGGTATCGCTTTCAGTTCTTTTGTCTGTTTAGCAACAGGTATCGTAGCACTAATTACCAAAGGGTTCATCACTTGGTACGAAGAATTAAAATTGAAAGAGGAACTCAAGCAAAAAAATCATGAAATGGAAATGGCATTGGTCAAGTCGCAACTGGATCCACACTTTTTGTTCAATACTTTGAATAATATCGACATCCTTATTTTAAAGGATGCCACCGAAGCTTCCAAATACCTGAACAAACTGTCGGATATTATGCGCTTTATGTTGTTCGAAACCAAAGCGGACAAAATTCTACTATCCAAAGAAATTGAATACATTGAAAAGTACATCGCCCTACAAAAAATAAGAACGGCCAATTCCAGTTACGTCAATTTTGGCATTACAGGTTCGCCAAATGGCAAGACCATTGCACCTATGGTTTTTCTTCCCTTTATTGAAAATGCCTTTAAGCATACCACAAATAAGAAATTGGATGATGCGATTACAATTCGCATAGCTATAGATAAGGAAATCGTGAAATTCGATTGTATAAACAAATTTAATCCAAATAGAAAAATCAGACAGGAGAATAGTGGTTTGGGAAATACACTAATTGAAAAAAGGCTGAACCTGCTATACCCGGAGAAACACACTTTAGAAGTAGAGAAAGGAAAAGAGCAATATAGCGTTAGATTAACGATTGTTCAGTAAGTTTATAGACAATGAAACCACTTAACTGTATCATCATTGAAGACGAGCCATTGGCACTCGAAAGAACTAAACAGTTCGCTCAAAAGGTGCCTTTTCTTGAGCTCTCCGCTACTTTTGACAATGCATTGGATGGCCTTGCTTTTCTGAAAACCAACAAAGTGGATGTTCTTTTTCTGGATATTAATATGGATGAGTTAACCGGGGTAGAATTATTAGAAAGTTCGAAAATAGAAAGTCAGGTAATTATTACTACCGCCTATCAAGAATATGCACTTAAAAGCTATGAACTTAATGTAACGGATTATCTATTAAAACCGTTTACCTTCAATCGGTTTTTGCAAGCCGCCAATAAGGCTTTGGGTAATTTGCATAAAGTAACGACAATCACGCCCCCTGAATTTATTTTCGTTAAGACTGAAAATCGTCTTGAAAAAATCAACCTTCATGAAATTTTGTACATCGAGGGAATGCGTGATTATCGCAGAATACACACCATCGACAAAAGGATTATGACCTTGCAAAATTTTAAGGAATTTGAACAAATCATACCGCCCAAATTGGTGTGTAGAGTTCATAAATCCTACATGGTTTCATTAAGTAAAATAGATTCCATAGAAAGAAATAGAATAAGAATTGCGGACCAACGCATTCCCATTTCCGAAACGTATAAAACCAGTTTTTTTCAGCAAATAAGTAATAGCAAATGGTAAATTCATAAAATACTAAGAAAATAAAGCCTCTAAAATAGGTTCTAGTACATCTTAGGCGATTGGTTTTTAATTAAAAACTAATCGCCTTTTTATGTGGATAATTTATCCACCACAGCACTTTACGACAAATGAAGGATATCAAAATGATCGTATTGATTTTGACGCTGAAATATTTATAAGACTCTCTTCAGATTTCCTTACTGATTTATTCAAAATAGCGCTCTGAGCTAAATCTTTTGCAGGTTAAAAACACCATTTCGCAGACAACTATACCAAACTTGCATAATAAAGTTTTTGGGTTATTCCCTTATGCTAATATTTGCCTCATAATCAATTGTTTAATTAGATTAAAATCTATTGTTATGATTAAAAAAACAAATTCAATCAGTAATAAGCTAAACCTAATTATTGGACTTGTGACATGCTTTCTATATGGTTCGGTAAATGCTCAGGCTACTGACCGATCATCATTTTTTATTGGCTATGAAACCTTTGAAATGACTATGAATAAATTTCAAAATTTTGCGGGTGAGATGGGCTACCGTTTTGATGATAAAAATCAAATTAGATTGATGATCGGAGAAGTCAACTTAACTGAAAGACATTTGTCCAGTAAGTGGGAAGCCGCAGCTGTGGACGGAGACAATGTAGAGGGGTATTTTCGAATCTATGAACTATACTATGACCGGTACTTTGGAAAACGCAAGAACTTCTATTACAGTGGCAGTATAGCCTATGTCAGGGACGAGTACAACCATCTTATTTCAGACAATAGCCTAGAAAACGAAACAGCGACCGTTGGATTTGCCATTGGTTATAGAAAAGAAAATTTATTTGGTGTAAAGCATTTATACACCAATATATCAATACCGTTCCGATACTATTTCAATGACATTCCAGAAACGGAATGGGGTAATACAACGATTTCCGCTCACAAATACGTCAACAATTTTTGGTTTTTCATAGGCTATCATTTTTGAACAATCCAAAAAATATCACTCAACAAATAATAAAAATAATTCACTATGAACACAAAAAATACAGACCCGAAAGTACTCCTATCCACCCTGTGGATCGTAATACTGTTCAATATGATTATTAGAGACCTACACGAGTTTTTACGCGAAGGGTACATAGAAGAAATGATGTCACTTCGAATACCTGAGGAAAATATGCTGTTTTACGGTTTTGTGGCTCAAGTACCCATACTTATGATACTCTTATCTAGAACATTAAAAGACAAAGCAAATAAGTGGTTTAATACGGTTGCCGGCCTTATAGCGTCACTTGGCTTCCTAAGCACCTTGCCGACAGCCGATATGGATGATGTTTTCTTTGTCATTGTTGAAAATATTCTGCTTCTCATCGTTCTGCGCATAGCCTGGAAATTACCGATTCATACTAAGAACCATCAATTGCAATAAGCCATGATCAATAGTATTGATATAGAACATGAAACGCATGATATGCTACGACTTCTCGAAATGGAAAGATACGACCTTGGTTTTTTATCGCAATTGCCGTTTCCCTTATTGGAATTTATAGACCCGTACGATTAAGACAAGTACTGCCAAGCATACGATTTTTCTAGCCCAAGCTTTAAAAATTTCTTTCTCAGCCAAGTTCATCATATGAATTTGGATAGGAATAGACTTTTCCAAAAATGCTCATTAATCAATTAAAACAAATCAATTAGAGTCATGCACAATGCAAATAATAATGTCCAAAAAAAGATAGAAAAATCGGCTCGTTTTCTGATGGTATTCGGTTTAATGGGGCTTACCTCATTGCTCTTAACGGGTTGCTTCTCAAGTTGGGCACTAAGCCCTCGGGATAAAAGTATAAAAGAATGGGAAGCTCAACATCAGAATAAAAATGAAAAAATTTCTGATTCCGTTCAAGAGAATGCCAAAAAACGGAAAAGGCCTAACGATCTAAACTTTAAAGGATGAAGGCATTTCTGAATTTTAGGGCGGTGCTACCTCTCCTGCTCAGTTTCACGATTAATTTAGAGAGACCTGCGGACATCTCAAAAGAGCGCGATAAACTGAATGAGATACTGTTATTGGATTATCGGCATTTATCTGATTTTTCAGAGCAGATGAAAGCATACGGGATTTCCGAAGTAAGCTTCAAAAATTTGTTTTGGAAAGGCGCATTAAAATCTTTTCATTTTTATCAGTCTCCAAATCTTATGGAACAGTATGATATTAACAATGTTCTTAAAAAAAACTTGGTATACCAGTATCATCTAAAACATCAGTTGAAAGTGCCTTCAATGAACACATCAACAAGTGATAAAAGTTCAGAAGTACTGCATACGTTTTCTGGCGAGTGGTTCGGAAAATGGCAATCTATGGATGTTGAGCATCTTTGGCTTCCTATAAGAAGTTGTAATGTAAAAATTGGACTTGGGTATAAAGTCATTGGTTTTCAAAGCTGCTTTACAGGAGACGGATTTGGGTGGAATTATTTGATTCAGAATGGAGAAGAAATAACCATCCTAGGCCACGTATACCATTTTAATAAGAATGGAGCATTAGATTACGAAAATCCACACTATGCTTTTTTAAATGACCAAAGTCAACTTACGTGGGTATCAGATAATCACGTGTATTATGAATTTGTTTGTGAAGATAAAAAATGTGCTTTTGGTAAACATTATGTTATTACAGCTATGCCCTACTCAAACAACGATACATTAAAGTTTGGCACGCCCGTTCAAGCCATTTATACATCAAGAAATAACGCAAATAAATTAGGTAATGAAAACTAAAATTATCGCAATCTGTTTTATGCTCACAACACTAAGTAATGCCCAAGTCCAAAACGCAGAGAAAGTATGGATAGACACAGATATTGCGATAGGCAAGTTAGGCAGGGATGTGGATGACGGTATAGCCTTAATTATGGCCCTTAAATCCGATGAACTGGAAATAGTGGGCATCAGTCTGGTTAGATGGCCAAACTATGGCTACAAGGTCACCCAAAAGCTGCTAGGATGGTATAACAATGGGCCTCAAATTCCTGTTTACAGGGGAGTTACATCCACAGATATACGCACCTATCACCAGAATGAAGCTGTAGAAGCCATGGCGGAAGCCCTGCGAAAACATGAAATGACCATTTTAGCCCTGGGACCGGTGAGCAATATAGCATTGATGCTACAAAGATATCCGGAACTGGCACCGCGCATAAAGAATATAGTTTGGTGCGCTGGCAGGCAGCCGAATCAAAAGTTTGCGCCAGGTAATGGGAAGGTAAATGTATGTGACTGTAATTTTGAAGAAGATCCCGAAGCAGCACAAATTCTAATTTCCTCGGGCGTAAACATCAGTCTTGCCAGTTATGAGCCCGCATCGAATATATACTTATCCAAGACCGATATTGCACCTTTGAGGAAAAGTGATAATAAAGGAGACCGTTGGTTGTATAAACAGTTGAGTAAATGGTTGAAAATTTGGCGGGTAAGTATTGGGTCTAAAGAAGGGTTTATTCCGTTCGATGCCATAACCCTTGGTAGTTTTATTAGGGAAGATTACATGCAGAAATACGAGAACATACCTGTACAGATTTATAAACTTAAAAACGATTCTTGGTTATGGTCTCTCAAAAAAGTAAAACCCTATCTACTGGTCTCTGAGTCTTTTAAGGGTTCTCATAAGGTCGATTACTTTTACCATACTGATAAAGAGTATAAACAGTTTATACTTGATTATCTTTTGACTGCAAGTCCGCCATCAAAGGGGGAAATCACCATGTTGGATATAAATAGAAGGTGAAACATTTGAAGGATTTATAACACGGTTTGTTTACAACTATTTGGAGGTGCTTCTTAAATCCAGATTTGTACAATCTGAATGTAATATCACGAGAAAGCCGATCACATGTTGCCGAGGCAATCCAGCTTTTAAGCAATTATGCATTGAAAAAACCTGTGATAAGTTCGATACCCCTGAAATAAAGCGGAAGAAGGACTGAGTAACTTAATTATTAGGAATAATTTAAGCAGAAGAAATTTTTATGATTAGGAATATTATTTTCTCTTAGGAACTTTTTGTATCCTTAATCAATGCTTTACATTTTAGTCATAAACTAAAAAAATCTTAAATGAACGAAATCAGAAAGTTTATTGATAATATCGCTCCAATGAACGATTCTGATTGGCAATTTTTCTCTTCAAAATTGCAGGAAGTACATCTCAAAAAAAACACGCCTTTATTGAAAATCGGGGAAGTCGAAAACCATCTGTCCTTTATATCAAAGGGAATGGTCAGATTTTTTGTTCCAAGGGAAGTAGACGATTTGACTTTTGGTTTTTTGTTCGAAAATGAATTTGTCACAGGTTACGATTCATTTTTGACCCGGACCCCTTCTGAATACCAAATTGAAACTTTAACAGATACCGTTTTATGGCAAATTTCACACAATGACTTGGAAGAAGTCTACAAAACTACAAGCAGTGGAAATATCATCGGACGAAAAATGGCCGAAAATATGTTTTTGATAAAATCAAAACGTGAACTTTCGTTATTGAGCAAAACTGCAGAAGAACGCTATTTGGGCTTATTCTCTGATAGGCCAAAATTGTTACAACAAATCCCATTAAAATATATTGCATCATACATTGGTGTAACCCCACAAGCATTAAGCAGGATAAGAAGACGCATTACTTAACTTGGGTTCATTGTTTTGAGATTGGTCTTTTCTGACCTTTGGATTTCAATACAAAAATTCTGAAAAGCATGAAACCACTACTAGTACTATTGTTAAGTTTTACAATCTCCATTTTTGTAATTAGAACCGTCAAAAAAGAATATGATTTTGCCTTATCCGCTAGAATTGCAATGTCAATAATGCTTGTATTTACGGCTATTGGCCATTTTGTATTTACAAAAGGGATGGCAATGATGATACCTAGTTTTATTCCTTATAAAGAGACATTCGTTCACCTAACGGGCATATTTGAAGTCTTACTTGCAATAGGCCTTTTAATTCCCCGATTTAAATATATATCTGGTTGGGCACTTATTATCTTTCTGCTGTTGATGCTACCTGCCAATATCTATTCGGCTATAAATAATGTCAACTACCAAAAAGGAACCTTTGACGGGAATGGTCTTTCCTATTTGTGGTTTCGGATTCCTTTACAAATCTTTTTTATCGTTTGGACTTATATCTGTTCAATCCGAATGTAACTTGAGAAACAATAATAATTTAAAACTTGAACCTTTCCGATTATATAAAGAGAAGAAACGGCGTACCAATGGGTGCAGCCAATTCACTGCGAAATATGCTGTATCGTTCATTGGGAGCAGGAAAGTTCTCCATATTTTGGAAATATTGGAATCCGATTTGGAGTTATTATTTGGGGAAATACATTTTTAAACCTCTTAAAATCATTTTTCCTCCGGCATTATCTCTATTAATAACTTTTATTTTCTGTGGATTTTTACATGATTTAGTAATCATGTTGTTAAGACGGGATTTTACATTGCTATTGACTCCGTGGTTTTTGTTTATGGGTTTTTGCGTGATTATAGGAGATTATGCTAAAATAGACTATTCAAATTTCCCATGGATAATTCGAGCTTCCATAAACATACTTATCATATCCTGCTGTTTATTCTTTGCTTATCAAGTAAAAGTCTAACATTTAGGGGACTAATTGAATCGGAAGAGACACATTGCATTAATACAATCCTCACTTAAAGCGCATTGTTATAAGAGTCTATTTGACTTATGCCGAGTTAATTTTTGCATTCTATAAAATCAAACAAATAATAGGACTGTTTTAAAATATACTAGCAAATAAATTATATCTAGAAGCTCTAATCTAGGCCCCACGCCTCTTTTAGTTTTTGAGCCGCTTCGTAATTCGAGATTTTCAGATAACGCCGAAAAGCCTTTTCGGATTTGTGTCCTGATATTTTCATAATCAATTGTACATCGATACCATTCAAATAAGCATTGGTGCAGAATGAACGCCTACAGGTGTGTGAACTGATAAGCTTGTATTTTTTAAAAAGTTGCGCCTCTTTGATGGTGCCCCTTTTGTGTTCGATTTCAACTTTTTGGTGAAGTTCTGCCGCGTCGCCTAATTCTTTGATGCGTCGATTAAAGGTAAACGAATCAATATCGGGCGCATACCCCTTATACTTTTTTAATATCTCCTTGACCTGTTCTCGTAGCGGTATCACAATACGCCCAGAGGTTTTCTTTTGCCTGATATTTAAAAACCCATCGTTGTCCAAATATTCAGGTCGTATTCTTGAAATATCCGAAAACCGAAGTCCAGTCAAACAACCAATGACAAAAAAATCTTTGACCTGTTCAAGTTCTTTATCCTCCTTACAATCAATTTTTGCAATAGCTTGAATCTCATTATCTGACAGATAGATATGGTCTACCTCTTCCTGAACGACTTTGAAGGCTGACAAATCTATCGACTGAATACGATTTCTGCGCATACGATCGTTTAAAAAGGCTTTGAGGTTTTTGACCAGTTTACCAATGGTGTTGTTCTTCATTCCAACACTCCCATTTCTTAGAGGAGCATGATAAGCGAGGTAATCCGTCCACTCTTGGTAAAAATTATAGTCAAAAGCATTGAAGTCGATAATGATTCCCGAGAATTCCTGAAATCCTTTTAGATGCTTTGTAAGGGAATTGTAATCCTTAATGACATCTTTGACTACCTTACCTCTTTTACTTTCTAAATAGTCCTCGAACTCATCAAAGAAATCTTGTAGCGGTTTTTGGTTTACCGATGGTTCACCATCTTCGAACTGTCTTTTAAAAAGCTTTTTGGATAGTGGTTTGTTTTGGTTTTGATATGTGGAAACAATTTGGCGCGCCAAAATGTCCATTTGCGTCAATTGTACAAATTCCGAACCCACTTCTTTAGACTTTTTAAGAAATGATTTTTCCCTGTTCCAATATCTTGTAGGAATTTCGATTCCAGTATCGATTTGAATTCTGGAATTGCGATTTTCATAGTATCGTAATTTTACACTATGGGTTCCGTTTAGGTTCGGTTTGTCAGATATGTAAAACTTATAATTGTACATTAGCGTGCCGCATTCGTGCCGCATTTTTCATGAAAAGTAGTGTTTTATAGTGTAAAATACAAATCCATATTTATTTAATAGTCTGATAATCAATAAAATAATGTATGTTAATGAAAAGTTAAACTACCGTGGAAGCATCCCGTCCAGACCGCAAAAAGCCCTCAAGAAATTGGGAGCTTTTTTTGGTTGATTCTTTTTTAACACGAATTTTGATATTTCGCTTATACTTTTTAGATAGCTCACCTGCCTCCCTGATATTTTTTATTTTCAGAGCGTATTCAAGACACTATTCCTAGTGATACAGTTACAAAAAACCTTATTACGCTAGTACTTTTATCCCGATAAGAAATTTCAAAGGAAGCGAACGGGATTTCACTACCATAAACCACTTTTCAATAACCGATATTAAGGTTATTCCGAAAACTTATTGTAACCATTAATGGTACAGGAAAACACTGTAGCATCCCTTTTCACTAATTAAAAACTATTGCTATAATGAAAGAACAAGAATTACTACAACCATACACTTTAGGGGATTTAGAACTACCGAATAGAGTCGTCATGGCACCCATGACCAGAAGTCGCGCTGATAATAAGCATAACAAACCTACAAGCGACTTACATGGCGTCTATTATAAACAACGGGCAAGTGCTGGCCTTGTCATTACGGAGGGTGCTCAAATATCAAAAGAAGCGGTAGGGTATGTCAATACCGCAGGCATTCATAGTAAAGAACAGGTAGAAGGCTGGAAACAAGTAACCAAGGAAATACACGAAGCGGGTGGCCGAATTTATATTCAGCTTTGGCATGTTGGCCGTATCTCGCATCCAGATTTTCACGAAGGGGAGTTGCCTCTAGCCCCATCTGCCCTGAACCCGGAATCTGAAGTATATACGCCAGAGGGCCAAAAAGAGACCGTTGTACCCAAGGCCATGACCAAGCAAGATATTCAACGAACGATTAACGATTTTAAACTAGCCGCAGCAAATGCCATGGAAGCAGGATTCGATGGTGTTGAGATACATGCATCCAACGGATATTTGCTACATCAATTTTTCAATAGTACCTCCAACAAAAGAACGGACGAGTACGGAGGTTCGCATGAAAATAAATCGCGCATTCTTTTTGAAGTAATCGACGCCATCAAAGAGGTGATGCCTACTCATAAAATTGGGGTTCGCTTAAATCCCTCATTAAATGGCATTTTTGGAATGACCATGGATGAGGATACCATACCCACGTTCGACTTTATCATCAAAAAACTAAGCAGCGATTATGATTTGGCTTACTTGCATCTCTCGGAACCTTTCAATGATGTTTCCGATATCCCCTACGCGGAAACCGAAATTGCCAAAAGATACCGTCCCATGTACGATGGCACCTTAATGATAAACGCAGGCTTCGACCAAGAAAAAGGCAATGCTGTCATTAAGCGCGGTGACGCAGATTTAGTGGCCTACGGAAAACTTTTCATCTCCAATCCGGATTTAGTAGAACGTTTTGAGAATAATTTAGAATTGGCACCATGGGACAACGATACCTTTTATACTACTGGAAAGGAAGGATATATAGACTACCCTAAAGCAAAAGCGACACAAGAAGCGTAATTCGATCTAAGTCAATAAAAAACAAAGAACATGAGTAAGACAGAAACGGGATTTGATACTATAAATCCTACAACAGAGGATAAAATTGTACACTATGATTATATGTCAGAGCGCACGGCACTACTAGCTGTGGAAGACTGTCATAAGGCCTTTGAAAATTGGAAATTAACGACTTTGGAAGAACGTGCGGAAATTATAAAATCCGTAGGTAAGACCTTGAAAAAAAACAAGGACTCGTACGCCCAATTGATGACACAAGAAATGGGTAAACTACTAAAACAAAGTCATCAAGAAATTGAATTGTGTATCGGCATTTGTAACTACACCGCATCAGAGGGTTTAAAACAATTACAAGAAGAACATAGAACCTTACAAGATGGTGGTAAGGGAACCATAATTTATTCGCCCATAGGCGTAATTTATGGGATACAGCCGTGGAATTTTCCGCTTTATCAGGCCATACGCTATTCTATTGCAAATATTATGGCAGGTAATGGAGTATTATTGAAGCACGCAAAGAACGTAACCGGCAGTGCATTGAAGCTCAGCGAAATTTTTGAAGAAGCGGGATTGCCCAAAGACGTTTTTAAAGTGCTGATCATAAACCATGATGTCTCCGATAAAATCATTGAAAGCAATTTTGTTAGGGGAGTCACCTTAACCGGTAGTTCCGACGCCGGAAGATATGTGGCCAAAAAATCTGCGGAAGTTTTAAAAAAGACAGTATTAGAACTTGGCAGTAATGATGCCTACCTTGTTCTAGATGATGCTGATGTAGATTTAGCAGCTAAGACATGTGCCAAAGGACGACTCTATAACAACGGACAAACCTGCGTAGCAGCAAAAAGATTTATCGTGGTTGATGCTGTTTACGAAGAATTCAAGGAAAAATTCGTGGATACTATGAAAGCTATGAAAATGGGAAATCCTACGGAGGAAGCCGCTGACCTTGGCCCTATTGCCAGAAAGGACCTCAGGGAAGAGCTACACCAAAAAGTGTTGGACAGCGTAGCAAAGGGTGCAACGATTCTATGCGGTGGAGAAATCCCCGACATGACCGGTTTTTACTATCCATCTACGGTAATCGGCGATGTAAAACCAAATCAACCGGCTTATGAAGAAGAACTCTTTGGTCCGGTTGCTTCACTAATCAAGGCCAAGGATAATGAAGATGCCATGCGCATTGCCAACGACAGTAAATTTGGTCTCGGGGGAGGAATATTTAGTAGAGACGAGGATAGAGCAATGGAATTGGCCAAAAATCATTTCGATACTGGGATGGTTAATATCAACTCCTTTGGTCTGGCACATCCGAACATGCCTTTTGGTGGTGTAAAAGAATCCGGTTACGGAAGAGAACACGGAGGCTTTGGAATAAGGGAATTTGTAAATGTAAAATCGATTACAAGATCATAATAAAAAAGAAAAAATATGGAAAATATATTAGTAGTCGGTGCTACGGGCACCACTGGAAAAAAAGTTGTTCGCTTACTTAAAGAATCTCAGTATTTTGAACCTATTGCTATGGTCAGAAAGGAGAGCCAATCAGTAGAGTTCAAAGCGCATCAAGTGAAAACGGTTCATGGTGATCTAGAAAATGATGTTTCCCATACCGTTGAAAACATTGACAAAATCATTTTCGCCGCTGGCTCGGGAGGAAAGAAAGTGGTTGAAATAGACCAAGAGGGCGCCAAGAAAATGGTTGATGCTGCACGCAACGCAGGCGTTAAGAAGTTTGTAATGCTCAGCTCCATGGGTGCCGATGCCCCAGAAAAAGCTAGCGAGCTTAAGGAATATCTTAGAGCCAAGCATAACGCGGACGAATACCTAAAGTCTAGCTCCGTACCCTACACTATCGTAAGACCTGGCGCCTTGACCAATGAAAAAGGTTCTGGGAAAATAACCTTAGGAAAATCAATTGCAAAAGATGGGTCCATAAGTCGTGCAGATGTAGCGCAAGTACTCTCCAGAGTACTACATGATGACACCTCTAAGAACAAAACCTTTGAAATATTGTCGGGCGATACCATTATCGGTGAAGCTTTACCCAATTAATATCGTCGATGTAGATGGCAAAAATTAAGCAAAATCAAAAAGTAAATCATCTAATATAACATTTGAACAGTTTATTAAGAAAGAACCTTATGTACAGAATTGTCGTATATATGTAGTAAATGGAATAACACCGTATGAGAACAGTTATGAAGTATAAAAAATGGTTTATCCTGTTCCTTATAGCATGGATAAATCTTTACATGATCTTTTGGATTACCAAACAGTATGGTTATCAAGGATTTTTACTGTCATTGCTCCCAACAGCTTTGCTTTTAATCAGTCTTAAAATCTTAAGAAAGAGAAAGAAATGACCATCAAGCTTGGAAATAATAGGAACGGTCAAGTAATTGGAAAGACTTGAACAATAGACCCCACTGTTAAGGAAGATGCTACATTTGTTTCAACTTATACATCATTTAGGATAGTTGTTCTCTTGATCTATTCCTAAATTTGTTAAAAAATTGATTGCTTATGAAAAATTTACTGTTCTACACTACCTTGTTGGTATTTCTGTTTTCATGTGATTCCGATTCCGGTAGCATTACCATAATCCCAGAAGGCGAACAGATGGAAGAACCTATGGTGGAGGAAACTCCTGAAGAACCTGTTGGAGAAGAACCAACGGGAGGGGAGGAAGGTGCTGCAAGTGAATTTGATGATGGCACTTTTAGGAATCTTTCTTCGTTTGATTTTACCGCAGACATGAAGACTGGATGGAATCTTGGAAATAGTTTAGATGCAGAGGGTCCTGATGAAACTTTTTGGGGAAATCCAGCAACAACTAAAGAAATGATCGATGCCGTCGCCGCAAGGGGCTTCAAAACTTTACGAATTCCTGTTACTTGGAGGTTTCATCAGGGTCCAGCACCTGACTATACAGTAGAAGAGGCTTGGTTAGATAGGGTTGAAGAGGTAGTGAATTACGCCAGAGCCAATAATATGTACGCCATAGTCAATGTTCATCATGATGACCCCTGGATTATACCAACCGCAGCAGAAACAGCCGAAGTAAGTGATAGACTAGGCAAATTATGGACACAAATTGCCAATAGATTTAGAAAATATAGTGACTACGTCATCTTCGAAACCTTAAATGAGCCAAGACACGAGAATACCCCAAATGAATGGAACGGAGGAACAGCCGAAGGAAGAGCGGCCGTTAACCAATACCACCAAGTAAGTTTAGATGCCATACGCGCAACAGGAGGGAATAATATTTTACGTCAAATTATGATTTCTACCTATGCGGCAAGTACACTTCCTGTGGCTATGGATGCCCTTATCGTACCTAACGATGACCCAAGAACATTAATATCACTACATTCCTATTTTCCTTTTCCTTTTACTTTAGAAGGTACGGACCAAACTTGGGGATCTACCGATGACAGAACACAACTTACGATGGAGATGAACCGGATTAAAGCAAAATTTACTGACAACGGTAAAGCAGTGGTTTTGGGGGAATGGAGTTCTGGAAATCAAAATAACTTAGCCGACCGTTTAGAACATGCTTCCTTCTACGCCGAAGCAGCTGCTGAAAGAGGTTTCGCAAGTATTTGGTGGGATAACGGTAATAGTGGCGTATCTAATGATGGCCTTGCTATATTTAATAGAACAAACATAACATGGCCATTCGGTAATATAGCCGATGCCATTATCGAGCCTAATAATTAAGGTAAAATACAAGTATAAACTAAAAAAGGCGAGCCAAAAGCTTGTCTTTTTTGGTTTAAATATTTGACTACTTTAAAAAATTAAGGTAGCCTAGATGGTACTAAATTTTCAAATTATTAGCTACTCTAATAAACTTCAAAAAATCATTATTCTTGGCTACAATAATATAGCTTTTACCCTTTACATTGATAAGACCTAAATCTTTTACATCACCGTCCATATAAAGTCCATTTTCTTTGGGTTGTTGTACAATAAAGCCGCCTTCTCCTAAACCTTTAAGGAATGTTCCGTGACCAGCATCCGCTCTTGGAGTTTCCACCTCAGAAGCGTAAAGGTTACCGCCAAGGACAATATCCTTAATGCCGTCAGCGTCAAAATCTTTTACAAGAATTTGGTTGGTTGGAGCAATTTGAGCTCTTATCGGTAAATCTTGTCTTACAAATGTACCTCCCTCATTAATGAATATAGCACTTTTAAAAGAAGAGACTTGGTAGTGAATACTGTTTTCAAGCTTTTCTTCATCATAAATATCGACCAAAGTAGCTTTAGAAAAAGTATCATAATCTTCAAACTTTTTCTTAATGGAAGGCATTTGCTGAGAAGAACATTCTCTTCCTCTTACAGGATATTGTTCCCCTTCATTATAATAACTTAAAACAATATCGTTGGTCTTGTTGCCGTCAAAATCATTCAAAAACACATCAAAGGTTTCTTTTTCCTTAGCCTTGTATTTATAATTTTCACCAAGGTTTCCAGCAATTAAATCTAAATCCCCATCATTGTCCACATCATCGGCTTTTAAACTAAACCACCATCCTCTAGTAGTCTCATCCAAACCTAATTCGTCCGTTGTTTCTTTAAATTTTTTCCCATTCAAATTCTTAAAAATCCTAAGTTTCATCCACTCTCCAGTTATGGCCAAGTCTTGCCATCCATCATTATCATAGTCCATCCACTGAGCGGAGGTCACAAGTCCCAAACGATTTAAAACAGGAAGTGTTTTTTTTGTTGCATCTATAAACCTTACATTTCCTTTAGTACTTACATTTTCCAAAACATAGCTCGAAGCAGGATAAGGATAGTTGCCCGGTATGAGCCTCCCTCCTACAAACAGGTCTTTATCCCCGTCTTTATCAAAATCACAGGCATAGACCCTGCTGCCGCTGCTTATCATCACCGGAAGTGCATCTGTACGTTTCATAAAAGTTCCGGTTCCATCGTTTACATAAAGCCTGTCTTGAAGCAAGGGAGAATTGGGGCCAAATTCATTACCGCCGCTTACAATGTACAAGTCATTGTCTCCATCGCTGTCCGCGTCAAAAATAAGCGCCCCTATATCTTCATGCATTCTATCTTTTAAGAGCAACTTTAGTTTTTGCTGTTCAAAAGAACCATCTTGATTTTGATAAAACAATCCCCCAGGGTATTTGGAAGCCGCTCCCACATAAAAATCGTCCAAACCATCGCCATTTAAGTCCCCCACTGCCAAACCAGGCCCAAATTGTGAAGTTTTATGAGGTAAGAGCACTTCGTTCTTAAAATCATCGTAAGTATTCTCTTTGTGCTTGTAAAGGGCTAAGGTATCCGTATAGCTTTCGAATAATTGATTCTTAGCAACAGGATGTTTAAATGTGTTTTTTGCCTCGTCTATTTGAAGTACCAAAGTGTTATTAGCTTTGACTTCGGTTAGTTTTTGTCTTTTTAAATTCGGCCAGACAACGATAAGGCTATCTATGCTACTATCTTTACCAAGGCCAAAATGTAATTTTGGTGCTACCGATGACTGAAACCCCCTGCTAAGTGTAACTTCTTGAACTTGGTGTTTGGTATTATGATATACATGCACTTTTGTTCCCAGACCATATCTATTTTCGGAACTCCCTTTAAAATTTAAAGTAAGATGGTTATTTAAATCAGCACTATGGTTTTGAAATACAGAAACCGTTTTATCGATGTTGTTGGTAATTATTTCTAAGTCCCCATCATTGTCCAAATCGGCATACACCGCACCATTGGAAAAACCTTTGTCCTCGATACCCCATGCTTTATTTTTTCTTGAAAAAGTAAGGTCTCCATTGTTTTTAAAAATAAAATTGTCAATAGGTTCAGAAGGAATTCGTTGGCTTTTAATCAATAAGCTATCCTTATGTTTTTTCTCACCTACAAGGCTATTGAAATAATCCTTGTTATTAATTTCACGGCGCGTACCGTTAGAGACAAAAAGGTCTTTAAAGCCATCATTATCAAAATCTGCCATTAAGGGACCCCAACTCCAATCTGTGGAAGATACGCCTGCCAACCTTGAGATATCCTTAAATTTTGGAATTCCTTTAAAGGTATGACCCGTATTCATTTGAAGGGCATTTTGCATATACTGGTATTGAAAACCAACACGTTCAATATTAGCAAAAAGCTCAGGATTCATACTCGCCATATTTGCCTTAGCCCTTCGGTTAGAAGCCGCATCCATATCCATTTGTACAATATCTAAAAAACCGTCGTTATTGAAATCGGCGATATCAACACCCATTCCGTAAAAAGAGGTGTGCGAGGTCGCATTTTTAATTTCATCTACAAAGGTTCCATCTTTTTGATTGATGTAGAGGCAGTCGGGAGTTCCAAAATCGTTGGAGATGTAAAGGTCTGTCCACCCATCATCATTTAAATCAGATGCCGTAACACTTAAAGAAAGGCTATATAGTTTTACGCCCGATGTCTCAGTTATTTTTGTGAATTTCCCGTCATCGTTTCTATAGAGATTATCCGTCTCTATGTCAGTGACGCGGTCCATTCGCATTTTATAATTGTAACTGTTATACTCAAATGGCGTAATGGGATAGTTCGCTACGTACACATCTAAATCGCCGTCATTATCAAAGTCGAAAAAAGTAGCATCTACACTATTGCCAGCATCGTTTAAACCATAAAGGGCAGCCTCCTCTTTAAACGTGCTATCTCCTTGGTTAATAAATAGTTGGTTTTGCTTATTTCCTGATTGCCCGGCAACCAGACAGTAAATATCCAACAGGCCATCACCATTTACATCTGCCATGCTCGTACCTGTATACCATCTTTGATCTCCTCCTACCGAAGCAGTTACGGTAATATCTTCGAATTCTAGATTTCCTTTATTGAGGTACAATTTGTTCTGTACCATGTTGCCTGTAAAAAATAAGTCGGTAAGACCATCATTATTCATATCTCCCGCCGATACTCCCCCACCCATATAAATATATGGATACGTAAAATAATTGATGGTATCGTTTTCCTTCAAACGGTTTTCGAAACCTATTCCTGAAATGTTTGAGGCTAGTTTTGTGAAAATAGGTTGTTCTTTGATTTCCGATTTGCTATCGTCTTTATCCGCCTTATCGGCACATCCAAAAACCATCAATACAAACAATATCCCGAATACTCTCCGCATGCTTTTAATTTTTCTTGATAATCGAAATCTGAATACTCCTACAATTGCTTCTAAACCAATGTTAATTATGCCACTAATCTCTTGTAGACTTGTCCCAAGATTATTTACTCCCATTCCGATCTTGAAATTACTAAAAAGATAAATGGGCGAAAATTAAAATTTACGCCCATTGTCATACCTAACTAAACTAACTCAAAGTTCTTAATATCCTGGATTCTGGTCACCTTCTCCGATAGCCGTATTGCTGTCCAGTTCATTTTGTGGTAATGGCATTACCCGATGCACATTGGGATCATAATTTCTAATCAAGCGCAACGATTCGTCCGGATTATTAAAGTTTGCGTCCGGAAAAATAGAAAGTTCCTGATCGTCCAAATTCCAACGCACCAAATCATCAAAGCGCTGCTGTTCCCCACTAAGCTCCACGAATCTTTCATGAACAATAGCGTTAAATATCTGCTCCGAAGTATTCACGGGATAACCTCTAGCATCCATAGTGGCGGTACCATATCTTGGCATTTCCGCACGGTCTCTAATTTGATTAAGAAAATCTATTGCGCCCTGATTATTGTTCAAATTCAATTCTACTTCCGCTTGCATTAAGATTACATCGGCATAGCGCATAATACGAACATTTACACCACTATTCTCGGACACATCCACATTGTCGTAGAGTTGAGAGAATTTATACCATACGGGGCCGCCTACGCATCCCGGGCATGGAAACTGAAAAGCCTCTCCTGGACCATAATTGTTGGTGCCGTCAATAAGAATTGCCTGATTAAGTCTTGGGTCATCATCTTCAAACTCCGCTATTACCTTAGATGAAGGTCTCGCATTGGCCCAACCCGTATAGTCTTGAGAGTGAAAAGTTACTTCCGAAGTTCCGATACCCGTTTGCGCCCAACGCTCTTGTTCAGTACCTACCTCGCCGTTATAGCCTACTTCAAACATGGATTCGTCATTATGCTCTCCCGATTCACTGAAATTATCCCTGTAGTTTTCAATGGGAAGCAGACTATGATTAGTAACGTTGTCAAATGCTTGCTTTGCTTCTGCGTATCTTTCTCTGTGCAGGTAAATTTTTCCTAGTAAAGCGTATGCCGCCTCCTTGGTCACCCTTCCAACCTCTGTAGTTCCTTTTGGCAATGTAAGCTGCGTAGCTAAAATTAAATCTGCTATCATTTGATCGTACACCTGATCAGCGGTAGATCTCGGGGTATCTTCCAAAGCAGTTGCTATATCCAATTTTAAAGGGACCCCTCCAAAACGTTTCACCAAATGGTAATAGTACAGTGCTCTTAAAAAATAAGCCTGCCCCAATGCATTATCAATATCACCTTGGGTAAAATTCCCGAGCGACGTGTTTTCTCGCATTCTTTCCTCGTTCCCGATAACGAAATTACAAGCCCCAACACCGTTGAAACAAGCGGTCCAGTATTGAGCTATGTTTTCTAAAGTGGCATTAAATTCGAACCTATTAAATGGTGCAAAGTTGGGGTCCCCACTGGACACCACCTCATCCGACATGGCATCAGGAAACACATACCCGTTACGTTGGTATACGATTTGAAATTGATTGTAACTCGCATTGACCGCAGCTTCGACCTGACTTAAAGATTCAAAGAAAATCTCAGGGTTCAAGGCGTTTCTGTTCTCTACGGGCACATCATCATCACATGATACATGGAATAGTACAAATAGTAGTACTAAACCGTTCATAAAATAATTTTTGATACTTTTCATTTTTCTAACAATTTATAAATTTAAAACTCCACTTGGATTCCGCTCAAAACCGTAATAGGCCTGGGCTGTGCACTTCTATCTATTCCCAGACCATCTACTAATCCCGCAGCATTGTAAAAAGGTGCTATCTCTGGATCTAATCCGGAATAATTGGTGAACGTTGCCAAATTCTGTCCTTGCACATAAAAACGTAGTTTTTTGATGATACCGTTCCCTGACTTGTTCACCATGGTAGTTGGTAAAGTATAGCCTACGGTTACATTTCTTAACCTAAGATAAGAAGCATCCTCGATGTACCTGGTAGATATTTCATTATTGATATTTGACCCGAATCTGAAACGTGGAATATCCGTAATATCACCAGGGTTTTGCCATCTGCGCAATACCTGCGTACCATAATTTAATCCGTTGTCCAAACCTTCTAAATAAAATATATTACTATTAAGCGCATCCACACCTTGTACACCGTTGAAGAGAACATCAAAATCCCATCCGTTGTATTCTGCCCTTAGATTTATGGCATAGGTAAAATCTGGATTAGGATTTCCAATGACATCCCTGTCATCTAAAGTAATAAGACCATCCCCGTTAAGATCTAAAAAACGGACATCGCCTGGTTGTACCGGCACAGCCGCAGTGTTGTTATTTGGCAATTCAGCATCTATCTGTTGTTGGGTGGAAAAGACTCCGTCCGCAACCAATCCGAAAAAATGGAAGGGAGCTTCATTAACAGCCAATCTATTCAAGGCCGATGCAAAAGGAGGGTTTAATCTAGCTCGCTCAATAGGTTCTCCAGACCCACTTAAACTCTCGACGACATTTGTTGCTCTCGTTAGATTAGCCCAAAAATTCCATTTAAACTTGCCTTTATAATCATTGTACCCAAGCGTAAGCTCGTAACCTTCTACATCAACAATCCCAACATTTCTAATAACAGTAGAACCTGTTTGCGAGTTGCCTGGTATTCCTGCCGATGATGGCAATTCTACGGGAATCAATAAATCTTCACTCCTGTTCTTGAAATAGTCTGCGCTAAACTGAATCTGATCATAAAGAAATGCAGAGCTAAAACCATAATTCTGCTTGATCTGTGTTTCCCATCTCAAATCAGGGTTTGCTGCATTATTCGGGCTAATACCAGCAGAAGTCTGGTCTCCTATAGAAGAAGGAAGGTTTAGACCCAATGTAGGTAAAAATTGATTCACGGCATTTCCGGTTCTGTTGTTCCCGGTTTCTCCATAACTAGCGCGCAATTTTAAACTATTCACCGCGTCTACTTTAAACCATGGTTCGTTAGAAATGTCCCAACCAAGAGCACCGGAAAAGAACCACTGCGATGCATTCTCCGGAGAAAATCGTGAAGACGTATCACGACGCCCTGATCCACTAATGGAATAGCGATTATCGAATTCGTACCCTCCAAGAAAAAGAATGGAGTTTAAATTTTCGGGAATTGAGAATGAAGTTGCTCTTGCATTAGGGGAAAAAGCTTCGGGAATTTCAGAAGACACCTCGTTATTGTCAGATATGGAGGTAGATTCAAAACGGATTTTAGTTTGCTCCAACACCGCAGAGGCGTTCAACGAATGTTTTCCATAATCTCTATCAAAATTCAAAGTATTGGTAAATATCGTCTGGGATAAGGTCTGTCTAGTTTTATCTACAAAGTTAATCGGGTTTACAAATCGACCACCATCTTCGGCAAAAGCCCTTCTTTCATTATCCTGCAACGTTAAATTAGCATTTAAGCCAAATTGTGACCTGAAAGTTAGGCCGTTGGTAATTTTGAATTTAGCATATAAGCTGCCTATCACGCTGGAGAGTCTCGTTAAATTATCCTGCGAAGATTGCACTCTCACTTGGTTTCGAGAATCGTTGAGGTCAAGTGAATTTGTTCCACCAAAAAGATTGTTGTCTGTCCGTACTTGTATGTAGGGCGCCTGTCCTATTATATTTTGAAAAGGATCTCTACCGCCGTCTCGCTCAGGTAATGTGGTTTCGTTGTGAGCCAAAGAAAGTGTTTGTCCTATTTCTAACCACTCGGCAATATTGGCATCCGTATTAATATTTAGGGTCGTCCTTGAAAAACCTGTATCTATAAATACACCATCTTGGTCCAATCTAGACACCCCAACATTAAAGCGCGCCTTTTCACTACCACCGTTGACACTAGCACTAATATTCAAAATAGGTGCCTGCCTAAAATAGGCATCTTGCCAGTTGGTATCTATTCCGTCCCCATCAAAATTTGGATCAAGATTAACTCTTCCAATAGGGAAATCCGGACCTCCGTTCTGACCGGTCAACGCATTTATTTCCTTAGTAAACTGAATATACTGTTGTGTATTCAATAAGTCATAGCGTCTATTGAACTCCTGAATACCAGAGGAAATATTAAATGACAATGTAGCGTTCCCCACTTTACCTTTTTTAGTGGTTATCAAAATAACTCCATTGGTTCCTCTAGAACCATAAACAGCCAACGAAGCGGCATCCTTTAAAACATCGATTTTTTCAACACTTGCCAAATCAAGACTATTAATACTATTGGTAAAAACACCATCTACTACAAAGAGAGGAGTACCATCACCAAATGTATTTACGCCACGTATTTGCACCAAGGTCTGTGAACCAGGAGATCCTCCGTTCGTAATCGTTACCCCAGCAGCCCTACCTTGCAGCGCTTGACCAATATCCGTTGTAGGAAACTCACTCAAGGCATCTGCCTTCACTACGGACACAGGAGTGTTTCTTTGCGTACCGTAGTTAACGATAACGACCTCATCCAGGCTTACCAAATCCTCAAACAAGAGGGCGTCTATTTGGGCTTGACCTGTATAGGTCACCTCCTTTGGTTTGAAACCAATATATGAGAATACGAGCACGTCACCATTAGCTACTTTATCAAGGGTGTAATTTCCTTCAAAATCGGTCACTACACCAATTTTAGTACCCTTTATAATAACATTTGCTCCAGGCAAAGGCCCGTCACTTGCAGTTACGGTCCCGGTAACGACTTGACCTATTGCCTGACTCACTGTCATAAGAATCAGAGCAAAAAATAAGTTCTTTAGTTTCATTTGTTAGATTAGTTTAGTTTTAATGGAAAACCAAATCATCCCCTAGAATACTGTGCGTTCACAGTGAAAGTTAGATTTGTTAAGTGCAAGTTAATTTTAACAGGAAGTTAACGGGAACTTATTTGATGCAATAAATATTTCATATGTTGCATTTAGCGTAAGCCTTCTAAATAAATAGGTTTTCAGGGGTTTGAGCGCACTGCAACTATTTGGATTTTCTTAGAAGTAAGACCGATGAATTCTTTATTTACCAGCCTTAGGAAGTTCGCCAAATTGCTTTTTATAGCAAACCGTGAAGTAGGATGCCGATAAAAATCCAACCTTATGGGCCACTTCACTCACGTTCAAATTTTTATCATTTTGAAAAAGCGTCCTGGATTTTTCCAAGCGGACCCTTCTAATAAATTCAATGGGAGACAGCCCCGTCAGAGATTTAATCTTTCTATACACTTGGCTCCTGCTTAAGCAAAGGTGGGAAGATAACTTTTCAACGTTCAATGAAGTGTCCTCTATATTTTCATGAATGTATTCTACGACACCTTGTATAAACCTATCATTAAAATCTGTTTCCTTTGTTTTTACTTCTGGAAGATCTATCGTAGCAAATTGACGATGAAGACGCTCGTTCTTCAATAAAAGTTGCTCTAATATTACTTTGAGTTCCTTGGTATTAAAAGGTTTTACCAAATACGCTTCCGCACCAACCTCGCGGCCCTTTATGCGGTCCTCAGCAAGTTCCTTTGCGGTGAGGATAACAATAGGGATATGATTCAAGGTGGGGTCCTTTTTTATTTTTTCGCTAAATGCGATACCGTCCATAAGCGGCATGATTACATCTGTAATTATGATGTCCGGACGATGCTCCATAGTTCTCAACCACCCTTCTTGACCATCGGATGCTAATATTATATCATAATCCTGCTCCAATATAGAAACTAGGTAATCTTGAAGGTCTACATTATCCTCTGCAATTAGTAACTTCTTCTTGGCTTCTTTTTTTGAAAGGATATCTTCAATGGCATAAACTTCTGGCTTTGTTTTAAGCATCTTATTGGCAGCAATCTTTTGAAGGTTTGCATCAGATTCCAAAAATTGCGAGTCTTGAAAAAACGCTTTCCCGTAAGGAAGAATAATCTTAAATATAGAACCTTTTCCCAATTCGCTTTCCACCTCTATACTTCCCTTATGTAGTTCTACAAAGCTTTTGACCATCTCCAAACCTATTCCCGTACTGCCATAATAAGATTTATTGAGTTCGCTAACTTGATAAAAGCGCTTAAAAATTTTCTTATAGTCCTTTTGGTCTATTCCAGGACCATTATCCTTTATGCTGAGTTCTACGGCCGGAATGGGTTTTTCCTTACTGACCAATGGTAACACCTTTTTTTCGATTTCACTTATACGCACTTGTATTTTTCCTTCATTGGGCGTAACCTTAAAGGCATTGGATAAAAGATTAAATAGGACCTTTTCCAAAATCCCTTTATCTGCCCATATCAGTAAGTTCTTCTTGGTGTGTTTTAAATCTAGACGAATTGCCCTTCTTTTAGATTCCTCATTAAAAAAGCTGAGTATATTTCTAGTATTTTCAACAAGATTAAATTGATCTACCTGAAGCCTAAACTTATTAGACTGCAATTTTCTGAAGTCCATTAGTTCATTGATTAGTCTAGAGAGGCGTTCTGCATTTTTATGGATGATATGGTATTTTTGAGCAGTGCTCTTAGAAATATTGTCTTCCTTAGCGTCTATAAGTTCTTGTATCGGATTTATAATTAAGGTCAGTGGTGTTCTGAATTCATGGGAAATATTGGTGAAAAATTGGAGTTTCTGTTTTTGCAATTCTACCTTCTGCTTTCTTCCCTCACGTTCAAGTCTAAAAGTGTTTATTTCATTGATTCGCTTTTTATATAGGTACATACCGGATAATACGAGTAGTAAGAACAAAAGTATATAGGACAGATATGCCCAGACCGTTCTCCACCACGGCGGCAATACCTGAATTTGCAGCAACACCGAAGCCTCGTTCCATTTATCATCGTTATTAGAAGCCTTCAGTTTAAAGGTATATTCACCAGATGCAAGATTGGTATAGGTAGCACTGGTTTTAGAATCTACGTAATTCCATGTTTCTTCAAAACCTTCTAGAAAATAGGCATATTGATTTTTCTCCGGCCTTGTATAGGCTATCGTTTCATAATCGATAGTCAATATATTCTGGTCGTGCCTCAGGGTAATGGTATTCGTCTCGGGTGTCCAGTGTAGCGCGTTGATACTATCTTTTTTATCGATTTTTTTGTTGAACAGTTTAATATCTTTCAGGTAAGGCTTTGCCAAATAAGGATTATAGGCAATGTCTTGTGGCGCTATGTAATTGATTCCTTTTTTGGTACCCAAGTACAGCGTATTATTATCGTCCATTATGAAGGCCCTGTCAATCAAATAATTCTCTAAAAGACCATCATAGGTAGTAAATTTTTCCACTTTACCTGTAGCGCGATTAACTCTTAAAATGCCTTGTTTACTGCTGAGCCATAGCTCGTTCTTAATAGGTTCGTGTATGGCGTTAACATAGGTTAGGTCATAGTCGTCTAACGCTAACCGCTCAAAATTCTGTTTATCCTTATTATAGGAATACAATCCGCCACCATTAGTGCCGCACCAGACCGTCCCGTCCTGGGTTTCATAAATATCTAGGATACGATTAGAGCTTGGGTGTCCTCCAAATTTGGATGAAATCGCGTTTCCATGGGCTACGACCTCAAAATCATTTTTACTGTCCATTTCTATATGGTACAATCCAGAGGAAGTGCCTATCCAAACGTTACCATTACTATCGTTGTGTATAACCCTTACATCTCTTTCTGCGATTCCGGAATTCTTGTAAGAATCGCTAGAAGGCACTTTAATTTCATTGGTTGTTGGATCTAAATAGAAAACACCTTTTAAGAACGATCCTATCCACACCCTACCAAAGGCATCTTCTGTAAAACAATGTATTTTATCCGTAGTAAGTGCTCCAGACGTATTTTTACTGCTGATATTTATAAATGTTTTGCTGCCTTTTTTTAAAAGGTATATTCCTTCGCCCCAGGTTGCTAGCCAAATGTTACCCTTACTATCTGCAAATACGTCCTCTAAATAGATACCTTCTTTTAAACCTTTATAGCGAGAACCGGACCCGCCATATACATTGGTAACTTTCTTGGTCTTAATATCCAGGATATCTATACGATTATTGGCTTGGGTTATCCAAAGGTTACCATCTTCCGTTTTTGCAAAAGCTCTGATATCGTTGGCTTGAATATTTCTATCCGTATCCTCGTTTAAAACAGCTTTGAACTTTTTGTAGTGTTGGTCAAAAAAGCCTAACCCGTTTTCGTAATAGCCTAGCCAAAGTCTATTCTCTCCATCGACCAATATAGACCATACCGAATTTGAACTGATACTACGCACATCCTGAACATCTTGCTGATAATGTTTAATGATGTTTCCTGTTTGGTCTAAAACAACCAGTCCTTCGTTTTCCACTGCGATGAAGATATGGTCCATACCGCTGGTAATGGCCATAATGGTACTTTCTATAATATTCAATTTGGTAAACGAGGTCCGGACTTTTTTTAAATCGGCCGTAAATACACCACTCCTTAACGTACCTATCCATAGGTTTTCTCTCTTATCAAGATGTAGCTTTGTAACGTGAGGCGCCGAAATAAGACTAGGGATTGCTAAATCCTGAATCGCTCCTCTTTCCGAATAGTGCTCTAGTTTAAGCCCTTGGTTCGTTGCTATGTACAAGTTGCCCTTGGTAGAATATTGAAGATCCAATATAGAAATGCCGCTTAAAGCGTAATTATTTATTGAGGTATGCTTAATATTTACTTCTTTGATACCATCATATGTTCCAATAAGTAATTTTTCCTTGTATTCGGCAAAACACAAAACACTCGTATAGTTCTCGCTTTGTATATTCCCTACTCTCGTAGCTATTCGTATAAAAGTGTTCTGTTTATCATCGTAGAGACTTAGGCCAGCGTCCGTGCCGATCCATAATTTACCTGAACTGTCCAAGAACAAGGAACTAATGGAATTACTGTTTATGCTGTTTGCGTCTGTTATATCATGACCGTAATACGTATAGGACAGTCCATTGAACTTATAAAGTCCTGCTCCATCCGTTCCTATCCAGATAAATCCGAACCTGTCCTTGACCATGGTCGTAATGGGACGCTGAAAAATATTTTCCTTTACCGTATTAAACTCTAAAGCCTTAAAGTCTATTTGAGAAGCCGCTTCTTTTGGGTTTATCAAAAAAACCAGTAAAAATATAAGCTGTAAAACCTTAGCGCATTTCATTTTAACGTTCACCATTCCCAATTCAATTAGCATGTCAATTAAAGGTATTTCGAATCTAATAAAAATAAAATTTGTAGCATTTTAGGCTTCAAATGTTGCAAACACCTTTGCAAAGAATGTACATATACCTTTCAAAGGAAGTAAAAAGTTATATTGTATTCATTATGTCTAAAACAAACCAAACTATGAAATTTTTTACTCCACGATTCGCCTTTTTCGCGATGGCATTATTCTTAATGGCCTCCTGTGATAGGGATAGGGGCTTCGACGCCATCTTAAACGAAGGTCCGGCACCTAGCGAATTGCAAGCAAATATCGTATTTAATAATGAGGAGCCCCCTTTTTCGGTTACGATAAGCCCTACAGCTGACGGGGCTACGGCGTTTGAAGTATTATCGGGCATACCCGGACAAGCCGCTGAACTCATTGGAATACAACAATCCTTAACCTTTGATTATCCCGATGCCGATGAGAATTTTTTCGTGACCATTAGGGCGATTGCCCCCAACGGTAGGGTAACGGAAGAACAGTTTGAGATTGTACCCCCTGCCGACCCATGTACTCAGATATTCAGTGCCCCGGTAAGTTGGGATAATGGTAATGACCCGGCGTTCTTCTTTGGGTTTAATGGTGTAGAACTAGAAGTGGTAGCTAATCCAGACCCTTCTGGAGCCAATTCTGAAGTTTCCAACGTCTTACAGATTACACAGGACGGAGGCGGTAATTTTGATGGATTTGGCGTGCAAATGACAGGACCTGCTCTTTTTAGCGCCGCAGATAAAATTGTTAGATTAAATTTCTGGTCGGATGTGGAATTGCCCGTAAGACTTACGGTGCAGCAGGACCCTAATAACACAACAGAACGAGAAGCAGAAGTAAATTTAATACATACAGGAACCGGATGGGAAGAACTTCGTTTTGACTTTTCTAATGCCATAGCAGGTTTTACGGGCAATCCTGATGGGGCACTTGGTATTGCAGATGGCGCAAGTTTTGTGCCCACGGGAGCGTATATTCGATTCCAAATGTTCATTAGCCCTGGTGACGATGTTGCCGGCACCTTTTTCTTGGACAACGTTGGTATTTGCGAAGGTGGTGGCGCAGCACCGCCGGAAGAACCAATGGAGGAAGAAATGGAGGCCTGTGCCAGAATTTTTAACACCCCAATTACCTTTGAAAATGGTGAGGAGTTTTTTGGATTCAACGGTGTTGATGTTCAAGTAGTAGCAAACCCGGACCAATCTGGAGCCAACCCTAACGCTACCAATGTATTGGAAATCGTACAAGACGGTGGTGGCAATTTTGACGGATTTGGAACAGTATTAGAAAATCCTGTGGATTTTAGTAGTGACGATAAAGTAGTGCGTGCACTTGTATGGTCTACTTCTGCTGTTACCTTTAGGTTAAATATGCAGCAAAACCCTACCAATAATGAAACAGAACGTGAAGTTGAGGTTGCAGCAGAACATGGCGGAACAGGATGGGAAGAACTTCTTTTCGATTTTGCCAATGCAGTAGCAGGTTTCGTTAGCGAAGGTGAAGCTCTTGGTATTGCAACCGGTGCACCTTTTGCACCTACTGGTCAATATAATCAACCTACATTCTTCATAGCTCCAGGACAAGATGTTGCGGGAACATTCTATCTAGATAATCTTGGCGCATGTCCAGGTGATGACACTAGTTCAACTGGTGGTGGAGAAGAAGAGGAAGAAGAAGCAGCTGATCCGTGTATTACTATTTTTCCAGACGCAATAACATTCGAAAATGGTGAAGAATTCTTCGGATTCAACGGAGTAACCGTACAAATAGTTCCTAATCCAGACCAAACTGGTGCTAATGCAAACGCTACCAATGTATTAGAAATAGTGCAAGACGGCGGTGGTAATTTTGACGGATTTGGTACTGTACTGGCAAACCCTGTGGATTTTAGCGCAGAAGATAAAGTGGTACGCGTACTGGTATGGTCTACGAGTGCTGTGACTTTTAGACTGAACATGCAACAAAATCCCAACAATAATGAAACCGAGCGCGAGGTTGAAGTCGCTGTGGCACACGGAGGAACCGGATGGGAAGAATTACGCTTTGATTTTGCAACAGCGGTTGCCGGTTTTGCAAATGGTGGAGAGGCACTTGGTATCGCCAACGGTGAGGCTCTAGCTCCAACAGGGCAATACAACCAACCAACCTTCTTTATAGCACCAGGAGAAGATGTTTCTGGCACCTTCTATATTGATAACCTCGGGTCTTGTCCGGAATAAAATTAAACATTGACAATTAACTTTATGTAGCCTTAAAAGGGTGAGCCTCTTACTGACTTGGCTCGCCCTTTAATTTGCGAAACATTTGGTCTGTTTTTAAATTTTCCTAAGAAAATTATCAGGTAATGATATACCTCATTTAAATCTAAAACAGGTTAAAAAAATGAATAAGCAACATATATCTTGATTAAACCTACCATGAATTTTCTAAAACCTTTCACAGTTCTTACCCTAATAATGCTTCTTTTTGCCCAATTGAGTTTTGCACAAGAAGAAACCACCTATTTGATCACTGATTTTGATGGAAACGGTATATTACCCAATGCATGGCAATCATATGGGGATTTAGGTTCTCATGGCGTGGTGAGCGCCAAGCCAAACAGCGATGGCAAATTTTACGAACAAGTTTGGAATGGTAGTACCGATGAAGGTTATATTGTAAGCCAATCTGATATCACATTTAGGCTAATTCCCAAAAAGAAATTAAAAGATAAAACTATAGACAATGTCTTTCTTAGGCTAGATATCAGTTGTGGAGGAGCTCCTGGCACTAAAATAAATATAGTCTTAGTAGATGGCCCTAATGATTGCTGTAGTAACGATGTAAACTGGCAGTATTCTTTTGTTAAAAACACCTGCGAATGGGAAACCATAGAAATAAACTTAGCAGAATTTGGCTATGCCTATGACCCCAGCAATCATGAAAAAAGTATTAACATCAATAAAGTAGGAAGAGTTAAGATAGGTGTGGATGTTTTTTCGGGAACCAAAAGACAACTTGTTCAATTTGACAATGTGGCGCTAGTGGTTAAAGACAAGGTAGCAGTTACAGGCTATGACCCTAGTGCAAGTATCGCTGACACTAACACCTTAAAAAATGGGGCTAAGGATTTTTTCGTTGGCATAGCGGTTAATCCATCACGAGTTCAAGACGCTAATTATAGCGCTGTTTACACAAAGGAGTTTAATAGCGTTACGGCAGAGAACGCCATGAAGATGAAGAGCATCTTTAAAGGAATAGATAGTGAAGGAAATCTAAACTTAGATTGGACTAATTCTGATCTTATCGTGGATTTTGCAGAAGCAAATGGTTTAAACGTACATGGGCACACACTCATATGGCACGAAAGTATTCCTGACTTTATAAAGACTTTTACAGGCACAAATCAAGAATTTGAGTCCATCATAGAAAAATACATCACGGCCGTTGTAACAAGATACAAAGACAAGGTTGATTCTTGGGATGTGGTAAACGAAGCTATCACGGACAACAGTTCAGCTTTAAGGCCATCGGTATTTCTGGAGCGCATGGGGCCGGACTATGTAAAAAAGTGTTTTCAGTATGCCAGAAATGCGGACCAAGAGGTAAAGCTATTTTATAATGACTATAACTTGGTTTTCGATACACAAAAACAGAAAGGAGCTTTTGAAATTATTGATGATTTAATGGCCAACAACCTTATAGACGGCGTAGGATACCAAATGCATATAGATTATAACTTTCCCAATAAGCAAGCTCTACAAACCGCAACAGCCCTTATTGTAAAACGAAAATTACTAGTTCATTTTTCTGAATTAGATGTAAAAACTAACCCTAAAGGAGCTATCGCTGAGTTTACCGAGAAAAGAAATAATGCGCAGGCACAAAAGGTTTATGAAGTAGTGGAAGTTTACAACGCCATACCCACAGAAAATAAATATGCCTTAACAGTTTGGGGGCTTAAAGATGATGATTCTTGGGTAACGCCACGTTATGGTTTTCTAGATTGGCCACTATTATTCGATAGTTCTTTTGGCAAAAAGAAGGCTTATGCCGCCTTCATACAAGCATTAGAAAAGTAACTTGAACACAACTCAACTTCGTACTATTAAAATGTAAAGCATTAAAAATATGAACCATTTAAAAAATATAGCTCAAGTACTCTTATTAGTCCTACTATTTCTTACGGGGTGTTCAGAATCCAAAAAACAACGTACGGATGTGCAAGTGTATGAAAAACCCAATTTTGAAGAGCAGGCCAAGGGTCTGGTCGCTCAAATGACTTTAGAGGAAAAAGTAGGCCAAATGCATTACGAATCTCCGGCTATAGCGCGTTTGGGTATACCAGAATACAATTGGTGGAACGAATGCTTACATGGTGTTGGAAGAGCAGGTAAGGCAACAGTATATCCACAGGCCATAGGCTTGGCAGCTACTTTTGATAAGGATAACATGTCTAAAATTTCAACGATCATATCTGATGAGGCTCGTGCTAAACACCATGACTTTGCATCACGCGGAAAAAGAGGTATTTATCAGGGTTTGACCTATTGGACTCCTAACATTAATATTTTTCGTGACCCAAGATGGGGTCGCGGCATGGAAACCTATGGCGAAGACCCGTATTTAGCTGGAGAATTGGCCGTGAGATTTATTAAAGGGCTACAAGGAGACGACCCTAATTATTTAAAGCTGGTGGCAACAGCTAAGCATTTTGCGGTGCACAGTGGACCAGAAGCAGACAGGCATCGGTTTAATGCGGTCCCGAGCCCACAAGATTTTTTGAATACTTATAGTCCACATTTTGAAAAAGTAGTAAAAGAAGCAGGTGTGTATTCCATTATGTGCGCTTATAATAGTTATAACGGAAAACCTTGTTGCGGAAATCAAGAACTCAGTAGTTTGTTACGAAACGATTGGGGTTTTAAAGGTTACATTGTATCCGATTGTTGGGCGATTAGGGATTTTTATGATGATAATGCGCATGATATTAGTGCAGATACCAAAGAAGCATCAGCCATAGCTGTAAAAGCGGGCACTGATTTAAATTGCGGAAGCTCTTACCCTGCACTGGTAAAAGCTGTTGAAGATGGTTTAATAAGTGAAGCAGAATTGGATGTTTCTTTAATTAGATTGATGGTGGCCCGTTTAAAATTAGGCCTATTTGCACCTGAAGGAGCCGTAAAATATGCAGCTATACCCTATGAGGTGGTGGATTCTGAAAAACACAGGCTTTCGGCATTAGAAACTGCTCGCAAATCCATGGTGCTTTTAAAGAACGAGGACAAGTTGTTGCCTTTAGATAAAAATAAGATTAAGAAAATTGCGGTAATTGGCTCCAACGCAAATGATTTAGAAGTGTTACTCGGCAATTACAATGGTTACCCCACTGAGCCTATAACACCCTTAGAAGGCATTAAACAAAAATTACCCAATGCAGAGGTGTCTTACGCGGTCGGATGCAAATTGGCAGAAGGACTACCCGTTTTCGAGCCAATGCCAAAATCCGTATTATTTTCTGATAGTTCTATGAAAACTAGCGGATTAAAAGGAGCGTACTACGACAATATTTCTTTTGAAGGCGCCCCAGTACATACCCGTGTGGACGAAACTGTTGATTTTACGTGGAGAACAACACCTCCTTTTAAAGACATGAATCCAGATACCTATGCTGTTAAATGGTCAGGAATTCTTTCCGTTGACAAAACTGGAAATTACGCGCTCGGTGGAGAAGCCTTCTCTTCCATGAAGTTATTTTTAGACGACAAATTGTTGTTGGAAAGAAACGATGTACATCACCCAAAAAAGATATACGAATACGTAAAATTACAGGCGGGTAAAAAGTATAAAATTCGTTTTGAATGTGTTCAGAATAAAACGGACCATTCTATCATGAGGCTATTATGGGAAGCACCTAAAGATAATTTGGAGGCAGAAGCCATTGCCATTGCCAAAGATGCAGATACGGTTATTTTGTGTATGGGTATAAGTCCTTTATTAGAAGGGGAAGAAATGAAAGTTAAGGTAGATGGTTTTTCTGGCGGAGACCGTGTGCATACCAAATTACCTAAAACACAATCCGAATTAATCAAAAAAATTCAGGCACTAGGAAAACCAACAATTCTAGTCTTGCTAAATGGTAGCGCATTATCCATTAATTGGGAAAACGACAACATACCGGCTATTATAGAGGCTTGGTATCCGGGTCAAGCAGGTGGCACGGCCATTGCCGATGTTATTTTTGGAGATTACAACCCTTCGGGAAGGTTACCAGTTACTTTCTACAAAGACATTAATGATATTCCTGCCTTTAGTGATTATAAAATGAAAGGCAAGACCTATCGCTACTTTAAAGGAGATCCTTTATATGAGTTTGGTTACGGTCTTAGCTACACCAAATTTAAATACAGCAATATAGAAGTGCCAAGTACTTTAGAATCTGGCAATGACCTTACCGTAAAGGTTAATTTAGAAAATATTGGAGATTTAAAAGGAGATGAAGTAGTACAAGTATATGTGCAAAACACCAATGCAGATGAATTTAATCCTCATAAAACCCTAGCTTCTTTTGAACGGGTTTCCTTTGCCCCGGGAGAAAAGAAAACCTTGACTTTTACCATTGACAAAGAACAATTGAGTTCCGTAAATGCGAATGGTGAAAAAGTAATGTTACCAGGAGCATATAATATTTCAGTTGGTGGGGCACAACCCTCTGAAAAAAGAATCAAAGAGGGTTCCGTAGTGACACATAAACTAACTGTTTTGTGAAGCGCCGTAAAGATTTAAGGGATTTCTTTATCTTTCTAAATCAAGAAACTAGAAATGGGTTCATGATAGCGACTAGTTGAACAGTACGAAGTGCGAAGAATGAAGAAGGCAAAAAGTAAGATTGTTTTTAAATAATAATAAAGTATAGAGCGTATGGAATCCGTTATGGAATTTGGTGATTGGATAGTTTTGGGAATGTATTTCCTAGTCCTAATCGGTGTTGCGGTTTGGGTGGTGCTTCAAAAGAACAAGGATACGGAGGACTATTTTTTAGCAGGTAGAAACGTAGGATGGTTTGTCATTGGAGCATCTATTTTTGCATCGAACATTGGTTCAGAACATGTCGTAGGCTTGGCCGGTACAGGGTTTGAGTCCGGAACACCAATGGCACATTACGAGCTACACGCTTGGATCGTGCTTCTTTTGGGATGGTTGTTCCTTCCATTTTATATACGGAGCGGGGCATTTACGATGCCCGAGTTTCTTGAGAAACGTTTTGATAGTCGCTCCCGATGGTTCTTATCCATTTTCTCTCTTGTAGGTTATGTAATCACCAAAGTTTCGGTAACCATATATGCAGGTGGTATTGTTGTTTCCGAGTTGTTAGGTGTATCCTTTTGGGGTGGGGCTATAGGCATCGTAATTTTTACGGGTATTTACACGATCGTTGGCGGAATGAAGGCGGTTATCTATACGGAAACCCTACAAACTATTATCCTAATTCTAGGATCATTGATCATCACTTTTCTTGGCCTACAGGAAATTGGCGGCTGGACGGCCATGACCGAAACCGTAAAAGAAGTGAGTCCACAACACTTTAATATGTGGCGACCTATGACCGACCCTGATTTTCCATGGACGGGATTATTGATAGGCGGCACCATAGTAGGTATCTGGTACTGGTGTACGGATCAGTACATCGTGCAAAGAACCTTAGCTGCCAATAATATTAAAATAGGTCGCAGAGGGGCTATTTTTGGAGCTTACTTAAAACTACTTCCCATATTTATATTTCTGATTCCTGGTATTATTGCCTTTGCATTGACTATCGAAAATCCTGATGTTTTTAGTGTAGACAAAGCAGACCGTGCTTTTCCAATGTTGGTAAAGACATTATTACCCGTAGGATTAAAAGGCTTGGTGGCCGGAGGGCTTATCGCCGCATTAATGAGTTCATTGGCATCCGTATTTAATTCTTGCTCTACAATTTTCACTATAGACATATATAAAAAAATAATGCCGCAAAAGAGCGAAAAACAGCTTCTCAAAATAGGAAAATTGGCCACGGGGGTAATCGTAATTCTTGGAATCTTATGGATTCCCATTATGGAAAAGATTGGTGGCGGTGTAATGTACCAGTACCTCCAGAATGTACAATCCTATATTGCTCCCCCGGTTACAACGGTTTTTCTACTAGGAATTATCTGGAAAAGGGTGAATTCCACTGCAGCCATTACCACCCTAATGAGTGGACTAGGGCTTCTTATCGCTAGGTTGGGTAGTGAGATATACTACCAGCCAGCAATTGAACATTTTAAACAGACAGGAGAGCAATTAGCCTCTGGTTTTATGTACACTTTTGCCACCATAAATTTTGCTCATATGGCTATTTTTATGTTCATTTTTTCTATGGCCTTATGTATAGGAACATCATTGGCCACCACTGCACCTAATTACCAAACCATAAGAGGTTTGTCTTTTGGAACATTGAGTGCTGAAGATAAGCAGTTGGCAAAGAAAAGCTATGATACTATCGACGTAGTCTTATCGGTATTATTGGTGGTTATCGTTATAGGAATACTCATGTATTTTACAGGTTGATTTTCTTCCTTATCCCATACTTGGTGTCTCGTTCTTCCTTGGATGCTGCTTTTTGGCATTGAACACTTTTGTACTGGTCTTCATGTCAGCATATCTAGGGTCGGGAACGTAGTCTTGTTTCTGCATTTTGATGACTTCAATACTCAAAAAACCGAATTCACTAACCACTTTACCGTAAAAACGGTAGATTCCTTTACCCCTAAAACTATACTGTGCAGCTACAGGCGGAAAAAGAACCGTATCAAAAACTTTTCCTTGCTGATCGATTATTGTTGCAAAATGCATACGCTTTCCCTTACTGGTACTCGTATGCTTAACCGTTACCAGATAGCCATAAATATCGATATGATGATTTAAAAACCGTGGTAGATCATCAACACATCTAGTATTTTTTGGTGCCTCTGCCAATAAAGCGAACGGACTGCAAAGACAGAAACCCAAAAGTTCTAGTTGTGTGAAGGCCATTTCAAGGTCCGTAGTGTGCAATTGCGGAATCTTAAAATTTTGATGCTTTGGCGGAAATAGTTTTGGATGGTCAACTTTTACGTTCTTGTTCAGGAAGAGGTGTGCTTTCCAAAGCAATTTATGTTTGTTTACTCCGGTAAACCGAAATGCATCGATACGGATAAGGATACTGATCTGGTCAACAGTAATAAAGACACGGTCTAAAAAACTTTCTAGGGAACTAAAATTTCCATTCTCCACTCGTTCCCTTAAAATGCGCTCTGCTACACGGTTCTCCAACTCATGGAGGTAACCAAAGCCCAGGAAAATATCCTTTTCATAAATTACATTCTGCGTAAAACTTTTATTGATACAGGGCGGATGAATGGTGGCACCCAGCATCCTAGCCTCATGCACATAGAATTCGGCACGATAAAACCCACCACCGTTGTTAAGCACCGCCACCATATATTCCAATGGATAGTAAGCTCTTAAGAACAGTGTTTGATAACTCTCTACCGCATAACTGGCGGAATGCCCCTTCGCAAAAGCATAACCTGCAAAACTGGCAATCTGATTCCAGATTTCAGAAATCAGTCTTTCATCGTAACCTTTCTTCCTGCAGTTCTCAAAAAACTTTTCCTTTACCTTTTGAAACTCCGCTCGCGAGCGAAATTTTCCGCTCATACCTCGCCGCAATACATCGGCCTCTCCTAGGTCAAGGTCCGCGAAAAGATGCGCTACCTTAATTACATCTTCTTGGTAGACCATAACACCATAAGTATCTGGCATAATATTCAACATCACCGGATGCGCTAATTTCTCTGCCCTGCCTGCATTCCTGTGCCGTAAAATATACTCGCGCATCATACCACTTTTTGATACTCCAGGGCGAATAATGGAACTTGCCGCGACCAGACCCAAATAATTATCCACTTCCAACTTTTTCAACAGCATACGCATAGCGGGCGATTCTACGTAAAAACAACCCATACATTGCGCTGTCTTCACGAGATTATTAATTGTCGGATCTTTTATAAATCTCTTGACATCATGAATATCAAAAGTAACCGCCCCTTTAAACTGATTGTAAGCAATGATCTCTAATGATTCCTTTATTTTAGAAAGTCCTCGTTGTCCTAGAATATCAAACTTAAAAAGACCCACATCTTCGGCGATGACCATATCGTATTGCGTTGTTGGAAATCCTTTGGGAGGCAGGTTGGTCGCCGAAAACCAGTGCAAGGGCTTTTCACTGATCAAGATACCCCCCGCATGGATGCTTAGGTAATTGGGCATACCTTTGATAAGGCGACCGTATTTTAGGACGAGTAACGCTATTTCATCAAGCTTTGAAAAATCGTATTGCCCTTCAGAAAGGGAATCTATTTCGCTTTTTGGCAACCCGAACACTTTCCCCAATTCACGGATAACTCCTTTATCTTTAAACGTTACGTAAGTACCAAGTAATGCTACATGTTCAAAGCGGTCAAAAATATACTGCGTCATTATTGGGCGATCACGATGCGAAAAATCGATATCGAAATCGGGCGGATTTGCCCGGTACAGGTTAATAAAACGCTCAAAATACAGGTCCAGGTCTATAGGGTCTACGTCCGTAATGCGCAAAAGATAAGCAACAATGCTATTGGCACCGCTTCCCCTGCCCACGTAGAAAAACCCTTGTTTCCTTGCATGGGTTACAATGTCCCAATTAATCAAGAAGTAAGAGACAAAACCCATACGCTTGATAAGTTTCATTTCTTTTTCCAAACGTTCCATAATACCTACTCCCCCATCAGGGTATCTGTAGGCCAGCCCCTGATGACATAATCTTTCAATCATTTCCTCATCCTCTTCCCTAGTACCGCAATAGGTTTGAAGATTCTGAGGTTTTCTTTCTTTGGAAAAATCAAAGTGAATACTGCATGAGCTCATCAATCGCTCCGTGTTTTCTAAAATAAAAGGGTATTCGGAAAAAGCGGTCACTAAATCTTTAATAGGGAACATTTTATTTTCCTCATCACTTTCTTCTGTCTTTTCCAACTTACTCAACAAAATATTGTTATCGATGGCGCGGAGCAATCTATGCGCATTAAAATCAGTCTTATTCCTGAAGGTGACGGGTTGTTGGACCACTAACTTATCCTTCAATTTAGACAATCTTGAAAAAGGTAGTTTCCTAAGGTTTGTAATGGATATTCCAATAAATTCATTCGGAGCAAAAACTTTTTGATCATTCTGAAGTACCTGCTCAAAAGGATACACGATATAGGCGTTTTCAAACTTTGGGGCAATGGGAGCAAACACTTTTTCCTCATGGAGGTGTTCTGAAAGAAAATTGTTCAACTCCAGATAACCTTCATTGTTTTTAGCTATCCCTATAAATTGTTGATTTACCCCGTTCCTAAAATCGATTCCCAATAAAGGTTCAATACCATATTCCGGTGCTAACCGCACAAAATTGAGTCCGGCCGAAGTATTGTTAATATCCGTCAGCACCAGTTGTGTCACCTGATTATCTTGCGCCAATTGCAGGAGTACTTTTTCGGAAAAGGTTCCAAAGCGAAGACTGTAATATGTATGACAATTTATATACAAATTGAATATTAGTTGCTAGTTGCCAGTTACTAATTGTTCATCCTTGTAGACAACGAGGAACTAGTAACCAACAACCGTATTATTGTTTTCGGTGCGCAAGCACAATAGGCGGTTGCCCATTGAACGGGTTGTGCATTCGGCCTATGGTATTCTTGCCCATCGCTGAAGCGCGTACTACACTCTTATCCCCATATTTATTTCGGATGTGATCCATTGCTTGGTATAGGCTCAAGGCCTCTTCAGTATCTTCAAATAGATTAATTTGATAATTACCACTGACCAAATGACTAAACCGGATACCTATTAACCGTACTAACAGCCTTCTGTTATAAAGCGTTTTGAATAGCTCCAAAATCTTTGGAATCAGGATATGATCGGCACTCGTGTAGGGGATACGCATCTGCTTGGAATAGGTATTAAAATCGGAATACCTAATCTTAACCGCAATACAGGCCGTTAACTTTTCCCCACGTCTTAGCTGGTATGCTAAATTCTCCGTCATGGCAATCAATAGACCCCTCAATTTTACCACATCAATAGTATCCTTATCAAAAGTGCGTTCATTAGAAATAGATTTACGTTCACAAAAAGGAACGACCGGACTATGATCAATACCGTTGGCACGCTTCCAAATGATTCCTCCGTTCTTACCCAGTACGCGCTGCATAACATCTACAGGCATTTTTTGTACCGTGCCTACTTTCCGTAACCCAAGATTTCTAAGGGTTTGATAGGTTTTATCCCCCACCATTGGAATTTTTTTAATAGAAAGTGGTGCTAAAAAATGTTTTTCGAGTCCATAATCTATTTTTAATTGATTGTTAGGTTTGGCCTGTCCCGTAGCCACTTTTGAGACTACTTTGTTCACGGACAACCCAAAGGAAATAGGAAGTCCTGCCTCATTGATGATTCGTTGCCGAAGCTCGGATGCATATTTATATGATCCAAAAAAACGATCCATCCCCGTTAAATCGGCATAAAACTCATCGATACTAGATTTTTCAAACAGTGGTACGTACGCTTTAATAATATCGGTGACCACATCAGAATGGGTACTATAGGTACCTGCATTACCTTTGATCCTAATCGCTTCAGGACAGAGTTCCTTTGCCATTTTCATGGGCATTCCGGAATGTATGCCAAATCCCCGTGTTTCATAACTACAAGCTGCCACCACGCCACGGTCACTGAGGCCTCCGACAAGTATAGGCTTACCTACTAAACGGCTGTCCAGTTTACGCTCTACGGACACGAAGAAAGTGTCTAAATCTAAATGTAAGATAGTTTTTTGCATAAGCATCCTGAAAAAGGGATAGCTAATTTATGGAATAATTCCTATTTTTTGGATTATTTCCAATAAATAAAATATACTTTTTTAAATTGAATACTAATACCCAACATTTTAAGGCAATTAGCGTTAAGTAAAAACCAAACCATTAACTTGTTGTTAAAGTCAAAAGTCTAACTTTATATTAGCGTTTTTTCATACGTATCTAGATTATGAAATTCCCCCATATCCTTTCTTTCAGTTTTTTATTTATAAATCTCTTTTCTTGCTTTTCTCAAGAGGGGAAATCTGCGATTACCATCAATTATCCTACTCAAGGAACAGTGTGGTCCATACCCGAACTAGTGAAATTAGAGTGGGATGTTGAGCATATAGATACTACAAAATCTACACGCTTCTTTCTGGTTCGTGATGAAATGGTAGTTCAGGAACTAGGCTCCTATGAGAATAATGGTTTAGCGGAAAATATAGCACTAGCCAAAAATATTGGGTCTGGAGATAGATACCAAGTTGTTGGTATTGAATTATTTCCTAATGACAAGTATAACATCGCAAAATTTGTAACCCCATTTTTCTCTATTGTAAACGCGGCCTCGGATGCACGAAAAAAAGAACAGGAACAAGCATCGCAAGCAGCTATAGTTCCCAAGAAAAAAAGAGAAAAAAGAAAGAAGAGACCGAAAAAACAACCAAAAACCAAAACACAAAGTACACCAACGGCGATTACAAGCTCAAAAGAAGAAGCTAAGCCAAACATCAGGGAAGAATTTGAGGGCAGAAAAATATCCTACACCAAAGAACTGAGTTTTACCAATGAAGACATTAGTATTAAAATATGGGACCACGGCAGGCAAGACGGGGATATTGTATCCATCTTTTTAAACGGTAATTCTATTGTGTCCAAACACTATCTGACTTATTGGAAAAGAGAATTCAAAGTAACCCTGGACCCCAATAAATCCAATGATCTTTTCCTGTACGCACACAATCTTGGCGATGCACCTCCAAATACGGTATCTATAGAGATCACAGATGGCGCCAAATCTGAAAACATCATCCTTAATTCCGATTTGGAAAGCTGTGAAGCGGTAATGATAAGTGTAAAAAAGTAAAAAAAGCCGAGACACAAATCTCAGCTTTTCTTTTAAGTACTCGAGGTGGGAATCGAACCCACACTCCGAAGAACTGGATTTTGAATCCAGCGCGTCTACCAGTTCCGCCACTCGAGCTTTCCCAAATAGGACTGCAAAACTAAAAAATATTTTGGTTTCACACCTAAAAATATAAACATTTATCCTTTAGCAACTCAAATTAATTTTTAAATTTGCACCTCCTTAGAAAACACCTGTGCTGAGCGCAGTCGAAGTAGGGACTTCCATGTTTCAGAGGTCACAATATATTTGATTATGCCATATCAAGTTCCAGAACCAAAAATATTTGCTTGTACCCAAAGTATGGTACTTGGCAAAAAGATAGCAAAAGCCTATGGAATGGAGCTAGGTAAAGTCATTACATCACGTTACAGCGATGGTGAGTTTCAACCTTCTTATGAAGAATCTATTAGAGGCACACGAATCTTTATCATTGGCTCTACCCATCCCGGCCCTGAAAACCTAATGGAAATGTTGCTGATGATAGATGCGGCAAAGAGAGCCTCCGCAAGACATATAACGGCGGTCATGCCCTATTTTGGCTGGGCACGCCAAGATAGAAAAGACAAACCTAGGGTTCCTATCGCTGCAAAGTTGGTTGCGAAAATGCTTGAAGCTGCAGGGGCAACACGCATTATTACTATGGATCTCCATGCAGACCAAATTCAAGGTTTTTTTGAAAAGCCCGTAGACCATTTATTCGCTTCAACACTGTTTTTACCCTATTTAAAGAACTTAGGCCTGGAGAATCTTACTATTGCCTCCCCTGACATGGGCGGATCGAAAAGAGCTTACGCCTACTCTAAAGCCTTGGAAAGTGATGTTGTGGTCTGTTATAAACAACGCGCAAAGGCCAATGTAATTTCGCATATGGAATTAATAGGTGATGTTCAAGGAAAAAATGTGGTACTGGTGGATGATATGGTAGATACGGCAGGCACATTGACCAAGGCGGCCGATTTGATGATGGAAAGGGGCGCTATCAGTGTACGAGCAATAACAACACATGGTCTGTTGTCGGGAAATGCTTACGAGAAGATAGAAAAGTCTAAATTAACAGAATTGATCATTACAGATTCTATTCCGATAGAAATAAAAAGTGATAAAGTAAAGGCATTGAGTTGTGCTGATCTAGTTGCTGATGTAATGCATAAAGTACATAACAACAACTCTATTTCCTCCAAGTTTTTAATGTAGCTTCGGCTGCGCTCAGCTACCGATGCTGAGATAATCTAGAGGAAATAAGGTGACTGTGCGTAGTCGAAGTCACAAATTAGTTTTGAATTATTAATTTTTAATATATATAATGAAGTCAATTACAATTAAAGGATCAGAAAGAGAAAGCGTGGGCAAAAAGGCAACAAAGGCCCTACGTAATGCTGGAATGGTTCCTTGCGTAGTATACGGAGGGGAAAAACCACTACATTTTTCAGCACCTGAATTAAGTTTCAGGGATTTAGTGTACACCGCCGCCGCACATACCGTAAAGGTTGACTTGGGTGAAGGGCAAGTAAGAGCAATTATGCAGGATATTCAATTCCATCCTGTTACAGATAAAATCTTACATATTGATTTTTACCAATTATTCGATGATAAAGAGGTAACCATGAACATTCCTGTTCGTCTTCAAGGGAACTCTCCTGGGGTTAGAAACGGTGGTCGTCTTTTATTTAGAAAAAGAAAACTGGCCATTAAAGCCTTACCGGACAAACTTCCCGATTTCTTCGATATTGATATATCGAAATTAAAAATTGGCCAAAATATTTCAGTGGCTAGTTTGTTAAATGACGATTTTACCATCTTACACCCAGATAGTACTGTTGTAGTGCAGGTTAAAACTGCTCGTGCCGCCGTTGCTGTTGATGAAGATGAAGAAGAAGGAGAAGAAGGTGCTGAGGGTGCTGAAGGCGCCGAAGGTGCAGATGCTCCTGCAGCCGAAGCAGCTCAAGAATAAGAATTTTAATGTAAAGTTGATAGAAAGCATCCGCCAAATGGTGGATGCTTTTGTATTTTTATATGTCATAAACCATATAAAAGTCAATGTTCAAATATTTTTTATCGTTATTTGGTCACGATAATTTGTTGCTAGAAGAGAAAGACAGTATGAAAAAGTTTTTGATAGTGGGTCTTGGAAACATTGGGGATGAATATGCTGAAACAAGGCACAATATTGGTTTTAAGGTGTTGGACAATTTGGCGAAGAAAAAAGAATTTACCTTTGAAACCTTAAAGCTTGGTGATTTAGGCGTTTATAAGCTGAAAGGCAGAAGCATCCTTTGTCTAAAACCATCTACATACATGAACCGGAGCGGTAAAGCCATTAAATATTGGATGGATAAGGAGAAAATACCCTTGGAAAATATACTCGTAATTACGGATGATATCAATCTTCCGTTCGGTACTATTAGAGTTAAGACCAAAGGCAGTGATGGCGGACATAATGGATTAAAAGATACGCAGGAATATCTACAGACCACAAAGTATAATAGGTTTAGGTTTGGTGTAGGGTCCGATTTTGGTAAAGGAAGACAAGTAGAGTATGTCTTAGGCAAATGGACCGAAGATGAAGAACTTGCTTTAGAAGTACGGTTAAACAAATCTGTAGAACTTGTAGATTCCTTTGTGCTATCAGGTATTTCTAGAACTATGAACCAGTTTAACGGTTCGTAAGTAAGCTATAAAACCTTAAAACTATAAATTCCGGAGTTTGTGGCATTCCCTTCTTCATCCTTAGTAATAACACTCCAATAGTATACGGTATTGGAGGCCACACTAACTTTTAGTGTAGTCTCATCTTCATCAAGGGTGCCTACTAAGTCTGCGGGTGGTGTTTCAACAGAAAGATATACTTCATATTCCAGAATATCGTCATCAAGGTCGGAAGCTGACCAAGACAGACTAACTTCGTTATTTACATCCTTAAAGACATTTTCTGACATCCTAGGGTTTAGGATATCGGCAGGGAAAGGAGCAAAAGTGGTCCTAGAACCGGCATTATAAAAATTCCAGATTTGACTGGAAACCGTTTCCGGCACCTCATTGTTCTTAGATTTTACAAACCAAGAAAATGGCTCCCCTTTTGCAATAGGTAGTCTTGCCGATGTACTGGCGGTATTAATGGTTTGTACGGTACCCGTATTACCATTGGTAACCCTAAGCTCATAAGTATCTACATTGATTCCCTCTTCCCATCTAAATTCTACTTGACTTGTTTCCGCATTTAAACTTTGACCCGTAGTACATTCAGAATTCCTATCCGGAAAAATAAGTTGCACCTGCCCCGGTGGTTTTGGACTGTTCTTCTTCTTACAACTGGTAATTATAAAGAGAGAGACTATGAATAGTAAAATATAGCGTATCATCTTTTAATCAATTTTACGGTTCCCTTGCTATTCTCACCAAGAAACTGAACATAGTACAGTCCCGTTGAAAGTTCGCTAAGATCAATTCGTGTCACCGGTCCATTAAGCGTTAGGCTATCACTTTTAACCAATCTCCCGGTCGCACTAAAAACCTTCAAAATTACCTTTCCGGACTCCATACCCAAATACGCTTCAATAAAATCTGTAAATGGATTTGGAAAAACCACGGGTGAGCTATTACTAGCGACTATAATCTCTTCCTCGTAAATCCCCTGGCAAGGTAAATTAGTAGAAACCTTTAAAATATTAGCGCCATCCTTCAAGTCCAAAGTTATTTCGGAAAGTTCCGTTTGTTGTACAACACCATTTAGTGCTACGTTGTACAAGGCTGAACCTTCTAAACTAACTGTCAACTGATTACTGTCTAAAGCAACGATAGCACTTACTTCTAGGATATCTGGCTCTGTAATAACAACATCTAAGCATTCTTCCTCATAGACTATGGTCCCGTCTGTACCATTGATACAAATAGCATATGTTCCGGCACTTAAATTTGGAAGTACAAATGAGTCCGTAAAATTTTGAACAACATTAACCCCCGCTCCAGTAACCGTAACTTCATAGTCTAATCCAATCTTAGCCTCAATTTGAATTTGTCCGTCATTATTTGTTCTACAGGTTTCACTTTGTAGACTTACATTGAAATTTTCCGTTGGAAATCGGAATATAGGACATCCGGACGCATCTACCTCTTGACCCGTAGGAGTATCCAAGCAAAGGTCATCTCCATCATCAAAAACCCCGTCATTATCAGCGTCGGGCCTAAAATTTCCTTCTACACAAACTTCCAAGGCAAATGCATTTAACCTTCCCCCATCCGAAGGGGCATTATCCTTCACTTCCAATATCCATTCCCCTAAGATAGATTCTCCATTGAAAGAACTTAAGGAACCTAATGGCCTAACCGTACCATTTACCGCAGGGTTTCCGGTACAGGTAAATGGCAAGGCGTCATCATCAAAAACCGCATTAATATTACGCGCTTCCCCACAGGAACTAGAGACCAAAACTACGGTCGTACCTTGAGGTGATGTGAGGCTTACCACCAAATCCGCTAAAAAACTATGTTCTATATCTAGATTTACATTCAAATCTGCCAATGGAAGGTCTTCAAAAAAAGATATCCTCGAAATTATGGTCGGCGTTCCGCTAGATGAAATGTCCAGTGGAAGTCCAAAAGCATCTTGTGAAATACAGTTGAAATCTATGGTAGTGAAAGTTCTAGAAGCGCCAAAAACCCCTTCCCCACAACTATTGATCGGTTTTACCCTCCAAAAGTACTCGGTATTGTTTTCCAAGGCAGTTGGCATATACACATTGTTACTTACCGTAGGAGATTCAACAATATTGGTAAAAGATGCATCAGTGGCAATTTCTAGCACATAAGCTGTATTCTGAATATTGGACTCCCATTCCAAAGTAAGGTCTTTGGACGCATTCAAGAATCCGTCCGTTGGAGCCACCAATTGCACTTCAGTAAACGTAGTATCATAAAGATTTAAAGTAATCTCCAGCTCCTTGGTAAAAGTGGGTGCTGTAGCCCTTACCGTTAAAGGGTAGTTCCCTATGGGCACGCTATTGGTTCCGGTAAAAGTTATGGAAATAGGCGTATTATTGGTGTTTGCAGTTGGTGATGAAAATGTTGCATTTAAGCCAGGAGGCAAGGATACTATGCTGAAGGTACTTTCTTCTGAGAAACCTAGATAGGTCTCATAGTTAAAATCAACTACCAAATCATCTGGTTTACATATTTCATATTCCAAGGCATCGAAATTGAGAACAATCTCCGATGCGGTAATAGTGAAATCAACACTGTTAATAGCGAAAAATATGTTGTTGTGGGCTCTTACCATAAACCTGGCCGATGACGTAGGCTGTGCCGGAATAACGACGTCATGAGTGCCATCGTTGGGCACATTTTGAGCGACTATCGTCGGATAGGTCAACCCTCCATCTATCGATAAAAAAATATCAACAGTTTCTGCAGAAACAGGAGCCAAATTGGTATTGGCGACATCCCAGCTAATAGTTTGTACTTCGCCTGCAACATATGTGTCTGGCGCGCTTTGCGAAGTAACTATAAAGGGCCCGGCATCATTACTGACCAATACTGCAATTTCATCAGATACCAGTTGTCCACCGTTCAACGCATTGTCCCTAACGGTTAACGAGAAATTCAAATTTCGCTCTACACTTGAAACTGTTTCCCAAGCATCTCCCAAACCTGGGTTGGTCTGGGTTAAATTACCTGATAAAATTCTATCTATATTTGGGAAATACCGTTCCGGAACCGTTGTAGGTGGCAAAGAGCGAAACATAGCTCCTGTAGGACTTGTAGGTCCAAAAGTGGCTTGAGTAACTATGCCGTTGTCTATTTGTTCCCAAGCATAAGTGATAATATCCCCTACATCCGCATCCGTGGCGTCCCCTGTTAGGACAAAAGCCGTAGTCTTCGGGATAATATAGTTCTGAACCGGGTTAAGAACCGGCGGAACATTGGTCAGCGCCATGGTCTCCCCACACGACACCGTTTCCAGATATTCCCTAATTTGAAGAATACTGGAGTAATGAAAATAGTCGTCGCTATTAGAGGCAACATTGTTGGCCCCGGTAATACCTGCATAAGCCATTATGGTAGTTCCGCTACCAGGCTCTACTTGAACAGAAGTGCCCTCTGAAAGATGAGAAAAGGTGTGATTTGCACCAAATTGATGCCCCATTTCATGCGCTACTAAATCAATATCAAAGACATCTCCCTCAGGATCGGAAAACGTGGTATACGCACTCCCTTTTCGATTATCCCTACAGACTGAACCGATGAAACCTGAGTTACCATCTAGTGTATCGTCTTTTTGATTGAACAGATGACCGATGTCGTAGCTCTCTTCACCAAGAACACTTGTAAGAACGTTTTGGGTCTGAGAACTTAGGCTACCCGTAAACGGATCGGTTTCCGAATCTAAATAGATGACCTCGTCCGTAGTTCCAATAAGTTCCAGCGTAACTCCTAAATCACGCTCAAAAATACCGTTTACACGTGTAAGTGTTGCATTAATGGCCGTTAGAGCACCAGCCTTTGTGCCGCCGTGATAATTCGTATATTCTCCAGAGGCAGCTATGGCCACCCTAAATTTTCTTAAGGTCTGGTCATCGACCAGCTTTGCAGTCGATGATAAACTTTGTTCAAGAATTTTAGGCGAGGTTTTGCAGATAAACCCAATATCCTTGGCATTATGGTTATTGCGATTATATAGCACGTAGGTTTGACCTATACTCTTTTCCATGAACAACATTCCCTTCTCGCCGCGCCCTGTCATCATACTTTGGATGCCCTTGGGCGAAACACTAAAATGAATTCTCTTGGTGCTATTATCCATACTTACACCTCGATACGACTTTATATTTGGATATTTTATGGACAGTTCCTTAGAAAATACATTGGCCTCAAAAACTTTAAAAGCAATCTGTTTGCCATTATCGTCCGGAAAATAAACGATGGAACCGGTCTGGACGTTATTTTGAGTGAGCTTCGCCCGAAAAAGTGAATCGTCTAAACTAAAAACTTTAACCTCTTCTACCGCCAATTTATTACGTACTATTCGTTTATTGGCGTCACTTAACACTGCATCATTCCAATAATTACTTTGCGCAGTACCATAAAAGGAGAAAAATACTATGGTAATTGAGAAAACTAGACGTAATTTTGTAACCATTGAGGGGGCTTTTATCTCAATATCAAATATAGTTCTTTTATTTTCCATCATAGGTGAATACAGTCCGTAGCATTTCCAAATATAACCAACAACATCCTGTTGCCATTACCATTGGCACTTTTGATGGCGTTCATATTGGTCACCGGAAAATACTGGAAAGGGTCATAAATCATGCCAAAGATGCCGAACTGAAATCTGCGGTGCTTACCTTTTTCCCCCATCCGAGGATGGTACTACAAAAAGATGCGGATATTAAATTGCTCAATACCATTGATGAAAAAACGACCATCCTCAAAAAAATGGGTCTGGATATTTTGGTTATTCATCCGTTTACCAAGGAATTTTCTAGACTATCCGCAACTGAGTTTGTTCGAGACCTTTTGGTAAATAAACTCAAATCAAAGAAAATTATCATTGGTTACGACCATAGGTTCGGGAGAAATAGAAATGCCAATATCACAGATCTCATCTCTTTTGGAAACACACTGGAATTTGAGGTAGAGGAAATACCCGCCCAAGAAATCGATGATGTATCCGTAAGTTCCACAAAAATTAGAAAAGCACTTGATAGTGGTGATATCGTAACGGCGAATATGTATTTAGGGTATGAATACATGCTCACCGGAACTGTCCAAAAAGGTAAAGGATTAGGTAGACAGCTCAATTTCCCTACGGCCAATTTAGCTATTAAAGAAGACTATAAACTTATTCCAAAAACAGGTGCCTACACCGTAAGCAGTGTTATTGACGGTAACACTGTTCATGGCATGATGAATATTGGCTATAATCCTACGGTAAACGGCAAGAAACAAACCATAGAAGTTCATTTCTTTGATTTTGAAAAAGACCTGTACGAACAGGAAATACAAGTGAATATGCTACACCGACTTAGGGACGAACATAAATTTGAGTCTTTGGACGCACTCAAGCAACAACTTGCGATAGACCGTAAAAACGCTCTCGAATTCATATCCAAATAAGTATGTTGAACAGGTTGTTATTTCAGAGAATAGACAACAGTCCGCTACTAATTTTTAGAATCTTTTTTGGTATACTTATCTCATTAGAGTGCTTTGGAGCCCTCATTACAGGCTGGGTCAAAAAAAATCTGGTAGAACCGCAGTTTACTTTTCCGTTTATTGATTTTGAATGGCTTCAAAACCTTTCAGGGCCAGGCATGTATCTCTACTTTGCCATTATGGGAACACTGGGCATTACCATCGCCCTTGGCTATAAATATCGTTTTAGCATCATAGCCTTTACACTACTGTGGACAGCGGTGTATCTTATGCAAAAAACGGCCTACAATAATCATTATTACCTATTGATATTGATTGCATTGTTCATGTGTTTTTTTCCAGCACATAAAAACTATGCCATAGATGCAAGGAACAGTGCGGCACCGAACCAAAATTCCATGTATGGTTATGTCAAATGGATTATCGTATTACAGCTTCTCATCGTTTACGTGTATGCCTCGGTGGCAAAATTATATGGAGATTGGCTAGATTTTGGTATGATTAAGATTCTAATGCGTCCTAAAGCCGATTACTTTTTAATCGGTGAAATTCTGCAACAACCTTGGGTGCATAAAATAATTGGTTCGGCGGGCATCCTGTTCGACCTACTGATTATTCCTGCCTTGCTTTGGAAACCCAGCAGAAAAATTGCTTTTTTTCTATCCATCTTTTTTCACTTGTTCAATTCCATCGTTTTTCAAATTGGTATATTCCCCTATTTGTCCTTAGCTTTTAGTGTTTTCTTCTTCGAGACAGAAACAATTCGAAAAATTTTCTTTAAAAACAAGATTCCATTTTTCTCTAAAAAAATAAGTCAGCCCTCTTACAAACAGGCATTTCTGGTAGGGTTTGGGATTTACTTTACGATACAGTTGCTCTTGCCTTTACGGCATCATGCAATTGAAGACGATGTGCTTTGGACGGAAGAAGGACACCGCATGAGCTGGCGTATGATGCTTCGCAGTAGAAATGGTAGAGGTCAGTTCAAAATTGTTAATCATACCACAGGTAAACAGATATTTGTCCGTACAAACGACTATTTAAACCGTGGTCAAAAACGCAAGGTATTCTCCTATCCTGATTTTGCCTGGCAATTTGCCAATTATATGAAAAAGGAATTTTCAAAGAAGGGCGAAAGAGTTTCTGTATACCTCGTTGAATCTACGATCAGCATCAACGGGAGACCCTATGTTCCTTTTATAGACCCTAAGGTCGATTTAACAAACACTCCATGGAATCCCTATCGGCATCATGAGTGGATATTGCCTTCGCAACTATCCAATAGACCATAACGTGCCTATTTAATCGATATACATCACAAAGGTAGCTGTATTAAATCATAAGATTAGCTTAAATTTGCACTCTTAAAGATTTCACTCATGTTACAGCTACAGGCTATCCGCGAGCAAAAAAATGAAATGGTAGACGCACTTAAAAAGCGAAATATCGATGGAAATTCCTTGCTTGAAAACGTTATTCAGTTAGACGATAAAAGAAGAGCCACTCAAACACGTTTAGATGCGGTACTAGCGGAATCCAATAGTCTTTCTAAGGAAATCGGAATCCTTTACAAAACCGGAAAGGCTCAAGAAGCAAGCGTTCTAAAAGAAAAAACAGGGGGTCTAAAGGAAGAATCCAAAAAACTGAGCGAGGATTTAAGTATTGCGGCAGAGGAGCTCAAAACGTTACTCTATCAAATTCCTAATATACCACACGTTTCCGTACCCAATGGAAATACCGATGAGGACAATGAGGAAATCTTCAAAGAAGGTGTTGTTCCTGAACTTATAGAAAATGCACTACCGCATTGGGAATTGGCTAAAAAATATGACATTATTGATTTTGAATTAGGTGTTAAAATAGCTGGGGCAGGCTTTCCTGTTTATAAAGGAAAAGGAGCGCGACTACAACGTGCCTTGATTACCTATTTCCTTGATAAAAATACCGAGGCAGGCTACACGGAGATACAGGTACCCCATTTGGTTAATGAACTATCAGGCTACGGAACGGGACAATTACCCGACAAAGAGGGCCAAATGTACCACGTTACGGCAGACGACCTTTATCTAATCCCGACCGCAGAAGTCCCCGTGACCAATATTTTCAGGGATGTAATAGTGGACGAAAAGGAATTCCCAATTTGCTATACGGGATACACCCCATGCTTTAGGAGAGAAGCGGGTAGTTATGGTGCCCATGTTAGAGGGTTGAACAGACTACATCAATTTGATAAGGTTGAAATTGTACGCGTAGAACACCCTGAAAACTCCTATAAGGCTTTGGACGGCATGGTAGAACACGTTAAGCATATTTTACGCGAACTTAAGTTACCGTATAGAATTTTACGTTTGTGCGGCGGAGATTTAGGTTTTACAGCGGCCTTGACCTACGATTTTGAAGTATTTTCTACCGCTCAGGACCGTTGGCTAGAAATAAGCTCCGTTTCCAATTTTGAAACCTATCAGGCCAATCGATTAAAACTTCGCTTTAAAGACGAGAACGGGAAAAGTCAATTAGCACATACCCTAAATGGTAGCTCCTTGGCGTTGCCAAGGGTCTTAGCAGGAATTTTAGAGAATTATCAAACGGCGAATGGCATTCAAATACCAGAAGTACTGGTTCCCTATTGTGGTTTTGATAAGATAGACTAGTTTACAAATCATTATATTTTATCTTATAGGATTCCCATTGGTATCCCATTTGAACCCGCCTAAAAGCATAGATATTTTCACCGTCCGTTCGTACGTTGATGATACCGGGTAGAATTTTTTTAAATCGCTGTCTTGCTTCAGCATTTGCAGCAGAACTGGAAAAATCCAAACCATCCATTGTAGTAATTTCAGAATTAGAATGAGCCTCGGCCTCGGTATCTCCCGCATCTACAAAAAGAGCTGAAAGTTCCGTTGAAAAAATAAGTGGCATTCGGCCTCTTCCCGCCAGTCCCAGTCCCCCTAAAAATACAGCGCGCGGATGACCGTGGTCTGGTGTCTCACCAGAGGATACCACTGTAATCATAGGATGCACATGATGAAATAATTCTTGCGAGAATTCGTGACTCCCATGGTGCGGGGCCTTAAAAATTTGAGCGTTTATCTTTAAGTTGTTCCCGGGTATATTTAATAGATGTTCGCTCCCCTCCACGTTCAGATCCCCAGAAAAGAAGGTACGCACGTGTTTGTAATCCATCCTGAATATGAGGGAGTGTCCGTTAATAGTATGCGATTTACCTCCAAACCACTTCAATGTATTATCCTCCTCAAATACGGGCCCTAGTATCTCCAATTGTACACTAGCATCACCTACTGGCAGAAACCCCTGTGAGGCGTCCAGTCTTCTATAATTGGCTCGTGATGCCTTCACTGCATCGATCCATTTCTTGAAACCAGGTTTTAATTGTTCGCCATCCAAATCCTGTACCGAATCATGAATAGTAGTGAGTTTGTTGTTCACCATAGTTCCCAATTCCGTATTATGACCAGCTTCGTATAGACCTATTCCATTATGGTAGATATTCTTCACTTCTATTCTAGGGTGTTTCAATAAGGGTATAAGTCCCACAACATGGTCCTTATCGGCATGACTCAGGAATAAATGGTCTATGACTACCTTGTTACCGGGTTTGTCCAATCTATATTTCCAGATTAAAAAGCCCAATGCCCTATCCTTTAGACCACCATCCACCAGAATTTTTTTGTTGTTCGGGGTAACGATAAAAGAGGCATCACCTTGTCCAATATCCAAAAAGTAGTATTCAATACTGCGTTGCGGTGACATTGGCGTATTGGCCGCTATACTTCCTTGTCGACCCCTATAAACGGTATCCCTCCTCCCCGTGACCGTTCCATCTTGCGTAGGGTCTACTGCTAATTCATCTCCATGGATGGCAACATAACTAACATCTGCTTGACCGTTATTAAAATAGAACCGTTTCGTTTTTGAGCTTAAAAATCGTTTTTCCATTCTATAATTTTTTTTAGTTACGTTATATCGTATTCTAAAGTTACGTCTTTATAAAAATTGACGTACGCTTTGTTTGTAAATGGCCCTATCTTTTGTACATCTGGCAAGATATATTCAAAAGCTACAGCACCTTTTACTGGAATTAGCGAACACTTAACAGATTGTTTTCCCAAGCTTGCTTAAATTTGATAAATTTCCGATATGCGGTTGTTTCTACTACTATTGCTGTTATTTTCTATTTCTCTTGGAGCTCAAGAAGACTTTCTTGCAAAACAGTATTTTGCGGATGGTGATTTTGAAAAGGCACTCGTTTTTTACGAAAAACTGGCGGAGAAAAATCCCAGAAGAACAGACTATCAACAGGGTTTAATTTCCTGTTACCAACAATTACAAAGGTATAACGACGCAGAAGAATTTCTCTTGAAACAGTTGAAGCAGAGGAATCCACACCCAAGTCTATTTATAGAATTAGGCTATAATTATACCCTACAGGAGATGCCCGATAAGGCAAATGAGTATTACACACAAGCCCTACAGATTATTGAGCAAAATCCCAATTATGGTTATGCCCTAGGATATCAGTTTCAGAAATACAGCTTGTTAGATAAGGCTGTTTTAGCTTATACTAAGGCAATGGAGTTGAACCCGGCCCTTGATTATAGCTTTCAATTGGCGCGATTATACGGCGAGCAAGGAAACATTGACAAAATGTACCGCTCCTACTTGGATTTAATAGGCAATGGAAAAACCTCAAAGTCCAACATTCTTAGGAATATAGATGATTTCATTACCGAAGACCCCGAAAACTATAATAATACCCTTCTCAAGCAAATTTTACTTGAAAAGGCACAGAAGACACCGGAAATTGTCTGGAACGAACTTTTGAGTTGGTTATTCGTACAACAAGAACAATATAGCAGTGCGTTTAGACAAGAAAAAGCAATTTATAAACGTATGGATGGCAGCACAACGGTACGGCTAGAAAATTTAGCCCAAACCGCACTTGATGAGGAGGAGACCGAGATTGCCAGGGAAATATTTAATTACATTGTTAAGGAAACGGGAGATGAAGTTACGCGCTTGGAGGCCAACCTCAATTTGTTGGATATTGAGCTATTAGAGTCAACAAAAAGCGATTACCCTTCCATTCAAAAAAAGTATGAAGAACTTATAGACACCTACGGATATAGAACCCAAACCCTGCAATTGCAGGTGGCCTATGCCAAATTTCTGACCTTTAAAAAGGATAGTCCCGAGCTAGCGATTAAACTACTAAAAAATAGTTTAGAGTTACCCCTTAACGATAGGGGAACGGCTTACCTAAAATTAACCTTAGGGGACATTTTGGTCTATGACAGAAAATTTAACGAGGCTCTTATCTATTTTTCACAAATTCAAAAAAAATTAAAGAACGATGTCCTAGGTCAAAACGCTAGGTACAAAGTTGCCGAAACCAGTTTTTACAAAGGAGATTTCGACTGGGCACTGACCCAATTAAAAGTACTACGCGGTTCTACTTCTCAGCTCATTGCCAATGATGCTATGCAGTTAAGTCTTTTGATTTCTGACAATTCATTGGAAGATTCCACCCAAACTGCATTAAAGAAATATGCCAGAGCAGATTTTTTAGCGTATCAGAATAAGACGGAAGAGGCCATTGAAGGCTTAGAGGATATACTACAAAATCATAAAGGGGAAAAAATAGAGGATGAGGCACTACTAAAACAAGCACAACTTTTTGAAGCACAGAAAAAGTATGAATCCGCCGAGTTCAATTATAAAAAAATAATAGAATTTTACGGTAATGGCATTTTGGCCGATGATGCCCATTTTGCGTTGGGAGAGCTATATCGAAAAACATTTGATAAACCCGAAAAGGCAAAAGGACACTATGAGAAGATAATTTATAACTACCAAGACAGCTATTACTTTCCACAGGCGCGTAAGAATTTCAGAATATTAAGGGGAGATGCCATTAACTAAAGACCCGTCCTAAATGCTTCTCAAGGGAAGGACTTTTAACTCTAAAATAAATTATCTTGGAAGATTTAAACAAATATATACTAATCCTCTCCCCTTTGGAGAGATAAGAGAGGGGCCAATGTACATCTATAACGTTACTACGAATATTGAAGAATCCGCTCACGATCATTGGGTCAAATGGATGAAGGACAAACACATTCCGGATATGTTGGATACCGGTAAATTCATTAGCGCAAAGATGAGTAAGGTACTCGTTGAGGAAGATATGGGAGGGGTAACTTATTCCGTACAATATTCCGTTTCCGACAAGGAAACTCTCTACCGATATTATCAAGAAGATGCGCCAACACTAAGAGAAGAAGCCAATACCCTTTTTGCAGGTAAGTTCGTTTCCTTTAGAACAGAATTACAAATTACACACGAGCAAACCTTGCAACGCCCAAGCGCAACCCAATATCTTTTTACGTACGGAACCCTACAAGAAACAGAGGTGCAACTGGGGGTATTTTCTAGGGTGCTCCAAGGTGAAGAAGCAATTTTGAACGGATATATCATTTCGAATGAAAAAGTTGCGGACCGCTACCCTACCATAGCAGTGTCTAATGATAGCTCCAAAACCCTAACGGGAAAAATATATATACTATCTCCCGAAGAACTCATTAAGGCAGATGCATACGAGGGAGAGGCTTATAAAAGAATTCAAGTAGTTTTAGCCTCCGGTGAAAAAGCATGGGCGTATATTGCAAAATAGCGTAGTAAATTGTCGTAGGGCAAGTTGACAAGATATTGAAAAGACGAGAATCGCGCTTAATTTCGAGGCAAGTGTTAGGACATTTAAATCTCGATTATCGAGTAAAATGAGGGTATGGGAAAAAAAAGGAAGAAGAATAAGAACGATTTTTACGGGAATAAAGGCAAATCAAAACAGGAGAGTCCCGTTAAGGCAAAAAAAAATTTAGGGCAGCATTTTTTAAAGGACGAAGGTATTGCCCGTCAGATTGCGGAGACCCTATCCTTTAAAGATTATAAAAATGTTATTGAGATTGGTCCAGGAACAGGCGTCTTAACGAAGTATCTTTTGCTACAGGATATAGATTTGGTAGCTATGGATCTGGATTCCGATTCTATTATTTATCTAAACCATAGTTTTCCTTTAGAACATCCTAAGGTTTTACAGGGCACAAACTCTTTTAAGGTAATTGAGGCCGATTTTCTTAAATACGACCTAAAGGCGTTATTTGGAACCGAGCAATTTGCCATCACCGGAAACTTCCCGTATAACATTTCAACACAAATTGTTTTTAAAATGCTTGAAATGCGCGAACAAGTACCCGAATTTACGGGTATGTTCCAAAAAGAAGTCGCGAAGCGTATTTGCGCCCCAGAAGGCAGTAAAACCTATGGAATCCTTTCGGTACTGACCCAAGCTTTCTATAGGGCGGAATATCTTTTTACGGTACATCCACAAGTCTTTGACCCACCACCAAAAGTTCAATCTGGTGTGCTTAGACTAACCAGAAAAACCGATTTTGAAATAGATTGTGACGAGAAACTATTTTATCAGGTAGTTAAAACGGCTTTCGGTCAAAGGCGAAAGACACTTCGCAACAGTCTAAAATCGTTCTCCCTTTCAGATATTCTCAAAGAAGATGCTATATTTGACCAGCGTCCAGAACAACTGGCAGTAGCTGATTTTATAGCTTTGACAAAGAAAATAGCAGATGACACCGTTTAAACTTACAGAAGAACTTGTAAGCGAAATAGAGCAGCTTATAGAAACCCAAAAGGATTCTCAATTGAATTCCATTCTGGAAGAAGTACACTACGCGGATGTAGCGGAAATCATCAATGAGCTTAATGAGGATGATGCCACGTATCTCATAAAGCTTTTGGACAGTGATAAAACCTCGGACGTACTTACCGAGCTGGATGAAGATGTAAGGGAAGCTATTCTTAGTAACCTTTCCTCCAAAGAGATTGCCGAAGAACTAGAGGAACTGGATACGGATGATGCCGCGGATATCATTGCGGAACTTCCTCAGGAGATTGTACAAGAGGTCATTTCAGAAATTGAGGATAGGGAACATGCCAAGGATATTGTTGATTTATTACGTTATGACGAAAACTCGGCCGGTGGTTTAATGGCGAAGGAATTGGTGAAGGTTAGCGAGAACTGGACGGTAACCAAATGCGTAAAAGAAATGCGGGCTCAAGCCGAGAATGTTACCCGTGTGCACTCCATTTATGTAGTGGACAAGGAAGAGAAATTAATGGGAAGACTTTCCTTGAAAGATTTATTGACCGTTTCTACCGCTACACACATTAGGGAAATATACATTCCTAAGGTAGATGCCGTGAACGTGAACGAAAAACCGGAAGAAGTAGCTAAAATCATGTCCAAATATGATTTGGAAGCCATTCCGGTAATTGATGAAATAGGTAGGCTTGTAGGACGCATTACCATTGATGATATTGTAGACGTTATTCGTGAAGAGGCGGATAAGGATTATCAAATGGCGGCCGGTATCTCCCAAGATGTGGAAGCGGATGACAGTATATGGGAGTTGACCCGAGCAAGGTTGCCCTGGCTTATCCTAGGCCTTTTTGGAGGAGCTGCCGCTGCGGTCATCATGGGTGGTTTTGAGGAAATGTTTAAAAAGTACACCATTTTATTTTTATTTACCCCTTTAATTGCCGCCATGGCAGGAAATGTAGGGGTGCAATCCAGTGCCATAATTGTACAGGGTTTGGCCAATGATGATATCAAAGGTAGCGTTGGAAATCGGTTATTGAAAGAAATGCTTCTGGCACTTTTGAACGGAGTTATTTTAGCAGCGTTGTTATTGCTGTTCACTTGGATATGGAAGGGCGACTTCTTGACCGCTCTGGCCATATCTACCTCCTTGATAGCCGTAATCGTCGTTGCTGGGTTTATTGGAACCTTTACGCCCTTGTTCTTACATAAAAGGGGAATTGACCCCGCCATTGCTACAGGACCTTTTATCACTACGAGTAATGATATTTTCGGCATACTTATCTATTTTATGATTGCCAAGCTTATCTTAGGCATTTAAAATAGATGTCAGTCGTAAAATATCTTTAAATCGGCACCATCTAAAATCAATGTTATGAAATCCATCAACCTTAGAGAAAAACATGCTTTATTTAGCAAGCAATGGCACCCCCACCAGATAGCCACCGTGGATAATATGCAAGTGATTTTGGCCAAAATACAGGGTGAATTTGTATGGCATGCACATGAAAATGAAGACGAACTCTTTCAAGTGCTGAAAGGCACCTTGTACATGAAGTTCAGGGATAGGACAGAGATTGTAAAAGAAGGCGAAATTATAGTAGTCCCTAAAGGAGTAGAACATTGCCCATCAACTAAAAATGATGAAGAAGTGCATTTATTATTGTTCGAGAAACAAGATACCACACACACAGGCAATGTAACCCATGAAATGACCCAAACTGATTATCCTAAAATTTAAATAGAAGGTTTATACGAGATAATAATAGACTCCAAAACCAATTTCAAACACGAATTACCAAATACTGAATACTGAATACTGAATACTGAATACTGAAACATATGAAAGTCCTCCACTTAGATACCAATCACCCATTGCTTTTAGAACAATTTTCACAATTAGGCTTCGAGAATGATGAGGATTATAGCGCTTCAAAATCGGAAATTGAGAAGAAAATTCAGCACTACAACGGGATAATTATACGCAGTAGATTTACCATTGATGCAGATTTTTTGGATAAAGCCACCAATCTAAAATTTATTGGAAGGCTTGGTGCGGGTCTGGAGAATATAGATGTAAGGTATGCAAAGGCAAAGGGAATCTTTTTGGCGGCAGCTCCAGAAGGAAACAGCAATGCAGTGGGGGAACATACTCTAGGAATGCTACTTTCCCTCTTTAATAAACTTAAAAAAGCGGATACGGAAGTACGAGGCGGAAAATGGGACCGAGAAGGAAATCGCGGATTAGAATTAGAGGGTAAAGTAGTTGGCATTATAGGTTACGGCCATATGGGCAAATCTTTTGCGAAAAAACTGAAAGGCTTTGATGTTGATGAAGTCATCTGTTATGACATCAAAGGAGGCGTTGAAGACGATAATGCAAGACAGGTAGGCATTATGGAACTGCAACAAAGAGCGGACATTATAAGTCTTCATGTTCCCCAAACAGAACTCACGCTTGGGATGGTCAATTCCGAATTCATATCAAAGTTTCAGAAACCTTTTTGGCTGTTCAATACCGCCAGGGGTAAATGCGTTAACACAGAAGATTTAGTCCATGCCTTGGAGTCCCAAAAAATCTTGGGTGCAGGGCTAGATGTATTAGAATATGAAAAAACATCCTTTGAAAACATGTTCACTGAACAAGCTCTCCCAAAAGCCTTTCAATATCTTATTAAGGCGGAAAATGTACTGCTCTCTCCCCATGTTGCAGGTTGGACCGTAGAGAGTAAAGAAAAACTAGCACAGACCATCGTTGCTAAAATCAAGGCTGAATTTTGTTAACTTTATTCCGAATCAATAGGAAAACAAAATGACCATCGATGCCCAAACCGTAGATGAATATATTTCCAAGCTTCCTGAGGAACGAAAAAAAGTAATCGCGCTATTACGTAAAACCATCGAGGAAAACCTTCCTAACGGTTTTAAAGAATGTATCAACTATAAAATGATCGGGTATGTTGTACCGCATACGATTTACCCAAACGGTTATCATTGTGACCCTAAGCTACCGCTACCTTTTATAAATATTGCTTCTCAAAAGAATTATGTAGCCTTATACCACTCGGGAATCTATGCCGATAAAAAACTTTTAAACTGGTTCGTGGCGGAGTATCCCAAACACTGTAATCGAAAATTGGATATGGGCAAAAGCTGTGTTAGATTTAAGCACATGGACGATATTCCATATGAACTTATCGCCGAACTCAGCACCAAAATGACCGTGAAGGACTGGATTGGGATATACGAGGAGCGGATAAAGAAATAGCTTTAAATCATGGTTATACCGCATACAATACAAACTTCTAAATATTGAAAAAAAATGAAAAATAGAGTAACCGGACTGGGCGGATTCTTTTTTAAAACCAAAGAACCAAATAAAATAAAAGATTGGTATGCCACACATTTGGGTCTGAATACGGACCAATACGGATGTACCTTTTGGTGGAAGGATAAGGAGGGTAATGACTGCTCCACACAATGGAGCCCTATGAATGAGGATACCGAATATTTTAGACCAAGCACCGCTACTTTTATGATGAATTTTAGAGTAGAGAATTTAGTGGAACTACTTCAAGTCTTAAAAAAAGAAGGTGTAACTGTCGTTGGGGAAATAGAAGAATATAGCTATGGTAAATTTGGATGGATATTAGATCCTGACGGGAACAAATTAGAACTTTGGGAACCTATTGATAAAGCTTTTCTACAATAGCTATTAATTTGTTACATTTAGAAGTATTTTAACCACCAAAAACAATTAAAATGTCAGAAGAAAACAAAGACCTTGGGGACAAAGCGGAAGATGCTTTTGATGCCGCCAAGGATAAAGCAAAAGATTTAGGAGATAAAGCAGAGGATGCCTTCGATAGTGCCAAGGAAAAGGCTGGGGAGTTTGCGGACAAAGCAGAAGAAAAAGCGAATGACTTTGCAGATGAAGCAAAAAAGACTGCAAATGAATTTAGCGACGGCTTAAATAAAGCAGTTGGAGGCGGAGAAAATAAAAAAATGTTAGTAGGTATTCTTGCTATAATATTGGGACAATTTGGTGTTCATAAATTTCTTTTGGGTTATCAAAAGGAAGGTTTTATTATGCTAGGGGCTACAATCCTAGGCTATATTACTGCTTGTTTTGTTATAGGTAGTTTTATAGTTATGGGAGTCGCTATTGTTGGATTGGTAGAAGGAATTATTTATCTGACTAAGTCAGATGAAGATTTTTATAACACCTATCAAATAGGGAAAAAACCTTGGTTTTGAAAAATTGAGCTTAGAATTTTTCTAAGCTTACAAAATTTTAAAAGTCAGATTTTCTAAAGTCTGGCTTTTTTTAATTCATTTATTATCGTAATATTGCAATATATAAATATGTTATGGGTGTAACCAAGACACAAATATTCAATACAAACCAGAACGAACTTGCCACCATATTCAAGGTGCTTTCCAATCCTGCCAGGATTGCCATACTGCAATATATAAGTACGCAAGAAGCCTGTATCTGCAACGATATTGTAGATGAAATAGGTTTGGCACAACCCACCATCTCCCAACACCTAAAGGAGTTAAAAAGCATTGACCTCATCACAGGAGAAATTGAGGGTAAACGGGTCTGCTATTGCATCAACCTAAAAAAATGGAAGAAAATACAAGACCTTCTCAATTCCTTTTTTGATAAAACTAAATTTAATTGTTGTTAATAACATAAACTATGAAAACGAACGAATTCTTATCCCTCTTAAAAGAAAATCCCAACAAAAACCTTTTGTTTGAATACAAACCGGGACAACTTGTACCGGCGAATTATCATATTACAGAGGTTAAAAATATAACTATTGATTCCGTAGACTGCGGTGCAGGGACTGACTTCTGGAAAGAAACCATTATTCAACTATGGGAAAGTCCTGAAGAAATTGGTAAAAGAGATTATATGTCCGCCTTTAAAGCCTTATCCATTTTAAACAAGGTAGATAAGATAAAACCCATGGAGAAAGAGGTAGAAGTAAAATTTGAATACAGCAACCCAAATTTTCATACCGCTCAACTTTTTGTTAATGCGCACCAAGTAGCGGGAAACAATTTGGTTTTTCATCTTGGCGTAGAACAAACAGACTGCAAAGCTAAGGACACTTGTGGTGTTCCTGTTGAAATGACTTCCAGTTCCGCAAATTCCTGTAGTCCGGAAAGTGGGTGTTGTTAACTAATCTAAAAGAATTAGGATGATTGTTATTAAACCGATGGAGCAGGGTCACTGGAATGTTGTTTCAGAAATCTACAACGAGGGTATAGATACAGGTATCGCCACGTTTGAAACAAAAGTACCGACCTATGAGGATTGGGATAAGGCACACCTAAAAAGTTGTAGAATAGTTGCTCTTGACAAGACTACGGTGATAGGATGGGCGGCACTTTCTCCAGTGTCCGGCAGATGTGTTTACGGCGGGGTTGGAGAAGTGAGTGTGTATATCAGCAGGACCTCTCGAGGAACAGGAGTGGGAAAACTACTCATGAAGCATCTCATCTATGAAAGCGAAAAAGAAGGGTTATGGACTTTACAGTCGGGCATTTTTCCAGAGAACAAAGCCAGTATTAAGCTCCATGAAAAGGTCGGATTCCGGTATATAGGCAAACGTGAAAGAGTAGGCAGAACAAGCCAAGGAGCTTGGAAAGATAATTTACTTTTTGAGCGTCGAAGTGAGCTAGTCGGTATAGATTAGGATTCTTCTTTTCCTTTAGACTGGGTCTCCATTAATTTACGCTCCAACTCTGCCTGAAACTCTTCCATAACAGGTTTCACGGTACTTTCTGGTAAGTCGGCGATTTTAATGTACATTAAGCCATCTACAGAATTGTTGAATAACGGATCAACATTAAAGGCAACGACCTTTGCATTTTGCTTAATATATTTCTTTATCAATACCGGTAAACGCAGACTACCCGGTTCTACCTCGTCTATTAAACGGTCAAATTTATTTAAATCGGCCTGGGTTTCGTCAAAAACAAATTCCTTATCGGCATCATTCAATTTTACCTTAAATTCCTTTTTTGGTCTGATATACTGGGCAACATAAGGGTCCCAATAATTAGATTTCATGAACTCTATCATAAGTGACTTAGAGAAATTTGAAAATTGGTTGCTTATACTTACCCCTCCGATTAAATATTTATGTTCTGGGTATCTTAGCGTGGTATGCACGATACCTTTCCATAGTAAGAATAACGGCATAGGTTTCTGCTGATATTCCTTTACAATATAAGCCCTGCCCATTTCTATGGAATTTTTCATCATACCGTATAACTCCGGTTCTACGCGAAACAAATCCTGCAGGTAAAAGCCATCGATACCATACTCTGGAAAAATTTCCGCCCCCATACCCATTCTATAAGCTCCCACAATACATTTATCATCGCTATCCCAAAGAAATAAATGATGGTAATACGCATCGAATTTGTCTAAATCTATGGCATTATTGGTGCCTTCGCCAATGGCCCTAAAGGTAATTTCTCGTTGCCGACCAATTTCCTTTAAAATAAAGGGCATGTCCTTTTCTTTGGCCAGGAATACCTCATAGTTCTTACTCTGGAGTAGCCTACAATCCTTCTCACGAAGTTTTTCAATTTCGCCCTCCATAACCTCCTTACGCATGGCACCGGCAATTTTTTTGGGAGGCTTGGGTATTTTCAGTGTCGCCGGTATCTGGTCTATGAGTCGTTCTTTCTCATAGGCATTGGAAAGGATATAGGTTTTTTTGCGCAACAGATCAGTATACTCTTCAAGATTTTCCTGTTCTTTTTGGGACTGAACCGAAATAGGTTGCCCAATGCGCACTTTTATAGGTCTATTACGCTGAGAGAATACTTGAGAGGGAATTAAAGCTGTTCTAAAAATAGGACTCCATTTAGAAAGTCGATAAAACAACTTGGTGTTTTTAGCATGAAAATATATGGGCACTACAGGCACTTCTGCCTTTCTTATCAACTTCAACACAGCCTCTTCCCATGGTTTATCTACCAGTAGCTTCCCTTCTTTATGGGTGGATACTTCCCCAGCCGGAAAAATCCCGAGGGGATGACCGTTTCTTACGTGAACCAAAGCCTTCTTAAAGCCTGCTATACTGCTCTTGGCATCTTTATGTTCCTCAAAAGGGTTTACCGGAAGAATATAGGGCGCCAGAGGAACCATCCGTTGTAAGAGAAAGTTGGCCATAATCTTGTAATCCTTACGGTTTGGTAACATTAACCGCATTAAAAGAATACCATCAATAGCACCTAAAGGATGATTACTAATGGTAATGTACGCTCCCTCTTTTGGCAATCGCTTAAAATCTTCTTCGGGTATCTCGTAGTCAATCTCAAAATGCTTTAGGATGGCCGCGGCATAGTCCTCACAATCTAGATGTGCTATTTTATCGTAAAAAGAATTAATACTTGAGATTCTGGTGATTTTCATCAAGAGCCAGCCGATAAAAGTACCTACATAACCGTATTTAGAAAGGTTGATAGCCTTTGCTATCTCTTTTGCGGTCACTAAACCCATAGAAAGAAAATATTAGCGTGCGGTAAATATAGCAAAATCCCTAGTTGAGCCTGCTATTTTAACTTTTAAAAGATAAAAGACAGCACTACTTCACAACCAGTTGAACCGTTTCTTTTCCGCGTTGTTCCAGCAATATTTCATACCCGTTTTGCAAGGATTCTATGGATTTAGAATCAAAATGTCTAATGGTATACAGCGAAACATCTTCATGATGCACAACCTTAAATTTGCTTTTAAGTTGATTTAGTAATGGCTCAAGACCACCAAATTTATTATCCACACAGACGGAAAAACTGATTGCAGAATTTTGGATTAAATCTACTTTCATTTTATGTTCATGAAAAAGTTTGAACAGTGCGCTGATGCTGTCCTCAACAATGAAAGAGAAATCCAATGAGGACAACTTCATTAAGACTTGGTTCTTTTTAACGATAAAGCAGGGCACTTTTGGTTCTATCCCCACGCCCTTACCCACCGTAGTACCCTTGTTCTTAGGGTTGATAAAAGACTTTACGTGAAGTGGAATCTCCTTTCTTTGAAGCGGCTGCAGGGTTTTAGGGTGAATTACAGAAGCCCCGTAAAAAGCTAGTTCTATAGCTTCCCGATAAGAAATGTTGTTCAGAAGTTGTGTTTCCTTGAAATACCTAGGGTCTGCATTCAAAACCCCCGGTACATCTTTCCAGATTGTAACGGAATCCGCATTAAGGCAATAGGCCAATATCGCGGCCGTATAATCAGAGCCTTCTCTTCCTAAAGTGGTGGTGAAATTGTTGTCATCACTACCTAAAAAGCCTTGGGTAATATTCAATATTCCCCTATTTATCTTAGCAATATTCTCCTGGGTCTTTTCCCAAGATACCGTCGTATCCCTGTAGGCGTTATCGGTTTTAATGAAATTCCTAACGTCTAACCATTGATTTTTGATTCCGATTTCCTTTAAATAAGCACTAATAATCGTGGTAGAAATCAACTCCCCGTATCCTACCACCTGATCGTACACAAAATTATAATTAGGTGATTTGTTCCAAGCAAGAAATCCGGTAACCTCATCCACCAAAGTCTTCACATCTTTATACACTTGGTGTTGGGTATTGGGGAATAAATCTTTAAGAATATCTTGGTGATAGACTACAATATCCTGTATAGTACTGGATATTTTGTTTTTATCCTTGAAATAAGCGTCTACCACAGCCTCCATGGCATTAGTGGTTTTACCCATGGCAGAAACGACTAAAATTGTATCTGCATGTCCAACTTCCTCTAATACTTTTACTACATTTTTTATACCTGCAGCATCCTTTACCGATGCACCACCAAATTTAAAAACCCTCATAAAAAATTCTCTTTTCAATTCCTCACTTCATAGCGAGTTACAGTATTATATATTCTCTAAATATGCTTTAATTCCTTTTTCGTCCAACTGTACCACGTCCCAATCGCGCATAACGTTGGCTCCTTTGCTCTCGTAAAAGTCTATGGCAGGGTCGTTCCAGTCTATTACCTCCCAGCTGATTCGTTTTACACCCAAATCGTTTCCATATTTCACCACTTCATTCAATAAGGCCGTACCTAAACCGCTACCCCGCATTTTTTCCGTAATAATGAGGTCTTCTAAGTGGATGACGGGTCCTTTCCAAGTAGAATATCTAGGATACACCAATGCCATTCCTACAATAGAACTCCCATGCTCGGCAACAAAACAATGAAACAACGGATTCTCTTTAAAACCATCAGCTATTAAATCATCAACGGTGACCTCAACAGCATTAGCCTCCTTTTCGAACCTAGCCAATTCATGAATTAGTTCAAGAACATGAGCCATGTCTTTTTCTTGTGCATTTCTAATCGTAAACTCCATATTGTTACAAATAAAACACAAAGTTATAAATTTAAGAAATGTAAAATGTCCTAAAACGATGTAGTTTCACAAAATACCCGATATTTGTGGTCTAAACCTAACTTCTTTTTTGATGACAAAAAAAAATCAGACCCTTGGAGAGTTCATTATTGAAAATCAGTCCTCATTTCAATATTCATCTGGAGAGTTATCTAAACTGATTAATGCCATCCGTTTGGCGGCCAAGGTAGTTAACCACGAGGTGAACAAGGCAGGATTGGTCGATATTCTTGGAGATGCCGGAGATACTAACATCCAAGGCGAAGAACAAAAGAAATTGGATGTCTTTGCAAATGAGAAATTTATTTCGACCTTAAAAAACAGGGAAATCGTCTGTGGTATTGCCTCTGAAGAGGAAGATAGTTTTATCAGTATAAATAGTAACGACAACAAACATCAAAATAAATACATTGTTCTGATTGACCCGTTGGATGGTTCTTCTAATGTAGATGTAAATGTTTCCGTTGGAACCATTTTTTCTATATATCGTAGGGTAACTCCAGTAGGCACTCCCGTTACTTTAGAAGATTTCCTGCAACCCGGAAATAAACAAGTTGCCGCAGGATATGTAGTCTACGGAACATCTACCATGTTGGTATACACCACGGGTGATGGTGTTAACGGATTTACACTAAACCCGGCCCTAGGAACATTCTATCTATCACATCCTAACATGCAATTCCCGGAAACAGGTAAAATATATTCCGTTAATGAAGGGAACTATGTGCATTTCCTCCAAGGTGTTAAGGACTACATTAAATATTGCCAACAAGAAGAAGGTGACAGACCCTATACCTCTAGATACATAGGTTCGCTAGTTTCCGACTTTCACAGAAATATGATAAAGGGTGGCATTTACATGTATCCCAAAAGCAGTTTAACCGAAAGTGGAAAACTACGCTTATTGTATGAGTGCAACCCTATAGCCTTTATTGCGGAGCAGGCAAATGGTCTAGCCGTTGGAGGTAAGACGCGTATTATGGACATTGAACCAACGGAACTACACCAGCGTGTTCCTTTTTTCTGCGGAAGTAGAAAAATGGTAGAAAAGTTACAAGAATTTTTAGATAAGTACCATTAATAAAAAAGGGGAGGCAAATGCCTCCCCTTTTTTAATCCATTTTTCCACAATTGTTATTAGCGCTTTAATAAATAGCTATAATCTTCAAAATCTATCTTACCACTGAATATAGCTACGGATCGCTCTATTACTTTATTAGCGGCTTCCTCGGAGAAACCTAAGCCTATAGCATATCTTTTTAAGAGTATCATTTCTTCGTCGTCTATCATGTGGTCAGCGAAGATGATTCTAAAAAGATCGTATAAACGCTCCAATCTCTTTTCCGAATCTACAGGAGGTTCAATTGGATATTTATTTGAGGGTTTCATGACTTCCTTGTACTCACTATCGGAAATCTGCAACTTACGGGCAAATTTGTCCAATAACGATTGTTCCTCCTCGCTTATTATTCCGTCAGATGCCGCCAAGGTGGCCATAGCGGCAAAATGTGCTACGTTTTTCCTATGTTCGGGGTTTCCGTATAAATCTGTAAATGACATAAATTCTTTATTTATTGGACACAAATATAATTTTTTTAGAGGTCATAGTTTATATACTTCCCAACTTTGTTTTGCGCTCAAATTTGTAATTTCACAGGGCTATGAACAAACCTCTTTTAGAATTTACGGATAAAGGCATCTATTGCAATCCTGCAAAGGTTTACCTAGACCCTTGGAAGCCAGTGAAAAAAGCAATTATTTCACATGGTCATGCAGACCATAGCAGATGGGGACACCAACAATATATAACCCATCATAGAAATGTACCCATAATCTCCCATAGGCTCGGGGATATAAACGTTACCGGTGTAAACTGGGGAGAACCCTTTGTTATTAATAACGTAAAATTCAGTCTTCACCCAGCGGGTCACATTATTGGATCTTCGCAGATTAGAGTGGAACATAAAGATGAAGTATGGGTGTTTACGGGTGATTATAAAACAGAGGATGATGGTATTTCAACACCTTATGAACCTATAAAATGTGACACCTTTATTACAGAATGTACCTTTGGCCTGCCGGCATTTAAATGGACACCACAAGCTGAAGTATTACAAAATATTAATCAATGGTGGGCAGCGAATAAAGCCGAAGGAAAAACATCCGTTCTTTTTGGTTATAGCCTGGGCAAAGCGCAACGTCTGCTCAAATATTTAGATACGGATATTGGCAAAATATACACCCATGGCGCTATCGAAAATATGACGCGAGTGCTACGACCATTGGTCAATTTTCCGGATACCCATCTCATTACGAAGGATACCAAAAAAACCGAGCTTTTAGGAAATATCGTTTTGGCACCCCCAAGTGCGCATAGCTCCTCTTGGATTCGTAAAATGGTTCCCTATGTTACCGCATCGGCCAGCGGATGGATGGCCTTTAGAGGCGCTAGAAGAAGACGTGCCATTGACAAAGGTTTTGTTTTGAGCGATCATTGCGATTGGCAAGGATTGCTGGCCAGTATTGAAGCCACCGGAGCAGAAAAAATTATCTGTACGCATGGCTATACCGAAATATTTTCTAGGTATTTAAGAGATCAAGGCTATGATGCCAGAACAGAGGAAACGCAATATGGTGAAGAAGAAAACGAAACTATTATGGCCAAGGAAGAGGTAGAACCATGAAAAGATTTGCAGCGCTCATAAAAACCTTGGACAGCACCAATAAGACCACCTTAAAGGTGAATGCCCTGGCGGATTATTTTGAACAGGCCAATGACAGGGATAAAGTCTGGACCATTGCCATACTTTCTCATCGGCGTCCGCCAAGACCTGTTAATACGACTTTATTACGGGAATGGGCTTCCGAATTGGCCAACATACCCCTGTGGCTCTTTGAGGAAAGTTACCATATTGTGGGTGATCTGGCAGAAACAATTGCTTTGGTACTGCCGACTTCCCAACAATCCACCGAAAAAAGTTTAACGCAGTTCTTAGAGGAGATGATTTCCTTAAAAAAGAAATCGGACGAGGATAAAAAAAATTACCTCTACGAGAATTGGAAAGTGTTGAATTATTATGAGCGATTTGTTTTTACCAAGCTCATTACCGGAGGTTTTCGTATTGGAGTAAGTCAAAAACTGATGACCAAGGCACTTTCCAAAGCCACGACAATTGACGAGGATATCCTAGCCTACAAATTGATGGGCAACTGGGACCCCAATAAAATTACCTTTCAAGAATTGGTATTGGAAGAAAACGAAAGCGATTTTCTTTCCAAGCCCTACCCTTTTTATCTGGCCTATGCCATCGAAGGAGCGGTAAGTGATTTAGGAAATGTGAGCGAATGGTCGGCAGAGCATAAGTGGGACGGTATACGGTCTCAAGTAATTCTTAGAAATAACGAACTATTTGTCTGGAGTCGTGGAGAGGAATTGGTGACGGATAAATATCCAGAATTTCAGGCTTTTGTGGGCACTATACCTAACGGCACCGTAATCGACGGTGAAATACTACCCTATCCCAACGGAGAAATAGGAACTTTTAACGATTTGCAAACTAGAATTGGCCGCAAAACAGTTTCCAAGGCATTACTGGGGAAAGTACCCGTCATTTTAAAAGCGTACGACCTATTGGAATGGGCAGGAAAAGATATTCGTCAGCAGTCCTTCATGGAACGCCGTAAACTCCTAGAGGATCTTTTCAGAACTACATCCGAAATACCAAGCGAGGACGAGAAAAACCTTAAGGGCAAAATTCCGTTATTTTTATCCCAAAGACTACAATTTAATTCATGGTCAGAAGTGGCCAAGGAACGAGAACGGGCTAGGGAAATGCGAAGTGAGGGGTTAATGCTAAAGCGAAAAGACTCTCCTTATCTTGTTGGTAGAAAAAAAGGGGATTGGTGGAAATGGAAGGTAGACCCATTATCTATTGATGCCGTGCTTACTTACGCTATGCGTGGTCACGGAAGAAGAAGCAATCTTTTTACCGATTACACCTTCGCATTATGGCAAGAGAATGAGCAAGGAGAAAAAGAACTCGTAACCTTTGCAAAGGCCTATTCAGGTCTTACGGATGCTGAATTTAAAAAAGTGGACGCTTGGATAAAGAAGAATACCCTGGAACGTTTTGGACCCGTCCGCAGCGTTACGCCCCATCACGTATTTGAAATCGCTTTTGAAGGCATAGCCCTTTCAAAAAGACACAAGAGCGGTATTGCAACACGATTTCCTAGAATAGTTAGATGGCGACAGGATAAAACCATACACGAAGCAAACAACCTGGAAGATTTAAAGGCGATGATACCCAAGTAGGTAATGAATAGACGCGATTTGTATAACATAGCCGAGACCTGGTTCCAAGAGCAAAACTGGAAGCCCTTTAAGTTCCAAAAAGATGCTTGGACCGCTTTTCTACAGGGAAAAAATGGCCTACTGAACGCCCCTACAGGAAGCGGAAAAACTTATGCCCTTTGGTTTCCGATTGTGTTGAACTACATTAAAAAAAATCCCGACTACAAAACAAAACATAAAAAAGGCTTAAAGGCTATTTGGATTACACCACTAAGAGCCCTTTCCAATGAAATTCAACAATCTGCCGAACGTATTACCCAAGATTTGGGAACACAGATGACCGTTGGTATACGCACAGGTGATACCTCCGCCAAAGAACGTGCTAGGCAAAAAACGAAAATGCCAGACCTCCTTATCACCACACCAGAGAGTCTACAACTTTTACTATCCTCCAAAGGGTACGAAAAAGTGTTTAAGGATTGTACCGCCATTGTGGTAGACGAATGGCACGAGCTACTGGGCACCAAGCGAGGCGTTCAAATGGAGTTGGGACTATCCAGGTTAAAGGTCATCTCCAAAGATTTGCGCATATGGGGTATATCGGCAACAATAGGCAATTTAGGACAGGCAAGAGAGGTGCTGTTAGGTCCAGAAACAGCGGCATTAAAAAATTCAGTGCTAATCAAAGCCAAACTGAATAAAAAAATTACGGTAAAAAGCATCATCCCAAAAGAGATGGAAACCTTTCCATGGCGTGGTCATTTAGGTCTGCGTTTGTTAGAAGATGTAGTACCAATAATCAATAGTAGCAAAACCACCCTACTTTTTACCAATACGCGCAGCCAATGCGAAATATGGTTTCAGAAAATACTGGAAAAACACCCGGAATATGCAGGCGAAATGGCCATGCACCATGGTAGCGTCAACAAAGAAACCCGGGTTTGGGTAGAACAAGCGATACGTAACGAAAGTCTAAAAGCAGTGGTCTGTACCTCCAGTCTGGACTTAGGGGTCGATTTTGCCCCGGTAGAAACGGTAGTTCAAATTGGCGGACCTAAAGGTGTTGCACGATTTTTACAACGCGCCGGAAGAAGCGGGCATAGACCAGGAAAAGAAAGTGTAATTCACTTTTTACCCACACACGCTATGGAACTTATTGAAGCATCTGCCATGCAACAAGCCGTTAAACAGGAAGCCGTTGAGGACAGGATCCCATACCTCAACAGCTACGATGTCCTCTTGCAATACCTTACCACGTTGGCAGTATCAGATGGATTTTATCCCGATGAAATTTATAATGAGATCAAACAGACATTCTGCTATCAGTCGCTTTCACGAACTCAATGGCAATGGTTGTTGAATTTCTTGGTGATGGGCAGTCAAAGCCTTCAGTCGTATGATGAATACAAAAAAGTTGATGTGGAGGCGGATGGAAAATTTAAGGTAACCAATCGTGGTATAGCCATGCGCCATCGTTTTCAGATAGGGACTATTGTCGGTGATGCCAATATCTCGGTACGCTACCAAAAAGGCGGGTACATTGGTTCTATCGAAGAATATTTCATTTCCAAGTTAACCCAGGGAGATGTCTTTACCTTCGCTGGGAGAAACCTAGAATTTATAAGGGTTAAAGGAATGCAGGCCCATGTTCGTAATTCTACCAAACGCACGAATAAGGTACCCAGCTGGATGGGAGGCAGACTAAGTTTCTCCGCTCAAATGTCAGAATTATTGCGACAGGAACTGTACACGGCAACATTGGAAACAAAAGAGCAATCCATAGAAATTCAATCCTTGGCACCCATGTTCGCTAAGCAACGGGAAGAAAGTATCGTTCCTAAGCCAAGTGAATTTTTAATAGAAACATTTAAAACAAGAGATGGGTACCACCATATCTTCTATCCTTTTGAAGGTCGTGCAGTGCACGAGGCCATGAGTAGTTTATTGGCCTATCGTATAAGTCTGCTTTCGCCCATAACCTGTTCCTTAGCGTATAACGACTATGGATTTGAATTACTATCGGACCAACAGATAAACATTCAAGAAGTTCTGGACAATGACCTTTTCACTACGGATTATATGTTAGGAGACCTTCAAAAGAGCCTGAATTCCAACGAAATGGCTCGCCGTAAATTCCGTGATATTGCCGTGATAAGCGGCATGGTATTTACCGGGTACCCCAACAAAGGCATAAAAATGAAGCACTTGCAAAGTAGTTCTCAACTCCTTTTTGATGTATTTAAAGATTTCGAGGATGATAATCTATTGTATCAACAGGCCTATACGGAAACCTTTGAACACCAGTTGGAAGAAGGCCGGTTACGACTGGCATTGGAACGTATTGCACGGCAGGAAACCGTGTGGAAGCAATGCACAAAGGCCACACCGTTCTCATTTCCTATAATCACCGATAGATTGCGAGAAAAATTATCCAGTGAAAAGTTGGCAGATAGAATAAAACGTATGACGGCCATTTTGATGAAGTAACAAAAGGCCTTCTGTCCCTCTAAGAGGGAATTACTCTTCCCTCTTGTAATGGTTAGTCCATAAAGCGAAATAAACAGGCTTAATTTATGTTGGGATGTTTTCCTAATTAATCGGTGCAGGTAGTAGTTTTTATCAAAGTAAAACCTCCCTCCTTTTAAGGAGGGATTAAGGGAGGTGTCCATTCTCTTGTACATTTAATTCGTAACAATTAGTATTGATGTTTATTATACTTTTACAAACTCATTATGCTGTTTTTAGAAAAAACTACAGTTAGGCAGTATTGGTTAAAAAAAATAAATGACCTGTCCCATCCAGATTAATGGCCACAACTTTGCAATGCATGCCTCTGGCGTCTTGTTTTGGGAAGAGCGATCTACGTTGTTGATCAGTGACGTGCATTTGGGGAAGGTCTCGCACTTTAGAAAATTTGGGGCGGCGGTACCGCAACAAGCCGTTCAGAAGAATTTTGATGTTCTAAATGAAAGCGTTGCATTTTTTAAACCGAGGACCATTGTTTTTATGGGCGATTTATTTCATTCTTCGCTCAACAAAGAATGGGGTTTATTTGAGGAATGGAGTGCGAAAATTACAGCTAAGTTGGTATTGGTATCTGGAAATCATGATATTATATCACCCTTGAGATATGAAGATTTGGGGATTACCGTGGTATCAGAACTAGACCTAGAAGGATTCTTACTTACGCATCACCCGGAAGAACGTGAAGGATGGTTTAATTTTGCGGGGCATATACATCCTGCCATTAAACTTACAGGACTAGGCCGGCAATCCGTAAGACTCCCCTGTTTCTTTAAGACGAAAAATCAAATGATCCTGCCTGCCTTCGGGGAATTTACGGGAACCTTTACGATGCAACCAACAGATGACTGTGAGGCCTACGCCCTTTTGGGCGATTCCGTGTTGAAAGTTCCTATCAAGGAAGTTAAAAAAAGAAGGCGTTCCGCTAGGTAACCATTTGGGTTAATAATAGATACGGCCCGTACAGGTCTAATCGTTATTTTTACAGAAACCCATACCGCATGAAAAAATACGCCATTCTTAATCTGGCCTCCGTCATTTTCGTTATTGTCGTTAATTACCTCTCCCAAGCATTACGGTTGAACAATACCACCATTGGCGAAATAAGTGCCACCTACGATAATCTGTTTACCCCGGCCTCATATGCCTTTTCCATCTGGGGCATCATCTTTTTAAGTCTACTCGCTTATGGTATTTTTCAGGTACGCCGAGCTTTTTTTAGTGATAAGAAGAGTGTGTTTATTGAACAGACCGGTTACTGGTTCTGTTTAGCCAATGTATTGAACGCGTCTTGGGTATTAGCATTTGTCTACGATTATACGGCCATGTCCGTTCTTATTATGTTGGGAATTTTATTTTCACTGTTGCAGGTAGTGCTACGAACCAACATGGAGCGATGGGATGCCCCTGTTTCCATTATTGCTTTTGTTTGGTGGCCCATTTGCATCTATAGCGGGTGGATTACCGTAGCAACCATTGCCAATTTTTCGGCCTATTTCAGTAAACTGGGATGGAACGGGAATCCGTTAACGGAGGTAAGTTGGACCATAATTCTGATTGTAGTAGCGGTAATCCTAAATCTGCTAATGATCGTAAAACGCAACATGCGGGAATTTGCATTGGTAGGCGTTTGGGCACTATTTGCCATTTATGTGAGGCATCAAGAGACTCAAGAAAATATTGCCCTTAGTGCTTTGATGGGAAGCATCGTGCTTTTTATTGCCATCCTCGTGCATGGATACCAGAATAGAAAAACCAATTTTTTAAAAAAATTAATGGAAAGAACATCCAATACCTAAACCATACTTTTAACATCGTTCACCCAGGAGGGATAGGTAAAAATAGTGGTCTTCAAATCTCTCGCCGTCATCTTCGCATTTATGGCCATGGTAAAAATATTGATGGTTTCGGCTGCTTCGGGACCCAAAAGGTGGGCGCCTACAATTTCGTCGGTTCTTTCGTTCAGTAGAATTTTATAACTGTAAACAGGCGCGTTGATTCTTTTGGCATTGAACCAAGCATTGGCAACACCTTGTTTGATTATTATATTTTTAAAGCGCGCTTGGGCCTCTTCTTCCGAATAGCCTACCGATGCGAGGTTGGGGAGCGTAAAAACCACCGAGGGTATCACTGGATACGACAGTTTTTTCTGTTTGCCCTCTAAAATGTTCTTCGCTGCAATATGACCTTCTAGCCCCGATAAGGGGGTAAGGGGCAATCCATTGGCGGAAACATCGCCACAAGCATACACAGCGGTGTTGCTCTTACTCTGCAAAAACGCATTGGTTTCAATACCGGCATCGCTGAATAATACATTGGCCTTCTTCAAATCTAGCTGAGAAATAGCGGGAACCCTACCAGCGGTATTGAATAACATTCGGGATTTAAACGTTGGTTTTTTACCGCCTTTAATATAGGTAATCTTGTAATTCTTCCTTAGCTTTTGTAGCGAAGTAATTTTAGCCTTAAAAATATAGTCGATTCCCAATTTCTTGGAATAATGGGTGAGCTCTTTCACCAAATCCTTATCAAATGCGCTTAAAGGTCGCTCACCAGAATCGATGACGGTTACTTTAACTCCTGCCCGTACCGCAATATGGGCAAGTTCCATTCCTACATAGCCCGCCCCCATAAAAGTAATGTGTTTGGGCAGTGCCTTTAAATTTAAAAATTCGTCACTACTTTTTAAATGCTTATGCCCATCAAAGTTAAATTTCCGAGGTTCGTATCCGGTTGCAATGACGTAGTGTTTTGCGATAATCTTTTTACCTTCGACCAGCACCGTGCGCTCATCCAAAAATTTTGGAGATTGATGGTACAGGGTTATTCCCAAATTTTTTAATTTCTTCTCTGTGCTTTCGGGCACCTTGGCCGTAAATTTCTTTTTAAACTGCTGTAGCTTTTTCCAATTGAATTTTGGGGATTGTAAGATTTCCTTCTTTTTAAGGTTATGGGCATCTTCCAAAATTTCGGTCAATGACATCAAGACCTTTTTTGGGTCGCACCCCCTATTGGCACAAGTGCCTCCAAACTCTCTATTATCCACTATAGCGACCTTCTTACCCGCTTTTGCGCAAGTTTCCGCAACGGTCTGGCCCGCTATACCGCTTCCAATTACAAAAACATCGAATTCCTTTTCTTCCATCTTAACAAGTTGTTTTTATGAAATCTTCATTTCCTGTTAACACCGCACTATTGCTACCGTTGATTAGATATCGGGCTCATAACTGGTAGGCAACAAGTTTTACATACCCGAAAAATACTAAACCAGTCCATGTCCTCGCACTGAGCCGCTAGGCACTGGAAGGTAAATCATTATTGATTTGGATGCAAATACCCAGACATTACAAATCTTGATTATCCAGTGAAATACATAATTCAGGTCTTTTCCTATTTCATTCTTCACTCCCATTTTTGTAACGCGTAGCCTGCGATACAAGTTCCGTTTTATTAGCGATATTTTATTGCTCACATTCGATAAAAATGAACGCAATACATTGAGGCTGGATGTTTATATTTGCAGTTCACAAAATGTAACGGTTGACGCACTCCTCTATTCAACAACTGTTTTCACAGTCTTCCACCGCCGGAAAACTGAGGGATGCTATTGCCAATTCCGTTTCGTCACCAAGTTCCATTCATTTAAAAGGCCTTACAGGTTCATCGCTCTCCTTTGTTTTGGCCGATGCTTTTTTGCAGAGCGATGCGCCCTTCCTTTTGGTTTTCAACGATAAAGAAGAAGCGGCGTATTTTCTCAATGATCTGGAAAAACTAATCGGTGAGAAAGATGTACTTTTTTATCCAGGAAGTTACCGCAGACCCTATCAAATAGAGGAAACGGATAACGCCAACGTACTTTTAAGGGCAGAGGTCTTGAACCGTATCAATTCCAGAAAAAAACCAGCGGTAATCGTTACCTATCCAGATGCACTTTTTGAAAAAGTGGTCACCAGAAAGGAACTGGATAAGAACACTTTAAAGATAAAACTAGCGGATACACTTTCTTTGGATTTCTTGAACGAAGTCCTTTTTGAGTATAAATTCAAGCGGGTGGATTTTGTGACGGAGCCAGGCGAATTTTCCGTGCGTGGTGGTATTGTAGATGTATTTTCCTTTTCCCACGACGAGCCCTACCGAATAGAGTTTTTTGGTGATGAGGTGGACAGCATTAGAACTTTTGATGTAGAGACCCAACTTTCTACGGAAAAAGTGACCAAAATCACCATTATCCCTAACGTAGCGAATAAATTTTTAGAAGAGCGAAGAGAGAGTTTTTTAAATTACATCTCTTCTAAAACCATTGTTTTTTCAAAGAATACCGACCTTCTTTTTGGTCGCTTGGATGACTTCTTTGAAAAGGCCATAGCAGCTTTCAAAGAGCTCTCGGAAGACATAAAACATGCCGAACCGGAAGAACTTTTCTTGAATGCGACGGAATTTAAAGCGCAGTTGGCAAATTTCATGTTGATTACATCTGGCGGGTCAGTGCTCCCTGCTACGCAAGAGAACATCGTTTTCCATACCAAACCCCAACCCTCGTTCAATAAAAAATTTAATCTGCTGATTGAAAACCTGAACGATAATCATTCCAAAGGCTTTACCAATTATATTTTCTGTGCGTCACAACAGCAGGCCAAGCGGTTTCATGACATTTTTGAAGAGGTCGGTAGGCTCGTACACTATAAGACTATCGTTTTTCCGCTCCATCAGGGCTTCATATCCGATGATTTAAAGATTGTCTGCTACACGGACCATCAAATCTTTGAACGCTATCATAAGTTTCACCTTAAAAATGGGTACGCCAAAAAGCAGGCCATCACCCTTAAAGAACTCAATAAATTAGAAATTGGGGACTATGTAACCCATATTGACCATGGTATTGGCAAATTCGGCGGATTACAAAAAATAGATGTCGAAGGGAAAAAGCAGGAAGCAATAAAACTGGCCTATGGAGAACGAGATATTCTTTACGTAAGTATTCATTCCCTTCATAAAATATCCAAGTTCAATGGGAAGGACGGCGCCCCACCAAAAATATACAAACTTGGTTCCGGAGCTTGGAAAAAGGTAAAGGACAAGACGAAATCCCGTGTCAAGAAAATTGCTTTCAACCTGATAAAACTCTATGCGAAAAGACGTTTGGAAAAAGGATTTCAATACGACCCGGACAGTTATCTTCAAAACGAACTTGAGGCCTCCTTTATCTACGAGGATACGCCCGACCAAAGTACGGCGACCGCAGACATAAAAAAAGACATGGAGAGCGAACGCCCCATGGACCGTCTCATCTGTGGAGATGTAGGTTTTGGCAAAACGGAAGTCGCGATACGAGCGGCATTTAAGGCCGTAGATAATGGAAAACAAGTTGCTGTCTTAGTGCCGACTACCATATTAGCCTTTCAGCATAGCCGCACGTTTAGTGAACGTTTAAAGGAAATGCCCGTTACCGTAGATTATCTTAATCGGTTCAGAACAGCCAAAGAGCGAAGGGAAACCTTGGAAAAACTGGAAGCGGGCAAGGTAGATATTATTATTGGCACACATCAATTGGTGAACAAGAACGTAAAGTTCAAGGATTTAGGTTTGTTAATTGTAGATGAAGAACAAAAATTCGGTGTGGCGGTCAAGGATAAATTAAAATCGATCAAGGAAAATGTAGATGTGCTTACCTTAACGGCTACACCTATCCCAAGAACCCTTCAGTTCAGTTTAATGGCGGCTCGGGATTTGTCCGTAATCACTACCCCTCCACCCAATCGCTACCCCATTGAAAGTGCGGTAATCCGTTTTAACGAGGAAACCATACGCGATGCAATTACCTATGAAATACAACGTGGCGGACAGGTATTCTTTATCCATAACCGTATTGAAAATATAAAGGAAGTTGCGGGTATGATACAACGTTTGGTGCCAGATGCCAAAGTGGGTATTGGCCACGGCCAAATGGAAGGCAAAAAACTAGAACAATTGATGTTAAGTTTTATCAATGGTGCTTTTGATGTTCTGGTTTCTACGACGATTGTAGAAAGTGGGCTAGACGTTACCAACGCCAATACCATATTCATAAACAACGCCAATAATTTTGGGCTCAGCGATCTTCACCAAATGCGTGGACGTGTAGGTCGCAGCAATAAAAAGGCATTCTGTTATTTCATTACCCCACCATATGAATCCATGACCAGTGATGCTCGCAAACGTATTGAGGCCCTGGAACAGTTTACCGAACTGGGAAGCGGGTTTAACATCGCCATGAAAGATTTAGAAATCCGTGGTGCCGGGGATTTATTGGGTGGCGAACAAAGCGGGTTTATTAACGAAATTGGTTTTGAAACCTATCAGAAAATCTTGGCCGAAGCTATAGACGAACTTAAGGAGAATGAGTTTAAAGACCTTTATGAAGAGGTAGAAGGTAAAGCGAACAAAGTCTTTATTAAAGAAACCCAGATAGATGCCGATTTTGAACTCTTATTCCCGGACGATTACATTAACAATATTACAGAGCGGCTAAACCTGTATACCGAACTGAACCAGATTAAGGATGAAGACGCTTTAAAGAATTTTGAAGCACAATTGGTAGACCGGTTCGGAGAATTACCCCCGCAGGCAGAAGACCTATTGAATTCGGTTCGTATCAAATGGATCGCCAATACCATGGGTATTGAAAAAATAGTAATGAAGCAGGGCAAATTAATCGGCTACTTCATTGCGGACCAGCAATCGGATTTCTACCAAACTGCCTCCTTTACCAGGGTATTACAATATGTTCAAAGTCATGCACATCTTTGTAAGATAAAAGAGAAAAAAACACGTAACGGACTGCGCTTGTTGTTGGTCTTTGACGGCATCAGAAGTATAGACAGGGCCTTTTTAGCGTTAGAGCAGTTGAAATAGATTATAGTTTTAATTTAATATCTCATAATTGTATGGAGGGTAATTCTACTTGGTTAATTCAAAATATCCTTCCTTATCTAGGTGTAATTGGCCTGATTTGGGGTGTTTGGCAATTTTTTCTTAAACGGAAATATGAGAAGAAAGATGAGTTAAGAATAAAGAAAACCAACACCTATTTGATACTACAATCTGAATTAGATAATATTACCTCTATCCTTCTGAAACCCTTTATTAATCATGATTCAATTTCCATAGGTCAAGAATTAAATTTAATAAGAAAACTGCAAACAAATAGGTCGCGTGGTACCAAAGAAATTCAACAAGAAAAACAATTAATTGAAGCTTCTATTTTAAATCACAATGAACAATTAGTCGAGTTATATAAAAATTTAAAAAAGGATTTGGAATTGAAAATCAATAATTTATTTGAAATAGATGGACTTCGAACATTTGGAAGTATAGTCATTATAAATCATTTGAGTAAAATAAAATCAGAACTCCTTAGTTTGAAATATTCAATAGAAAATAAAATTATTGAGATTAATAGTTCAAAGGAATTTTATATTCCAAATGAGGTTCCCTCTTTATATCTTCCTCTTATGAAAGAATTAGCTCAACTAACCACTCAAATAAGAAAAGAAATAAACTCTTGATTTTTTTAAGCGTAAAAATAACTTTAGTGTTATAAGTTCTAGGATTACAATGCCGTGCTAATGTCGGGTCAAATTTTGGGAAGTTCTTAGGTTTGGTTTTATCTTGATTGTAACATTGCTGAACACTTAAAATCTAAACAGATGAAACAACCAGCATTAGGTTCTAAAATTGTTGAGTTACGCAAGCAAAAAGGTCTCACCCAAGAAGAATTGGTAGAACGCTGTAATATTAACGTACGCACCCTGCAGCGCATAGAAAATGGGGAAGTATCCCCTAGGAGCTATACGATCAAAACCATACTGTCCGCTTTGGACCATGATTATGAGGAGCTCTATTCCTCTACGGAGGAAACTACCGGTACCGATATCGTCGTTAACTCGGAGGGCGAAGCTAAATCTATCGGCACCTTGCTGATCGTAGCCAGTATTTTTGGTATCCTTTACCTCCTTATTGGTCCGTTCGAAGGTTTTGCCGATTACTATCGTTTTGGTGATGGCGAGCTCGTTTTTGGATTGGCCGGTCATATTATTATCAAAATCATTTCTTATATAGGCTATGCCGTCCTTATTTATGGTTTCCTTATCGTAGGAAAGCTCTTGAGAAATTATTTGATGAAAATAGCTGCGGTGCTACTTATTGTGGTCCTTTTACTATTTTATGCTTATGATATTACATCTCTCTTTTTTGAAAGCACTTTTCCTATTGAAGGAATCCTTATAGCGGAATCCATCATATTAGGGACCTTGGGAGTGCTTTTCGGTATTTCAATCCTTAAATCCGCCAAGAAATTAGGCACATTAGGTTATCTAGCAGGAGGCTTAGAAATTATTACCGCGGTCTGTTTCCTTTTGGTAGTCCTATCCTTATTAGGATTGGTATTACAATTCCCTACCGTTATTATAGAAGTCATCGTACTTCTTAAAATTAGGCAAGCCATAAAGGTGCAAAGTGTTTGAGGCGGCAAGTCCTTTTTACACGGTCAGCAATCTTGAAGAGTATAGATTTAGCAATATTCCCTATCTTCAAGGCCGTTAATTAAAAATACCGACCAAAACCATGGAGTTTAATTTAGCTGAAAAATTAGCCATCGTAAAGATGATTTATTCAATGGTGTATGCAGATGGCGTAGTGCATAAGGGCGAAATCAATGAAGTAAGTAAGCTCATGAACGTCATTGATTTTGATAGCAATCATATTCAGTTTGCCCAGAATATTGAAAAGGAACAGAGCGTAGCCATTTTACAAGAAATGACAGAAGAAAAGAAGATTGCTTTGACTAGAATTCTAGAGGACATCGCAAAGGCGGACGGATTTGTTCATGAAAAGGAAACAGAACTTTTAAACAGTCTGTATACCGCGTTGGAAGTTTAACTGCTTCCTTAAGGTACGCTAATACTATCTTGCACACCCTCTAATACGGGACTTAGAGCTTTGGTTCCGTAAAAAGGCAACAGTTTGTTTTTATCCGCAAATCTACCTCCTAAATCAGCATCTGTAGGGGTTTGTACCAAGACTATATTCCATCGTCCCTCAACCCCAATATATATCTCGTTTGTCCTAGTGATACTATCCATCTGAAATAGGCAATCGTTTACCACAGCTATAATATCTTTTCTAAACCCTGGCTTTATTTTTTTTATTTCCTCTATTCGTAAAAGAACCAATATGCTACTATCGTTTCGCTTTGTAAAGTATTCAATATTTTCAGTATTCAATCCGCCAACAATATCATGGGTTACGCATTGTTTTAAAGCTAAGGTCAAACTATCCGTTTCTGTGGTAACCAATTTTGAAAGCTTATCCATATCCGCATTTAAGAGTTCCAACCTTGGGTCAATTTCCACTTTATATTTCTCTGGATTCTTAGAGCGCCTGTAAACTCCATAGAATGAAATAGTAATCATAACGCCAAAAAATACTATCAGGACCAAACACCCAAGACCTTGCCACAGGGGTCTTTTTGCAGGGTTCAGTCGGTTTTCATTTTCAAGACTGCGTTGCATTTCCTTAGTGAATTGCCCTATACCGTAGCTCTTTTTACAATGGGAGCATTCCGCAATGTGGGTCTTGAACAACGGGATAATCGGAATCCAAAAAAAGTGAAAGTATTTACTGAATGAGCTTACTATAAAAGAATCTTGGGATTGACAATAAGGACAGGTAGTGCCCTTTAGTTGTCGCTCTTTTATTTTTGAAGCACGGGTTCCAAAAAAGAAAATCATTGGCTAGGTCTAAATGGATTAATAAACTCAAAAGTAGCCTATTCCTTTGCTGTTGTACTCCCCATTTTCAGGGATTTTACAAATACACAAATAGAAGTCTTAAATTTGGTCTGATTATTGTCTTTTTACTACTATGAAATTTTATACTAGTTTATTCATTGTTCTTTTAACGTTCGGTCTACAGGCCCAACAGTCCATCTCGGGGAACTTTACACCCGCTAAAGATTTTAAATGGCTCATTGCCTATGAGCTTACACCAGGTAGTCAGCGATATGTTGCGGATACGGCAGTCAATGACGGTTATTTTAAATTGGACTTGCCTGCGAATGCCGTCAAAGGCATGTACAGATTGGTCTATGCTATTCCGCAAGATGAATTTTACATTGATGTTATCTACAATGGTGAGGAAGAAATCAGTTTCAATTTTGATTTTGAAGAAGGGGTATCTTTTACAAGTTCAAAAGAAAATATAACGTTCGATTCCTATTTCTCAACTATTGGTGCCTTAGAAAGTAAGCTCGTCGCGTATTATCAGTCGGGAAAAACATCGGAAAAGGAATTTGAAGCTATTCTTAAAGAATTAAAAAATACCCAACAAAGCTTTGAAACGCGAAGTGAAGGTCTACTGGTCAGTTCCTTTATAATGGCCAACAAGCCTTATATTCCAGAGAGTTATGAACCGGTCACATCTTATTTTAATCAGAAAAAGAAACGATATTTTGAGCATATCAATGTTGAAGACAAAATGTTACAGGCATCGGGATTTTTAAAGGACAAAATAACCAATTATGTTTTTTCCGCCATACCTCTGGAGCAAACCTCGCAAACTGAAGTTGAAAAAGCAATACAAGAAAATATAAGGATTATAGCAGCTAAGCTAGAAACTACACCGGGTAATTTTCAGGTAGCTATTTTTCATGGTCTTTGGGAAACAGCAAGAGAAAACAGTCTCAATACTATTGCGGAGGTCATTTACGACAACCACTTGAAGACCCTAGCTATAGAAAACGGTCAACAGCAATTAATAGATGAGATAACGGTACAGACGCGGCTTAGTATAGGAGCACCGTCTCCTGACATCACATGGAAGGAAAATGGTACTACCAAATCACTTTCTAGCCTGAACGGAGCGGAGCATTACGTATTGGTATTTTGGAGTAGCACGTGTTCCCATTGTTTAAAGGAAGTACCCGCCTTGCATAAAGAATTAGCAACTTACGAGAATATTGAGGTAATTGCAGTAGGACTAGAAGATGATGAAGCGAACTGGAACATGGAAATTGCCAAACTGCCCAATTTTCACCATGCCATTGCCTTGGATAAATGGCAAAGCGAATATGCACAACTGTTCGCTATACAACAAACACCGACCTATTTTATTCTGGATAAGAAAAAACGATTTATTTCAAAACCCCATACGGATAAGGAAGTTGTAGCATTTCTTAAAGATTAGAGTCCCTTTAAATCTTTTATGGTTTTAAAAGCGATATCTACCTGCTCATCGTTTACCAATATGGTAAACTCATTGGTCGTAGAAATAACCTCGTACAGGACAATTCCCTCCCAAGCCAACCGCTGAAAAATAAAATAATAGATTCCAGGTACGGACACGTTTTCAGCCGGCAGCTTTACCGTAATAGAAGAAAGATCTTCTGCCTTCTGCGTACATTTCTCTTCTTGGAACAATTCCTCAACGGTCTTGTCCATAATGTTACTGATGACAATATTGATTTCATTTACTCCTCTTGAAGAGGTGTAGAATACATCTTGATTGTTGTTGATCTCCTCTAAAAGTTTTGCCTGTTGCACCAAAATATTGTCCGAGGCCAGAAAGGTATAATCCGTTAAAGAAGATCGCACCGTAATCTCGCCTATATTCTTAAGTACCTTTAGAATCTTATGGGTAGCGCGGAATTCTAAATCATCAGACAGCCGCTTTAAAGCCATTACGATAGCGCCGTTACGAATGTCTTTTCCAAGTTCCTCTTCAATCTCTGGCTTAACGATACGGGATAATGAGGTAAGATTTATAATACCCTGTGCCAGAGCACTTTGAAGAAATGGTTTTTTCTTAATATACTGTTCTACGACAGATGATATTGTTTTCATGATAGTTAGATTGTGGGCAAATATAACAACTTGTTACAAATAAAACAAAATGTTTTTAAATCTATTCTAGTACTTCAATAGGTATTCAAAAATGATAGAATGCTGATTCTAGGTGCTCCAATTCAAATTGCTTCCTGTTCTTCAGAATAGTGATTATGTCAAATCTGACCTCCACATCCAAATCTGTTTCGGTAACATAGTGGTCTGCAGCCATGACCAATAATTTTATCTTTTTCGGGGTCACGGTATCGGCAATATTCTCAATAAAATCCGAGCTACGAGATCGTACCTCAACAATGGCCAAAATATCACCTTTACGAGCAATGATATCTATCTCGGCCTTAAGGTATCTATAGTTCTTATAGTAAATTTGATATCCCTTTTTTTTGAGATAATCAACGGCAATCTTTTCCCCTTCCTTTCCAAACTCATTATGTTTTCCCATAAAATTGCATCAAAATTGTGTAGTTCATCGAAAATATAGACTCTTGAGCGGGTTTTTTAAATCTAGCACTTACTTTTGGGGTGTCAGTTAACGAAAATACTAGGATTCGTATACTATCCCAAATTTCGTTACGTTGAATAGAAGCCCCAACTCTATGAACGTAATTTACTAACGCTTTTCAATAAGACTATGGAATATTTCATTAATTGTAATACTTCTACTCTTGCAGCCTACAACGCTCCCTTAGACCAACTAAGAGCATCGCATTTGTATAGAAGGTTAGGATTCAGTGCATCCGTGGATACCATAAACCAAGCCGTAGGTCAAAATGCAGGTACGCTTGTTGACGCTTTGGTGGACGAAGCATTAAATATGGCTCCCTTACCCGCCCCTGCTTGGGCAGACTGGACGAATGCAAACTATCCCGAAGACGATGATGCCCGCAGGCAACTACGCAACCAACAACGAACAGAATTTGGATTAGACTACGCCAATGGTCTGCTGAACAATAATCTAAGAGATCGCTTAAGTTTTTTTTGGAGTAATCATTTCGTAACAGAACTGGATGTTTATGATTGTAATTCTTTCTTGTATTACTATGTAAATTGTCTACAACGAAACGCAATCGGTAATTTTAGAACCTTTACCAGTGAAATTGGGCTCACCAGCGCCATGCTTTACTATTTAGATGGTGTTTTCAATAATGGCAACAACCCCAATGAAAACTATGCCCGTGAACTTTATGAGCTTTTCACTTTAGGTGAAGGTAACGGTTACACAGAAGAAGATGTTATAGAGACAGCAAAAGCTTTGACCGGTTATGTTGAGCGGGGAGAAGTAGGTTGTACTCAGGTTACTTTTAGAGCGGACCGCCACGATGCCGGTCCTAAAACGATTTTAGGGCAGACCGGAAATTGGGGTTATGACGATGTTATAAATATTCTTTTTCAGCAAAGACCCAATGAAATAGCAGAGTTCGTATGCAGAAAGCTTTATGAATTCTTTGTACATCCAGATTCCAAGGACGAAGCTAATAATGCACAGACCATTATAGATGGTATGGCGGCAACATTTCTTGCCAACGACTTTGAAATAGCTCCTGTACTAAGACAACTTTTTAGAAGCGAGCACTTTTTTGATGATGAGGCCATCGGTGTGATCATTAAAAGTCCGTTCGATTTTTATTTCAATACCTTAAAGGAAACAAGCTTTGCCTATACGGATGCCACCGTTCTTGAAATGGCAAACTATAGTAGGTTACTTAGCCAAGAATTATTTGATCCGGTAGATGTTGCCGGTTGGCAAAGAGACCGATCCTGGATCAACACCAATTTCATTATTGGCCGTTGGTTAACTATTGAAAGTATACTTGAGGCTTTTTATCAAGCTGATAACGAACAATTCAGGTCATTAGGGTTGGCCATTTCCGGCAATGTTGGGTTAACCAGCAACAATCCAGATGAAGTATCTAGGCTTATCATAGATTTTATGCTTCCCAAAGGTCTTTTGGACGAGGGTGAGTATCAAAAAGCCTATGCCATTTTCAGAAGTGATGTAGAAGACGTTTACTATGAAGGCGGCAATCAAGAATCATGGACATTGGCCACTTGGCCTGCGGCTCCATTCCAAGTCTATCTATTATTGCAATATTTAGCAAGACAACCTGAGTTTCAATTAAAATAATACCTACTACTATGTGCGATATAAATCATAATTCTCCCCATAAAGGCTTAGAACACGATGGCCATGATCACGAACATCAATATTGGAGCAGACGTTCCTTTTTACAAGCATTGGGTATAGCCGGTTCCGGTTCCATGATGCTAGGTGCCAATATGCTTACGGCTTCTGCTCCATCTGCCCTATCTGCAGGGATCGCGGCCGCAGAAACAGATAATATTTTAATCCTGATTCGTCTATCCGGAGGAAACGATGGGCTAAGTACGGTTATTCCCATAGAACAGTACGATGCTTATGCCAATGCAAGACCCAATATTTATATTCCAGAAAGTAAAGTTTTAAAACTTACCGATGAATTTGGGGTACCCTCTTACATGAGTGCTTTGGAACCCATGTGGGGCGAAGGCCAATTTAAGGCCGTTCACGGGGTTGGTTATGAAGGTCAGAGTCTTTCCCACTTTACAGGCTCAGACATTTTTGCCAATACGGATTTGGCCACCACCGGTTTTAGCGGATTGAACACCGGCTGGATGGGTAGACATTTTGAAAACATTTATCCCGATTATCTAGTAAATCCACCAGCAGCACCAGCAGCCATACAAATAGGGCAGTTCGGGAGCTTGGTTTTTCAAGGAGAAGAGACCAACTATGCGTTCGTAACCTCAAATATTAACCAATTAGAAGAGATTGCCGAATCGGGAGTAGTTTACGGACTGGACGATTCCTTGTTCAACGATTGTATGTATGGGGACCAGCTTAAGTTTTTAAGAGGTGTTGCCAATACCACGTACGAGTATTCCGGTTTAATCCATGAAGCCTACGAGAGAGGTGAAGCGCTTGGTTGCGGCGTAGAATATCAGGACAACAGTTTTGCTAGACAATTATCGGTCATTTCAAAATTGATTAAAGGTAATTTAGGCACAAAGGTGTATATGATTTCTATGGGTGGTTTTGATACCCATGGTAACCAACCCTTGGCCCATGAACGATTAATGTCTAACTTATCCATAGCTATCAACAGTTTCTATGAAGATTTAGCCTGTACACAACAAGATGATAAAGTGCTAAGTATGACATTCTCCGAATTTGGCCGTAGAATTTTTGAAAACGGCTCTAACGGTACTGATCACGGAAAGGCCGCACCAACCTTATTTTTTGGTTCAGGACTTAATGGAAGTGCTTTTGTGGGTGACCATCCTACTCTGGAAGACCCGGACGGTAGAGGAAACTTGGAATATACCATGGACTTTAGAGATTTGTATGCGACTGTTCTGGCAGAATGGCTCTGTGTGGATATCCCCTTGGTAGAACAACATTTATTGAACCACACCTATGCCCCGGTTAACCTTGGGTTTAACTGTAGCGGTGTAGATTTCCCGGATATTGTTTATAACGATGACCCCGTGACCCCTCCTACTCCACCAGCAGAAGAGCCTGAAGTAGGTAGTGAAGAAATAGCGACTGCTATTGTACACAAACCTTTTTATCCTTCTGAAGGTGCACCGCACATTTATTTAGAAATGCCATTTACCGCACAGGTAGATATCCAATTATACAATATTCTTGGACAACACGTAGGAACCGTCTTTAACGAGATGATGCTAGAGGGCTCCACAGAAATTAACATACGAGAGCGCATGCCCAAGCAACTATCAACTGGCAAGTACATTTATCGTATAAGTGTACAGAATCAAAAGATGAGTAAATCAGTTATGGTCGCTTAATCTGTTTCCCCACTATGCAACTTGACCTTCGGTAGTATTTTTTACAATCCGAAGGTTTTTCTTTTTTACCCGTCACAGTTCATTCTATTTTCCTAAAAAAGAACACCTTTATTGATGAGGTACATCATACAAGTTCTTACAACAATTTCAGTATTTTTGTGGCTTAATAAAATGAGATGTCCACGATAGAGTCACCCAAAAGATATACAATTACAGCAGCCCTACCGTATACTAACGGACCCATACATATTGGTCACCTAGCGGGTGTTTACGTACCAGCGGATATTTACGCCCGTTATTTACGGATTACGGGGAAAGATGTTGCCTTTATTTGCGGTAGTGATGAGCACGGTGTGGCCATTTCTATGAAAGCAAAAAAAGAAGGTATAACACCAAAAGAGGTAGTAGATAAATACCATGCCATTATTAAACAGTCTTTTGCGGATTTTGGAATCACCTTTGATAACTATTCAAGGACCTCGGCGCCCATACATCATGAAACTGCTTCCGATTTTTTTAAAAAGCTCTATGAACAAGGAGATTTTATCGAGGAGACAACCGCACAATTATATGATGGCGAAGCAAAACAATTTTTGGCCGATCGCTTTGTAACGGGTACCTGTCCCAGATGTGGAAATGAAGAGGCCTATGGTGACCAATGTGAAAATTGCGGGTCTACCTTGAACGCTACGGACCTAATCAATCCTAAATCTACCATAACCGGCACCGTTCCCACGACCAAAGAAACAACGCATTGGTTCTTACCCCTGGATAAGCACGAAGATTTTCTGCGAAAATGGATTTTAGAAGGTCATAAAAACGATTGGAAACCCAATGTTTACGGTCAATGTAAATCATGGATAGACGGCGGACTCGAACCTAGAGCGGTAACACGCGATTTAGATTGGGGAATTCCCGTACCGGTAAAAGGTGGGGAAGGAAAAGTATTATACGTTTGGTTCGATGCTCCTATCGGCTATATTTCTTCTACAAAGGAATGGGCTGAACGAGAAGGTAAAGATTGGGAACCCTATTGGAAAGATAAGGACACCAAACTCCTACATTTTATAGGCAAGGACAATATTGTTTTTCACTGTATCATTTTCCCTGCTATTTTAAGGGCGCATGGGGATTATATCCTTCCGGACAACGTACCTGCCAATGAATTTTTGAATCTGGAAGGCAACAAACTATCCACCTCTAAAAATTGGGCAGTTTGGTTGCATGAATATTTGGTTGATTTTCCGGAAATGCAAGACGTATTGCGTTACACCTTAACGGCAAACGCCCCGGAAACCAAGGATAATGATTTTACTTGGAAAGATTTCCAGGCTAGGAACAATAATGAGCTTGTGGCCATATTCGGGAACTTTATAAACCGTGTGGCCGTACTTACACAGAAATATTATGGTGGAGAAGTGCCTTCTCCCGGTAATTTTACAAAAGTTGACAGTGAAACCCTAGAACAGCTTCGCAAATATCCCGAAATAATTTCAAGTTCCCTTCAACGGTATCGTTATAGGGAAGCCGGTCAAGAATTAATGAACTTAGCACGTTTGGGAAATAAGTATTTAGCGGACGAGGAACCCTGGAAAGTTATAAAGCAAGATGAGGGAAGAGTAAAGACCATTATGTTCGTAGCGCTACAGATCGCTACAGGTTTAGCCATTTTAAGCGAACCTTTTTTACCGTTTACTTCTACGAAACTAAAATCAATACTAAATATCGCTTCAACTACGCTCAGCGACCACAAAACTCAAGCCGAGACTGAGCGTAGCCAAAGTCACAATTGGTCAGAAGTTTCATCCAAAGAAACCCTCTTACCCCCAGCCCACCAAATCAACAAAGCCGAATTGCTTTTCAGAAAAATAGAAGACCAAGAAATTCAAGTTCAGCTAGACAAGTTAGAGGCCACGAAAAAAATTAATACTTCGACTTCGCTCAGTACAAGCTCCAACGCCAGCAAAGAACTTATGCCACAAAAAGATACCATACAATTCGATGATTTTACAAAACTAGATATGCGGGTAGGCACCATCGTGGAAGCTGAAAAGATGGCCAAGGCCAAGAAACTGCTGGTTCTTAAGGTAGATACCGGTTTAGATACTAGGACAATAGTGTCCGGCATTGCCGAAAGTTTTACGCCAGAAGAGGTTGTGGGTAAAAAAGTCACCGTACTAGTCAATCTAGCGCCACGTTCTTTACGTGGTGTAGATAGTGAAGGCATGATTCTGATGACCGAAAATGCCGAAGGCAAATTGGTCTTTGTAAATCCGGATGAGGAAGGTGTTGGTAATGGTGAGGGGATAAGTTAAAAATCCCCAGCCATATGACCGGGGATTTAACTAATTCAAAATAACAGGACAAGATAAAGATAGAAAGCAAGAGCTTGAACTTTTTCTTATTTTTTGCTTATCCATCTAATTTCATCGTCATAACTGGAGGTAGATATTGTCCGTACTTGTTCTCCTCTGGTTATTCTTGATTGTAGATGTTTCCTGTTTCTTTCTCTTTTATTCGTATTCAGTTTAGATTTTCCACTGGTGGTATAATCTACTGTTTCAATTAAATTGCCATCCTCATCATAAAACTCTCCAGTAGCTAATTCTCCATTTTCGTAACGATATATGACTTCGAGAGTTCCGTCGGCCCTAAAAACATTTATTGTGGTCAACAGACCATCACTGTTATACTCCCACTCTTCCGTAAACCGTAAACTTCCGTCGGCAAATAATCCCTCCACACTAATAATTTGACCAGATGCGTTGTAAGTATAATTATTCGTTTGAACTACTGTTCCATCGGCATCCTTATAAATAATTGAACCTATGTTTCCGTTTTCGTCATAAAATAACTCGTCTATGAAGGATATTACCCCATTATCATAATATACGTTTATTTGTTTAATGGTTCTGAAATTTGCATCACGTTCAAACAGTTCTGTCCGAATCAGATCATTGTTTTCATTATAGAAATAATTGGTAAAGATACTGGAACCATCTGCGGCATAACTAGCCTCAAAAGTAAGCTGACCATTAAAAAAATCTTGCGAACTTAATAGTATTCCTGCCTCGTAATCAATAAAACTTTCTCTATTTAAAGTAGAGGAGAACGTATAGGAATCTAACAGTTCATTGGCGTCATATGCCCTTGTCCATTCACTGGTATACGTAACATCAGCGCCGGTAGTACCTTGTTCCAGAGATTGATGAGTCACTAACTTGTTATTATTATCATAGCTCAAAGTTTCATTATGCGTGCCATCATCAACAGTATTTGTTACTACGCCGTCCTGAGTAAAAGTTTCTTCAAAAACACGGGTAAAATCGATATTAGTTAAATTCTTGACCTCATTATACCTGTAGGTTAATTCTCTAGTGGTATTTATAATACCAGTGACCCCCCTTGGTCATATTCCTGATAAAAGTTTCTTCGAGAAGTATTTATCAGCCCGTTTTCATATGTGGCATCTATGGTAATAGTGAATTCAAGGTCTTCGCCCTCTTGAGACAAGTCCCTAAAATAGGACAAAGGCCTATTATCTTCATCGAACGTTGTGAATTGAGTTAAGTTAGACATTTGCCCATTGAACAATTCTCCAAATTCTGTCAATCTATGATCTTCATCATAACCAAGCTCTAGACCATACTCAAAACTTGCGTTTAAAACCGCGCTTCCAAATCTAGAATTCGCATTAAAGCTAGTGTACGTACCTGTTACTGGCTGACCATCATCAGCATATCCCGAAAACCTGAAACTGTACAGCATATTTCCGGAAAATCTCGATATGATGTCGGTAGAAATTAACCTTCCCTCTACATCGAAGGTATTTTTATACACTGCCGATGCCGGAGTATGTTGTTTATAGTAGCCCTGAAAAAATGCTTTTAAAGCTGGCATTAAATGACTTATCGCAAAATTCGGTGGTGCATCATAGTCAATATTAAGCGCAGCAGCCATGTTATCGGCCGCTTGTCCCGGATAAACAATCTGTAATGCAGGGCCCTGATTCTGTGCAACACTTAACACAATATCCGCCAAAGTACTTTCAATAGGTTGTGTAAAATCTATATTTTGCACCCCAATAGCACTTGCTATATTTTGTGGTATGATTATACCGTTACTGTGATCATTATCACTATCCAAGGTTTGTAAAAGAGCTGCTATATTCTGTGCTAAAGGACTTGCTATAGTCGCATTGGCATCTATAGCTTTCGCCAAAGAAATAGGGGTAATCAAGGTATCGGCTATTGTGCTTCCTAATGTAAGTTCCCCCACTGTAAAGGTAATGGTCTCTCCTTCCAAAAAGGAAAACTCGCCTTTATCGTTTGTAGTCCCATTTTGAGTAGCGGTACTAAAGCTTAGGCCTTGTACCTCACTATCCCTAAAAACACCGGTTAGTACCTCCGGCGGGTCCATAACCTCCTCTTTTGGAGGATTCGCCGTTTCTTCTTCGGTAGTAATTGGGTTGTCGTCATCTTTGTTACAGGCGCTGAAAGCCATCATTGCGCAAATTAATGCCATCATTGGTTTTTTCATAATCATTTATTTAGTGTTTATCTAATAATCCCTTTTACGGATAATTATCATGTTCCTTTATATAACAGGGGGGATTCAACGAAAAGTACTCTAGGGGAGATAGTAAATTGACTTTCGTTTACCAATATTATTACAAACCGAAACCAAAAAGAATACCTAATAATGGGTATTTTTTATCTTTACCTCTTATTTAAGTTCCCATGAATCTTATATCCTCTATTCTTCAACACACCCAACTCCCTGAAAAATCAATTCAAAATACAGTAGCACTTCTAAATCAGGATTGTACCATCCCGTTTATCTCCCGCTACCGAAAAGAGGCAACTGGTGGGTTGGACGAAGTGCAGATAGGTAACATTGTAAAGTATAAAAATGAATTTGAATTATTACAGAAACGGAAATCCACTATTCTTAAGGTCATTGAAGAACAAGGTGTCCTAACCGCAGAACTAAAATCAAAAATTGAATCATGCGCCAATCTCACTAGTCTGGAAGATTTGTACCTACCGTTCAAAAAAAGTAAAAAAACAAAGGCAGAAGTTGCCCGTAAGAACGGATTGGAGCGCTTGGCCAAAATTATTATGGCCCAACGTACGGAAGAGTTGGAATATTTGGCAGGTAGGTACTTAAATGCAGAAGTGCAAAACGAGGGTGAAGCCTTAGAAGGGGCAAGACATATTATTGCAGAGTGGGTCAATGAACGTACGGATATCAGAAATCAACTACGACGGCAATTAGAACGCTTTGCCATGATTACGACCAAAGTTGTCGCTAAACAAAAAGATCAGGAAAAAGCACAGAAATACCGGGATTACTTTGATTGGAGCGAAGCTTTAAATCGTTGTCCGTCTCACCGATTCCTAGCTATTTCCCGCGCGGAATCGGAAAAATACATCCGCATTAAAATTGAGATTGACGACAATCGAGCATTGGAACGTATACAGCAACGCATCATTAAAAATGATACTACCGAAAGTGCGGAGCAGATTAAAATGGCTATATCAGATGCCTACAAAAGGTTATTATTTTCCTCACTAAGTGCTGAATTATTAAAAAAGGCCAAGGAAAAGGCAGACGGCAATGCTATTGAGGTATTCGCTAAAAATTTAAGACAACTTCTACTGAGCCCCCCACTAGGTGAAAAGCGAATTTTAGCGATTGACCCTGGTTTTAGAACAGGTTGCAAAATAGTTTGCTTAGACCAACAGGGAAACTTGGTGCACAATGAAACGATTTACCCGCACGCCCCACAAAACGATGTGTCTGGAAGTATTAAAAAACTAAGCTCTTTGGCCAATGCCTATAAAATTGAAGCCATTGCCATTGGCAACGCAACAGCATCTAGAGAAACAGAACGGTTGGTTAAAAAGGTGGTGTTCAAAGATCCGATTGAAGTCTTTGTGGTGAGCGAGGCTGGAGCATCCATATATTCTGCCTCTAAAATTGCCCGGGATGAATTTCCCAACTATGATGTCACCGTAAGAGGTGCGGTTTCCATTGGTCGTAGGTTGGCAGACCCTCTAGGGGAACTGGTTAAAATAGACCCCAAATCTATTGGTGTAGGTCAATATCAGCACGATGTGGACCAACCCAAGTTAAAGATATCCTTGGACCGCGTGGTGGAAAGTTGTGTTAATTCAGTAGGTGTTAATATCAATACCGCCAGTGTTCCATTATTGAGTTATGTTAGTGGAATAGGTCCAAAATTAGCAGAAAACATAGTTGCGTACCGAACTGAAAATGGTGCTTTTCCTTCACGGAACGAAATTAAAAAAGTTGCCCGTTTAGGCGGTAAAGCTTTTGAACAAGGTGCGGGATTTCTTCGTATTAAAGACGGGGAAAATCCGTTGGACGATTCTGCAGTGCATCCGGAAAGCTATACCATTGTACAACAAATGGCAAAAGATAGGGGAATATCCCTATCTGATTTAATCGGAAACAAAAGGGAACTCAAAGAAATAGATTTACGACAGTATTGTTCTGAAGAAGTAGGTTTACCTACATTACAAGACATTGTAGAAGAACTGGAGAAACCCGGTTTGGACAAAAGGGAGAAGGCGAAGGTTTTTTCTTTTGATCAAAACATAAGATCCATAGGTGATCTGCGAGACGGGCAATTGCTACCAGGTATTGTCAACAATATTACCAATTTTGGATGTTTTGTAGATATCGGCATTAAGGAAAGTGGCCTTATTCACGTATCTAATTTAGCGGATACTTTTGTAAAGGATGTGAACGCTCATGTTCACTTGAACCAGCAGCTTATTGTAAAAGTATTATCCGTAGATATTCCCAGAAAAAGAATACAGCTGGCAATGCATAAGAAAACTTAGTATGCTGCTCGTTCTAGACGGTCGTTAATGCTCCTCCCTAATCCTTCCTCGGGAAATTTCTCTGCGACAATGAAATCCAGTTCCATCTGATCCAGCTCATGTAAAGCGGAAAAAAGGTTTTTTGCGGCTATAGCAAGATTGCCTTCTTGTGAAAGTATTCTTAGCGCTTCAACCCTTTCATAATTTGAGCAAAAAGAAATGACACCCACTTTAAAGCCTGTATATTCTTCAACTGTTTCAGCCACACTGCTACTAATGATCAGTTTAGTCTTTGGAGCATAGTGCTTTGCCAACATTCCCGGAGCCACTGGCGCTTTATCTTCTTTAGTAACCAATTGAACTTTACCGACGATAGCTTCGATAGCCTCAACGGTAATCCCCCCTTTTCGATATATAACCGGCGTTTCTCCCTTGAATCCTACAATGGTAGATTCTAAACCTACTTCGCAAGGTCCGCCATCTAAAATAGCCGGTAGCTTCGTTCCAAAATAAGAGAACACATGTTCAGCAGAAGTAGGACTAACTCTGGTGGACGGATTTGCACTGGGTGCCGCGATGGGAAAAGGCAGCCCCTTTAACAATGCTAAGGTCTTTGGGTGATTTGGCATACGGATACCCACCGTAGGTTTATTTGCCGTAATGGTATCGGAAACTTCCGCCGTCTTGGGCAAAATAAGCGTTAGTGAGCCCGGCCAAAAAGCTCGTGCCAGTCTTAGAGCGTTTTCGGGAATATCCCTCGCCAAAAGAGACAATTGCTCTAAGCTATGAATATGAACTATTAAAGGATTGAACATAGGTCTACCCTTCATTTCAAAAATACGTTCTATAGCTCCTATATCCATGATGCTCGCTGCTAACCCATAAACCGTCTCCGTGGGTATGGCAACCAATTCGCCTGTTTTTAAAAGCTTTTGACAAAAGGCAATATCTGTAGTAATTGAAGTACGCATTGGTACAAAGGTAGTGCAGGTTTTTGGTATTTTTGTGCTGCTATGTTAAGAATTGCGTTTCACCCTATTTACAAACATCCGTTACCGGAAGGACATCGGTTTCCCATGCTTAAGTACGATTTGCTTCCCAAACAACTCCTATACGAAGGTACTTGTGAGGAAACCAATTTTTTTGAACCAGAAATACCGAACGATAAGCATATTGTTGCGGTGCACGACCCGGAATACTTCTACGATTTATTGAACATTAAAATTCCACCCAAAGAAGCCCGAAAAATAGGTTTTCCCCTCACGGAGGATTTGGTAGAGCGTGAGCGAATCATTGCGGACGGAACCATGAAAGCCTGTGAGTACGCCATACAATTCGGAATTGCCATGAATATTGCCGGTGGCACGCATCATGCCTATACCGATAAAGGGGAAGCCTTCTGTATGCTAAATGACCAAGCTATAGGGGCTAGATACTTACAATCAAAAGGATTGGCGAGGAAAATACTAATTGTCGATCTGGATGTACATCAAGGTAACGGGACAGCTGAAATCTTTGCAAAAGATGCCTCCGTTTTCACCTTTTCCATGCATGGGGCAGGTAATTATCCCTTTAAAAAGGAGCATTCAGATTTGGACATTCCTTTGGAAAAAGGAACAACGGATGCCACGTATTTATCTATTTTAAAAAAAACCCTTCCAAAACTTATTAACGAACAACAACCGGATTTTATATTTTACCTATGTGGCGTAGACGTTATTGAAACGGACAAATTAGGCACATTAAGTTTAACCGTAGAAGGTTGTAAGGAAAGAGATCGCTTTGTCCTAGAGACCTGCCACAAGCTTCAAATACCCGTGCAATGTAGTATGGGTGGTGGCTACTCTCCTGAAATTAAGGTTATTGTTGATGCCCATGCCAATACATTTAGGTTAGCGCAAGGAATTTATTTTTGACAAAATTTTTATCTTAACCTTCAGCGATGAATAATAGATTGAGCTAACTTTCCAATCGTTAGAAATAATAGTTTTTTATTTATTTTTTTAATTTGCAAATTCTAAAAACAGCATTTTGAAAAATTCAATAATAGTATTCCTTATTCTATTTTCCTTCTCGTGTTCTGCTCAAAGCACTTCTAAGGATTCTGTTGAAACCAGATGGCAAATGTTTACCTATGACATAGGAAATGTGTTTAAAGGTATAGGCTATTCCTATAGCAGACCGCTACATTGGACTGGCAAGGATTGGTCTAATTTTGGTTATACGATGGGGGCAACGGGCATTGCCTATTTAGTGGACACCCCTACCAGTGATTATTTTAGAGGTATTAAAGAAGACGTACCAAAAGTTGTTCGCGACTACGGATTCAACTATGGGAGTCCAGAGAATAATTATATGATTACAGGAGCGGTTTACCTCACGGGTCTAATTAGTAAAAACGAAAAATTGAGGCGAACAGGGGTACTTTTAATTTCCTCCGCTTCCTCAGCAGGTCTACTTCAACAAGTACTAAAATCCGCAGTTGGTAGGGCAAGACCCTTAAGCGGAAAAAACAAGGATACCTATCGACCACTATGGGCCGGTGATAGAGAATTTCATTCCTTTCCGTCAGGTCATGCCATTTTAGCAATGACCAATGCTCATGCCATAGCCAAACAATTTAAGAATTGTTGGGTGAAAACCGGAATTTACACACTCGGTTCTATACCTGCCATATCAAGGTTATGGGAGGGTAAACATTGGCTCTCCGACGTAGTCCTAGGTGTGGCTATCAGTATTTTTACCGTGGAATCGATAGACCGCTATTTAGACTCTAAATACGACCAAAAATATAATGACAATGCTAAAAAACTAAGCTGGAACCTCAACTTTGGACCGGGCCAAGTAGGGTTACATCTAGAATTCTAAAAAACACCCTTCTCCTAAAAAATCAGATAGGTACTTAGAACCAACAACGCGACCAAAATACCAACAACGGTGGCATACTTCCAAGGCGTAGTATCGATTACTTTAGTCACCTCTGGCACATACTCCTCAGTTTTTGGTTTAACAGCTCCAATAATGAGCATAATAATAATGTTAACCACGAACAGTATTCCCATGATGTGGAGAAAATGAGGATAAGCTTCAGCCTTTATAATTGCTAATTGGCCCGCATCGGTAATACCATTCTCGGCTGCCTTAGCCATAGCTGAATTAATCATTGCGGGGCCCAATCCTAATAGACTGATCAAATACATAATCACCCCACCGATTAAAACAACCTTAGCACCTAAGGCTGGCACCTTTTTGGTCAAAATTCCGATAACGACCACGGCTAATATTGGTACACTTAAACTTCCTAACGCTTGCTGTATATAGGAGAACAAACCGTCCGGAGCATAACGTATAAATGGGGCTATGGACATTGAGATAACCGCCAATGCCAAACCGAAACGTTTTCCTGCTTTTACTGTCTGTAATTCGCTTGCTTCAGGGTTGAAAAACTTTTTGTACAAATCAAAACCGAATAAGGTAGCGCTACTGTTCAAAAGACTATTGAACGAACTTAATATGGCACCGAATAAAACTGCGGCAAAGAATCCTAACAATCCACCTGGTAGTACCCTTCTAACCAGCTCTGGATAGGAGGCGTCCGCATCGTTTAGCTCAGACCCGAACATATTGAACGCAATGATACCTGGTAACACCACGATAACAGGAATCAAGAATTTCACAAATGCCGCTAGCAACATCCCTTTTTGACCTTCGGCCAAACTTTTCGCTCCAAAGACACGTTGTAAAATAGCTTGGTTCGTACCCCAATAATACATCTGCGCAATCATCATCCCTGTGAAGATAGTCCCCACCGGTATGGAAGAAGTAATATCGCCGGTGACATCAAATTTATCCTGATTGTCTACCCATAACTTGGACAAACCTCCAGCGATACTATTGTCATCACTAATCATAACCAATCCAAAGTAAGGTATAGCCAGACCACCAACCAACAATCCTATAGCATTGACCAAATCGGATACCGCCACCGCTTTTAGACCACCGTATATTGCGTATATAATTCCTATTAAACCAATACTCCAAACACATATCCAATAAGCGGCCGTCTCTGAAACTCCCAAAGCATCGGGCAATTCGAACATGGTGATAAAAGCCTTAGAACCTGCATAAAGAATGGTCGGTAATAACACGATACCAAATGCGATTAAAAATAATATGGATAGAATGGCTTTGGTGTTTTCGTCAAAACGACCCTGTATAAATTCAGGAATGGTGGTAATCCCCTTTTTCATATACTTGGGCAGAAACCAGACAGCTGTAATGACCATGGCTATAGCGGCAAGTGTTTCCCAAGCCATCACGAGTATTCCCTCAGAAAATGCCTGACCGTTTAAACCCACTATTTGTTCTGCCGAAAGATTGGTCAATAACAAGGAACCTGCAATAGTCAAGGCACCCAAACTCCTTCCACCGAGGAAATATCCGTCTGCGGTACTTTCATTGGTGTTTCTTGTAGCGTACCAAGCGATAATCGCTACCAAAAGTGTGAATCCAATAAAAGAGAAAATCGATAAGTAATCCATGAGGGTTGAGTTGGTTAATTGGTTAACACGCTCCATAACTGCACTAATTTGTGCCACATGCATAAAAGCGAAAGGTCTAATATAATACATCCAAGAGTAGAACACCAATTTTGTAGTCAATTAATACTCCCCCCGGTCCGAGCTGACTAGAATTACTTTGGAAACTGAATAGACCTAAGTATTACAGGTGTTTTATGCCTGAAACAAAACTTAGACCTCATTTTCTGCCATAGGAGATTTTCCTTTAAAAAAAGCTGTAATTTTTAACTGAATTACGTTGAATATCCTAACGGGCGTTAGCAGCCTCTTTCTCCATATCGGCGATATGAGCAACTGTTTTGACCAGACGATGATGATTTTTGACAAAAGGATTGGTTTTATCCCAAACGTACCCGGCGAGTACGGCACAAATCTGTGATTTTATAACAGGGTTTTCAGAGTCGGCAAAGAATATTTTTTGAAGGTTTCCTGTGTACCACTCTTTAACATAAGTGGAAAATACGTTAACGCCATCCAGCATATATTTAGAGTAATCATGCTCCCAATCCACTGCTTCACCGTTTAGTTCCTTTGTTATCATTTTTGCGGCCAAATGGGCAGATTCCGTTGCAAAAGTTACACCAGAAGAGAAAACAGGGTCTAAGAACTCGGCACTATTTCCTGTAAGCACGTAACCAGGTCCATAGAGCTGTTTTACAGATTTAGCAATATTCTTAATCATCCTAGGTTCAAATTCATAAGGAAGGTCCTCAAATCTACTTAGATAGTGATTCGAAAGCTTCATCATCTCCCGTAAACGTTCTTCGTTGTTTCCTTCAAAAGATTCCAAGTAATCCGTTGGCCCTACATATCCTATACTCGTATATCCGTTCGAAAACGGAATTACCCATAACCAAGTTTCAAGGCTTACGATATCAAAAGTTATTCTATGGCCTTCCCAGCCATCGGGTCTCCTAATATCTTTGACATGTGTAAAAATAGATGAATGTGCAGGTATTTCCGATGGTTTATCCAAGTCTAATAATTTCGGTAACACACGGCCAAAACCACTGGAATCTATGATATATTTTGCTTCAATTTGAGAGGTTCTACCTTGCAGGTCCTTTATTTGCGTCGTAGAAATTTCATTGGCAAATTCCACCCCTACCACTTCTTTCTCAAAATCAATGGCTACACCTCTATTTTGAAGTTCATCAGTAAGGGTTTTATCAAAATCTGCTCTCGGTATTTGATAGGTCCAGTTCCACCCCTTTGTATGTTTCTTGCTAAAATCAAATTCACAAATTTTTGGACCTTGCATAAACCGTGCACCAGTCTTCACTTCAAAGTTTTTCGCTTTAAGACAATCTAGTAGTCCGACCGCTTCAAAATGTTCCATACATCTTGGAATAAGACTTTCGCCAATAACGAAACGTGGAAACTTATTTTTTTCAACCACTTTAATGGAAAAGCCTTTATTATGCAGATATGCGGCCGCCACACAACCCGAGGGGCCAGCACCTATTATCAAGACATCAACTTTTTCTTTTTCCATCTCTATATTTCCGATACAATAAGTATTCAAATTCGCTAATTATTATAAATTTGCGCTTCAAGATGCTTATTTTTATGTACTAAGGTATTATTTATACCCGATAGAATCAACCATACATGCCAGAAATTAAAGGAAGGTTAGGAATAGCGGAATTTTACGATGTGATTTTTAATCAAGAATCCATATCACTACATGAAGAGCTTTTAAATACTGTTGAGGAAAGTTTTAATTTCTTGAAAGAATTTTCGAAGAATAAGGTCATTTACGGTGTCAACACAGGATTTGGCCCTATGGCACAGTACAAAATCAAAGATCCCGAAACCTTAGAGTTACAGTATAATCTTATTCGAAGCCATGCGTCGGGAACGGGAAACCCCATTGACCCGAAGTATGTAAAGGCAGCAATGCTGGCAAGATTAAACACCCTAAGTCTGGGAAATTCCGGTGTACACGTATCCGTTGTTAAAGTGATGTCAGAATTGATTAATAAAGACATTATTCCCCTTATCTATGAGCACGGAGGTGTTGGCGCAAGCGGGGATTTAGTACAACTGGCACACTTGGCCTTAGTCTTAATCGGAGAGGGAGAAGTCTTTTACAAAGGTGCAAGAACACCGACTAGCAAAGTTTTTAAAATAGAAGGAATAAGTCCTATCGAGGTAAGACTGCGGGAAGGTCTTGGCCTTATCAACGGTACGTCTGTCATGACCGGAATTGGTATCGTAAACACGATTTACACAAGACGTCTGTTGGAATGGGTGATTTGTTGTTCTTCTGCTATCAACGAGATAGTAGAAGCTTATGATGATCATTTGTCCTATGATTTAAATTATACTAAAAAGCACTTAGGCCAGCGAGAGATAGCACGTTCTATGCGAAGTCATTTAGAGGACAGCACCTTAACAAGAAAAAGAGAACATCATCTATATACGGACAATACTGATGTTTCTGTTTTTGAAGAAAAGGTACAGGAATACTATTCCATACGCTGCGTACCGCAAATACTGGGTCCCGTTCTGGATACTTTGAATGAGGTAGAGCGGATTTTGATAGAAGAGGTGAACTCTGCCAATGACAACCCAATCGTAAATGTTGAAAAACAGCACGTGTATCATGGAGGTAATTTTCATGGAGATTACGTTTCCTTGGAGATGGACAAATTAAAGATCGTGGTAACTAAAATGAGCATGTTGGCCGAAAGACAACTCAATTATCTACTGAATTCCAAATTGAACGATATTCTTCCGCCTTTTGTTAACTTAGGAACATTAGGATTAAATTTTGGAATGCAAGGCGTACAGTTTACGGCAACCTCTACCACAGCGGAGAATCAGATGCTGTCCAACCCCATGTACGTGCATAGCATACCTAACAACAACGACAACCAAGATATTGTGAGCATGGGTACTAATGCGGCCCTAATTACTAAAAAAGTAATTGAAAATGCATTCGAAGTGGTAGCCATTGAAATGATTACCGTTGTACAAGCAATAGAGTATCTTGATGTCAAGGACAAAGTCTCATCTAAGACAAGAAAAATGTATGATGCCGTCCGTAACATAGTTCCCCCGTTCAAAACAGATAAGGTAATGTATCCTTATGTAAATGAAGTAAAGAACTATATTATTAATCATCAAAATAAAAAGTCATGAGAAAAATTTTTACAGTATTACTAGTCATTTGCTTTGCGTTTTCCTTTGGACAGGAATTAGCGTTAGTCCGTGAAGATGGATTGTTCGGGTATATCAACACATCTGGAGAATATGTTATTCAACCACAGTTTTCCAAGGCAAAAAGTTTTTCAGAAGGTTATGCAGCCGTAGAAAAGGATAAAGCCTGGGGTTTTATAGATACAAAAGGAGCGTGGGCAATTGAGCCCACCTATGACAAAGTAAAATACTTTAATTCTGGCTACGTCCTTGTCCTAAAGGATGATGAGTGGCGCTACATAGACAGTGCGGAGAAAGAATTGGAGGTGCCGGCCACAGAAAAATATTTTGATTTTGATGACGGCGTAGCCTTTATCAGGCAAAATGAGAAAATTGGCTTGATTGGAACGGACGGAAAAATAGTCCTAGACCCCACATACGAAGTTATAAAGGCGTTTAGAAATGGCCATGCAAAGGTTAAAAAAGGAGAGCTTTGGGGTATGATTAATACCAATGGGAAAGAGGTGATTCCTACGGCGTACGAAGAAATAGGGAATACCTTTAATAAGTCCGGTGTTTACGGAAAAAAAGGTGAAGAATTTGGAATCATCCACAATGGTAGTTTCAATGTAGTAGAGGGGGCGGATAAGGTTTGGAACTTCCACGGAGATTCTGGCCTAACCTATGCAAGGAAAGACAAGCAAATAGGTTTTGTTGACTCAAAAGGAACTTGGGTGATTGCTCCTACTTTTGATAAGGCACGCGCTTTTTCTAACGGATTGGCACCAGTCTCAAAAGACAAACAATGGGGCTATATTGATACTAAGGGAGAAACAGTAGTAGACTTTCAATACCGTGATGCCGAAGTTTTCGCCGCAAATGGTCTTGCACCGGTAAAAGAGAAGGATTGGGGGTTTATAGACACCTCTGGAAACATGATCATACCCACCGACTATAGTATTACCGCCGGCCTTGCCTTTTTAGCAGGCAATAATGACAAAGGCTTTATAGGAGAGCTTGCTAGATTAAAATCTAAAAAGGGCTGGGGCTTTTTTAATGCTAAAGGAGAGCTTTTAGGTAACAAATGGTATGAAAATGCAGAAACATTTGTCAAAAATTAACCCGGCAAACCAAGCAAGATAGGATATATGGGAGAGGAAAAAGTAAAATATGCTTTAATTACAGGAGGTTCCAGGGGTATTGGAAGGGCTATATGTGTGCAACTTGCCAAAGACCTGAATTATCCGTTGCTTATCAATTATAAACAAAATAAGGAAGCTGCAGAAGAAACACTGGCAATGGTAAGAGCTGTCGGTGGGGAAGGTGCCATAATACAATTTGATGTAGCAGATGGCGAAGAAGTGACCACAAAGTTAGAGGCTTGGCATGAAGCCAATAAGAATGGTGTTATAGAAGTATTGGTGAACAATGCCGGAATAACGAAAGATGGGCTATTTATGTGGATGTCTTCAGACGATTGGTCTTCGGTAATCAATACAAGTTTAAATGGCTTTTACAATGTGACCAACACGCTTATTCAAAAATTGTTAGTGAATAAATATGGTCGTATTATTAATATGGTCTCCGTGTCCGGACTTAAAGGCACCCCCGGGCAAACTAATTATTCCGCCGCTAAAAGTGCCGTTATCGGAGCTACAAAAGCGCTCGCACAAGAGGTTGCAAAAAGAAAGGTTACTGTAAATGCAGTAGCACCCGGATTTATAGCAACAGATATGACAGAAGATTTAGATGAGTCAGAACTCAAAAAAATGATTCCTGCAAACCGCTTTGGCAAACCGGAAGAGGTAGCACATGTAGTATCATTTTTAGCTTCGGATAAAGCATCATACATTACCGGTGAGGTCATTAACATTAATGGTGGTATATATTCTTAGAATACGTTTAGGCTGATGAAGAGAGTTGTTATAACAGGTATGGGAATTTATTCTTGTATAGGGAAAAACCTAGAAGAGGTTAAAGAATCCCTTTATCAAGGTAAATCGGGTATTATTTATGATCCTGTCCGTAAAGAGTTCGGTTTTAGATCGTCCTTAACCGGTTTTGTCGCAGAGCCCGATTTAAAAAAACTCCTCTCCCGAAGACAGCGCATAAGCATGGGTGAAGAAAGCAAATACGCTTATGCTGCTACAATTGAAGCGTTAAAAAATGCTCAAATAGAACAAGATTTTATTGATGGTAACGAAGTAGGCATTATTTACGGAAATGACAGTACCGCAAAATCGGTCATCAACTCCATTGATACCATAAGAGAAAAAAAAGACACCACATTGGTTGGTTCAGGAGCCATATTCAAGGCAATGAATTCCACGGTAACCATGAACCTCTCTACCATATTCCGTTTAACGGGTATAAACCTCACTTTGAGTGCGGCCTGTGCAAGTGGTTCACACGCTATTGGCATGGCCTATCATTTGATTAAGAGTGGAATGCAGGACTGTATCATCGCAGGTGGCGCCCAGGAGATAAACCATCTAGCCATGGCCAGTTTTGACGGTCTTGGGGTTTTTGCCATGAGACAAGATGAGCCAACAAAAGCCTCGCGACCTTTTGATAGTGAAAGAGATGGACTGATCCCTAGCGGAGGGGGAGCGACCGTTATCCTCGAGAGTTATGAATCTGCTATAAAAAGAGATGCTCCCATTCTTGGAGAGCTCATAGGCTATGGGTTTTCCTCAAATGGTGCACACATCTCTACACCAAATATGGAAGGACCTGCAAGGGCCATGAACAAAGCTTTAGAAGATGCTAAACTAGAGGCTTCGGCCATAGATTACGTAAATGCACATGCCACCTCTACTCCAGTGGGAGACGCTAATGAAGCGAAAGCAATTTTTGAAGTATTCGGCGAAAACGGTCCTTTGGTCAGCTCTACGAAATCAATGACCGGCCATGAATGTTGGATGGCCGGGGCAAGTGAAATCATCTATTCTATGATCATGATGAAAAACAATTTCGTAGCCCCCAACATTAACTTGGAAAAACCTGATGAGGACTCGGCTAAACTTAACATTACAAGTAAAACTGTAGATAAAAAAATTGATGTATTTTTGTCGAATTCATTTGGTTTTGGCGGAACCAACTCCGCTTTAATCGTAAAAAATGTCAGCCAAGAATGATGACCAAGGAAACCATTATTGAAAAAATAAACGACTTCCTCATTGATGATTTTGAAGTAGAGGAGGAGGAATTGGTGCCCGCCGCTAATCTAAAAGATGCTATTGGATTAGATAGTTTAGACTTTGTAGATTTAGTAGTCGCGGTAGAAAGTAATTTTAGTGTAAAACTAGTTGGCGAGGATTTCGTGAATATAATTACCCTACGGGACTTTTATAACCTTATTGAAAGAAAACTGGATCAATAACATCCTTTACATAAAATGAAATGGCAACGGAGTGGGAAGGGAAATCCAAGGGAACGCTTTTAGGTTACAAACTATTTATTTTCTTCCTAACTACTTTTGGTATAAACAGAGCCTATTTTATATTACGGTTTGTAGTAGCCTATTACTTTATATTTTCTCCAAGCAGCTCCAAAGCCATATACTATTATTTTAAAAGAAGATTAAGATATACCCGAGCAAAAAGTATTGCATCAATTTATAAAAGCTATTATATGCTGGGTCGTGTATTAACGGACAGGGTTGCGATATCCACAAAGTTCCGTGATAAATTTACCTATACCCATGATGGGATCGAACATATAGATTACCTTCTAAAGGAGAATAAGGGTGGTATACTTATAAGTGGTCACATAGGTAATTTTGAAGTTTCACATTACTTTTTACAAGACCGTTATTCCATTTCAAAAATCTTCATGGTCACAACGCACGCTGAACATGCCAACATCAGGGAATATATGGACGGTCTAGTGGCGGAATCGTCCATGAAATTTATTGTGGTACAGGAAGATATGTCACATATTTTTGAAATCCATACGGCTTTAGACCAGGGCGGATTGGTAGTTTTCACGGGAGATCGCTATCTTCCCGGTTCAAAAATACTTACGCAAGAATTTTTAGGTGCAGAAGCAGATTTTCCGCTAGGGCCTTACCTCTTAGCATCAAGGTTAAAAGTCCCGGTCCTGTTCGTTTACGTTATGAAAGGACCCAAAAAGGAATATCACCTCTATGCCAGAAAAGCCATTGCTAAGGCTAGAGATCCACAAGCGCTATTAAAAGAATATACGACCAGTATGGAGTGGATCCTTAAGAAGTACCCTTTACAGTGGTTCAACTATTTTGATTTTTGGAAAGACGGAAGTAAATAACCATAAGGTAAGCCCACGAAGCATTGGAAGTAAAGCCAACATTTATTTCTACGCAGTCGTCGGAGCATTATAAATCTCGATTATCGAGTAAAAGATGAAAGAAGTTTTAATTATTTATTATTCCCAGACCGGACAACTCCTCGATATTTTGGAAAATATGGCGCGGAAAATAAAAGGAGACGATGTTACCATCTCTTATTACGAAATTATACCGGAACCCGTTTATGAATTTCCCTGGAAACAGGAAAAATTTTATGATAGCTTTCCAGAATCCTTCTTACAAATCCCCGATAAATTTCACCCTCCAAAAGAAACCATTCTCAAAAAAAAATATGACTTGGTCATACTCGGTTATCAAGTCTGGTTTTTAACACCCTCTATACCGGTTAACTCATTTTTAAAGTCCCGCTATGCTAGTCAAATTCTAAAGGATACTCCCGTAATAACCGTACTAGCCTGTAGAAACATGTGGATTCAAGCACAGGAAAAAATGAAGCGACTCCTTACGGATGTAGGAGCAAATCTTGTAGGCCATATAGCTCTAGTGGATAAGCATATTAACCATGTGAGCGTTATTACCATTTCGCACTGGATGTTCTCGGGAAGAAAAGACCGTTATTTAGGTATTTTCCCAAAACCAGGTGTATCCGACAGGGACATACGGGAGGCGGAAAGGTTTGGGCCACCCATAAAATCAGCCTTGACTTCGAACAATTTTAAAGATTTACAAAACACTATTGTAAAATTAGGAGGAGTTAAAATCAACCCCTTCTTGGTGATGACGGACAAACGTGGAAATATTCTTTTTTCCAAATGGGCCAATCTCATCATAAAGAAAGGAGGGCCTGGTAATCCCAAACGTTTAAAATGGATTACTTTGTTTAAATATTACCTGTTATTTGCCATATGGGTCATAGCACCAATAGTTTTTATCGTATTTTTGTTGACCTATTTACCGAGTTTTAAACAAAGAAAAACAGACAAGGCCTACTATGCCTCAGTAGCCTTAAAAGAGAATTGATGAAGGACGTATTTATTACCAAAATCTCTAAATTTTTACCGAACAGACCCGTTTCCAATGAAGACATGGAGGCTAAATTGGGATTTATAGATGGTAAGAGCTCTAAAGCGCGCCGTATAGTCCTTAGAAACAATCAGATCAAGGAACGCTATTACGCATTGGATGCTAATGGCGAAGTTACCCATAACAATGCTCAACTTACTAAAGAGGCAATTGAATTGCTATGTGATGACGAATTCACTACAAAAGACATTCAATTGTTATCCTGCGGAACATCTAGTCCGGATCAGATTCTTCCATCTCATACTGCAATGGTCCATGGTTTCCTTGAAAATGGGAATATGGAAATCAACTCGCCTTCAGGTGCCTGTTGTGCTGGAATGAGCGCACTTAAATATGGTTATTTATCAGTGATGACAGCGCAAGTCGAAAATGCTGTTTGCGCAGGTTCCGAGCGCACTTCTTCGTGGATGAAGTCTGATGTATTTGAAAACGAAGTAGCACATTTAAAAGACCTAGAAGACAATCCTATTCTAGCATTTAACAAAGAATTCTTAAGGTGGATGCTATCCGATGGCGCAGGTGCCGTATTACTGGAATCGGAGCCAAAAGGCAAAAATCCATTACGAATAAATTGGATGGAAGCCTATTCTTACGCCTTTGAAATGGAAGCCTGCATGTATGCAGGAGCGGAGAAAAAAGAAAATGGACACCTTCAGCCATGGAGCGAGTTCCCGGCCAGTGAATGGGCTAAGATGTCCTTGTTCGCAATGAAACAGGACACCAGGCTCCTTGGAGACAATATTTTGGTAAAAGGTGTGGATAGTTTAAAGCAGGCCTATGAAAAACACGGAATAGGACCTGATGATGTTGATTACTACCTTCCACATATATCTTCTTACTACTTTAAGGAAGGGCTTTATAAAGAGTTGGAAAAGCAAGGCATACCTATGCCATGGAATAAATGGTTCTTGAACCTCTCGCATGTGGGCAATGTTGGTGCGGCATCTATTTATGTCATGTTAGAAGAACTGGTTTCTAGCGGAAAGCTAAAGAAGGGAGATAGAATTTTATTGCATGTCCCGGAAAGCGCTCGTTTCTCCTATATGTATGCTTATTTAACCGTTTGCTAGATGAGTATTGTGCAACCACCTATTACCGATGCTGCTTTCATCGTTAATTTAATACCTCAAAAATGGCCTTTCGTCATGGTAGATAAGCTTCATGGGTTTTCAGAAAATGAAATAGTGTCAGGATTAACCATTAAGAAAGAGAACCTGCTTTGTTTTGATAATCTATTTACCGAGCCAGGATTGGTGGAAAATATGGCTCAAACGGTGGCCATGCACAAAGGCTACACCTATTACCTAAAAAATGAACCTGCACCTGTTGGATATATTGGTGCGATCAAGAAAGCGGAGATTTATTCGCTACCCAAACTCGGGGACGAACTTAGGACTACGGTCACCATCCTACATGATATTATGGGTGTTACCTTGGTAAAAGCAAAAATTGAATGCAACCAAGAAGTCATTGCTATAAGTGAAATTAAAACAGCGCTTGCGTAAATACGATGGAAGACAACGGGCGAAAAATAGATATTAAGAAATTCTTGCCCCATAGACCACCCATGTTACTGGTAAGTAACATGCCCTATATAGATGATACTTCTGTAACTACTGAATTTTATATTGAAGGGGACTGTCTCTTTGTCGAGGATAATATTTTGATGGAAGCAGGCTTAATAGAGAACGCTGCACAAACCTGTTCCGCCATTGTAGGTCAAGGATATTTTGACAAAGAGGATTTAGAAGGAACAAGCAATAAACTCATTGGTTATATAAGTGCCATTAAACGCGTTATCATTCATCAATTACCACGAGTAGGTGATATTTTGGTGACAAGAGCAAATTTAATATCTCGTTATGACACGGGTAATCTTAGTATTTGCACTATAGATTGCGCTACTTTTAGAAATGATGATTTAATTGTAGATTGTACATTAAATTGTCTCATTCACGAAGTATAAGTAAATGAAAAAAGAAGAAGTCCCACAGGACAAAAGTAATTTGGCATCTGCGAATATTAGGGAAATGGTGTACGCCGTTGACAAAGATGGTAAATACACCACCTCTCTCAGTACTGGATGGGACCCAAAGACCATTGCCTTGGACAATGCCATTAAGGTCATTGAAGAGCGGATTGCCATAGCTAAAGAAAAAGTTTTAAAAGGGGAAACGAGTCCTATAGAATATTACATGGAATTACATAAAATGGACATACCCGTTCTGGCTAGTTATGTGGGACTTTGGCAGTGGCGTGTAAAAAGACATTTTAAACCGGCCGTATTTAAGAAACTAAAGGAAAAAACGTTACAAAAATATGCCGATGTTTTTGAAATAAGTCTCAGTGAACTAAAACATATTAATGTCTAAAGAACCAAAAATAAATTTTACCCACAACCAGTCCGCGCATTGCGAGAACGGTGTAGTCTCCAATCTTATGAGACATCAAGGCTTTGAAATAAGCGAGCCTATGGTCTTTGGAATTGGTTCTGGCTTATTGTTCAGCTATCTACCTTTCTTAAAGGTGAATTATGCGCCTGTATTTACCTATCGTTCCATGCCGGGCTTTATATTCAATAAGTTCGCTAAACGAGTAGGAGTGAAGATGAAAAAGGAAAAGTTCAAGAACCCGGCAGCTGCAAAAGCGCGGTTGGATGAGAACTTGGCCAAGAACAATCCCGTTGGTTTACAGGTAGGTGTGTATAATCTGGTTTATTTTCCGGACGAATACCGCTTTCATTTCAACGCACATAATATGGTCGTATACGGCAAACAGGATGACCGCTATTTGATAAGCGACCCTGTTATGGAAGAGGTTACCAGTCTTTCCAGTAAGGAGTTAGAAAAAGTACGCTTTGCCAAAGGCGCTTTCGCACCCAAGGGGCATATGTACTATCCTACCGAATTTCCCAAGGAGTTAGAACTAAAGAAGGCGATAACCAAAGGAATTAAACAGACTAGCAGGGATATGACTGCGCCTGTACCTATTGTTGGGGTAAAGGCAATGCGTTGGGTTGCCAAGAACATTAGAAAATGGCCAAAAAAATTGGGACCGAAAAAAGCGAATCACTATTTGGGACAGCTTGTTCGTATGCAAGAAGAGATTGGAACAGGAGGAGGAGGATTCCGATATATTTATGCGGCTTTTTTGCAAGAGGCAAGTGAAGTATTACAAAATGAAAAACTATTGGAGCTTTCCAAAGAAATGACCTCAATTGGAGATGCTTGGCGCGATTTTGCCGTAGACGCTTCTAGAATTTATAAAAATAGAAATGCCAAGAGCGGCGGATACGAAGATGTTGCCATACAACTGGAAGAAATAGCGGATCGCGAAGAAGTCTTTTTTAAAACACTCAAAAAGGCGGTCTAAAAGGCACTTTGGATTTGCTAAGCAAAAAGTTGAAAGAGTAGCATCTTTTGTAGTATTTTTTTGTTTTCTGATAACCGTTAACATAAAAAGAAATTACACGTATATACATATATAATACAACTCAAAAAAAGCCTTAATCCATATTAAAGATTAAAGCTCTTTTTGGGTAATGGCTTCCTAAATTTTATTATTCTAAAGAAGTCTGGCCTTCGTTCGGATTATATACATAATTGAAAGTATAAAAACGAGATTCATCCGCAAAACCGTCTGGCTGTGCAGGCGCATCTTTATAATAACTTAGAATCTCAACTTTGGCATATCTACCGTCACTAGTTCTAATCACCAAAACTTTTCCTGGAATAGGCGCAATTACGTTAGTCATAAAATTATAATTGTACCAGCCATTATCGCTTCCTGTGGGGATAGCGAAACCACTATCGGAATCTTGCGCAAAGGTGTAACTAGCGGCGTCGGTAATACTGGCAAAAGTACCGGTAGCTATTGCCGCTCCAGCCTCACCTTCTCTTGCAGGTTCATCATTGGTGCCTGTAACTACCCCACCGTTTACGGCAATAGTTGTTCCTCGAAAGGCTATATCCCATTCCGTATCACTAGTGGTAACCGCTCCCGTGGCAAAGTTAAATTTAGTGAATGGACCTCCTACCGGTTCATCCGAAGGTTGACCACCCGTTTGAGGCGCTGGAATATTACTGGCAGTTTGGCTCTCCACGGCAACTAAAGGAGGTTCGTCGTCCTCGTTATCACATGAAATAAATACAGTTGCTAAAAGAAAAAAGGTAAAAAATTTAAGGGTCATCTTCATAGTACTCGTTTTAAAATTGATAGTTAATTCTTGTAAATAATTGTATTCCGGCGAGACCGGGTATATTTTCTTCATCCCTATAATCAAAGAGATTATTAGCCCCCACCTGTAAGGTATATTTGCTGGCAAAAGTTTTGTTCAAGGCGATATTGGATAAGGCATAGCCATTAACAAATGAGGTGTCAAAATCATCGATTATGCCATTACCATTACCATCGAAAAGACCGTATTTACTTCGGTAATTTACTCTGAAGTTCATATTGAAATCCCACTTTGGAATTTCATAGAATATTTTAAAGTTGGCGGTGTGCCTGGAACGGTTCACGAGTCCAAAATAATCGGAATTATCTAGGACCACGGTTTGCAGCGTCCGCGGGTCGCGTGCAAAAACCTCACCCCGTTCCAAAGCCACCTTTTTCTGTTTATCCTTGGCGAAAAGTAACTGATAACCCCCAGCAAGACTAATATGTTCGGTGAGTTTATAATCCACATCAAATTCAGCTCCCGTTGTATAGATCTCATCAAAATTGACGTAGCTAAAGACATTTTGCCCATTAGTCAATCTAGCAATAGCACGCGTATCAATAAGGTTTGTAAACTCATTTCTAAATAGATTTACATTTAGTTTTACTTTCCCTTTTCTGTAGGAAGCACCCAAATTATAACCAATAGAACGCTCTGCCTCCAAAGGTTCTTTTAAATCTGACAGCGGAAATAAGATATCTATGATTTGCCCTTGTGCATCTAACTCCCGTACTTTTTCTACTGCAACGTTATACCCTAGCACCGTATAGCCTACTGCAGAGTTGGTAAAATCAAAATACAACTGCCTAAAATCAGGAGCTTTAAACCCATAGCCCATTGACCCTTTTATGGAAATTTCATCATTAAGTTTCCAATTGACGGAAGCTTTAGGACTAAACTGCGATTGGTATTCACTATGATTATCAAAGCGGGCACCTAAAATTACGTTTACTCTTTCCAAGGGATAGAAATCGTACTGGGCAAAGGCATATTGGGAATTGAATATGACTTTATCGTCAAAGAAGGTTCGGTCTAGGTTTTCGTGATTATAACCTACTCCTAATGTGAGATTATTTTCGTCCTTTATCGTGTATGTTGCTCTTATTTCTGGGCGCAATAGATTCTGGTCAAAATCACTTTGGCTAAAAACGTCATCAGTAATAGGGCTTGCAAGCAGCTCAGAAGCTTTATAATTCGTATAATAAAATTCATACTGTAACTGTAATTTAGCTCCTGCATTATCATCTAGCCTTAAGTGTATATTTGCTTCATCAAGGTCCGTGCTACCTTCGAATACCTCATCACTTAAAACCAGAGAGGCATTCTGGTTTTGTTGGTAGTACCTGCCGGAAGTAAATAATCTTAAATCGTTCGTAAAGTCATAGAAAAACTGAGCATTAAATGTATAATTATTAAAAGGTTCTACCGTTTGTCCAGCTGTTTCAGGTCTTAAGTCGTAGCCATCGCTATGTAGCGTGTTGACGAAGAAAGAATAGCCGAATTTACCTAGCTTTTGGTCAAGATTAAAGTTAGCATCATGCGTGTTAAAAGAGGCGAACCGGTATGCTGCTTCTCCGTGTAATTCTTCATCTTTGGGGTCCTCGGTAATAATGTTAATTACACCCCCTAATGCCTCTGAACCGTACAAACTAGAAGATGGCCCTTTAACCACTTCTATCTGTTTTATATTCCCTACGGTTAAACGACTCAAATCAAAATTGCCCGAGGAGCGCCCTACCAAAGGCACCCCGTTTATTAAAATCATAACATAATCCGAAGCAATACCTTGAATCTGTACACCATTAAATCCACTTTCATCAGCTACCGTGATTATTCCCGTCTGCTCGTTCAAGATTTCATCAAGTCTAATAACACCTGTACGTTGTAATTGTTTCTTTGAAATAAGTGTTACGGGAAGTGGAACAGACGAGAGCTGACGAACGGTACGTGTTGCGGTGACAATGACCTCGTCTAAATCTTGGGTAAGTATAGAATCTGGAACCTCGTAATTCTCCTGACCAAAAATGGAGCCCGTTAAGAACGTACAAAGCATAAAGGCTAAAACCTTATTTAGATTCATTATTAATAATTTTCGTCAAATATATAGGCTTATTTTTAAACAGTCTAAATAAATTTTATATTTTTGTCAAAGAAATTATTAGACCACCTAAATAAGTCACGAAATGATCAAGAAAAATTTAATAGTGTTAATATTTGCTACGCTTAGCATACCGACTTTTGCGCAACAAGACAAAAAAGAGCAAGACGCAAACGCCATAAAAGAAATGTGTGGCTGTTTTGAAGTCACCTTCAATTTTGCGGAAACTTTTAACTATAGTAATGACTCTCTGTACAAACCCTCCAAATCTAAAGTTGACAAAGCCTTAGAATGGGCACAACTTGTAAGCGATGAAGATGGTAAAGTAGTCATTCAACATTTACTGCAGGTTGGTAATCCTGCTAAGCCTATGGTCGTAAAGCACTGGCGCCAAGATTGGTTATATGAGAATACCGATCTATATACCTACAACGGTGATAACCATTGGAACTATGAGAAGAAAAGTGACGCTGATGTCGCTGGCCAATGGACACAAAAAGTATACCAAGTAGATGATAGTCCACGCTATGAGGGTACTGCCACCTGGGTACATGTAGATGGCAAGAGCTTTTGGGAAAACACCACACCCGCTCCACTACCACGTAGAGAATATACTACCAGGGGAGATTACAATATTACCATGCGTGGAAATCGCCATGAAATCACCGAGAACGGATGGGCACATGACCAAGATAATGCTAAGATTATACGCAAGGAGGGAGAAGAAGATGTGGTCCTAGCCAAGGAAAAAGGCTATAATACTTACGTTAAAGTACTGGATGCCAGGTGCCAAGCGGCCGCCGATTGGTGGATGAAAGAACAGGGGAAATGGGCCAGTGTTCGCAATAAATGGGACGAGGTTTTTTCCAGAAATCAAGATTTGGTCCTTGCCGAAAAAGTGGATAATAAGGTCTTGTACAAACATCTCTTCGCAGATGAGATGCAAAAGGAAAAGGAGATCGCTGAGATTATAGAATCTTTTGTAAAAACAAACCAAGCAGAAAAAGTCAGAAGCAAATAAAAAGGATATGCAGTCACTATCAAAACTTACATGTAGCTTTTTAGCATTGCTATGTATTACCTTAGGCCTTGCTCAAGAAAATGTTTTTCTAAGCAGGGATTATTGGAAAGCCAACCCGTCCATAGATAAAATTGAAGCCGATATTTCCGAAGGGAACGATATAGCCCAGTTAAATGGAAATATGTTCGATGCGGTCTCCTATGCCCTACTTGCAGAAACGGATAATTCCATTGTCAAGTACCTATTAACCAAAAAAGGAAACGAAGTGGATAAAATTACCCACGACGGAAGAACCTATATCTTTTGGGCAGCTTATCGTAATAATCTTGATATTGTAAAGTATTTAGTTGAAAATGGCGCCAAGGCAGATGTAAAGGATAGTCACGGTTATAATGTTATCAATTTTGCTGCAAGAGCTGGCATAACGAATACAACGCTCTATGACTTTTTACTAAAACACAAGGCGGATATCAATGATGTAACGAACAATGGGGCAAACGCGCTTTTATTGGTCGCTCCTTCTGTTTTGGATTATGCTACTATAGCCTATTTCAATATGAAAGGGCTGGATTTAGAAAGTACTGACGATGAAGGAAACAATCTCTTTCACTATGCCGCACGTGGAGGAAATATTGAATTACTGAAAAAATTGATTGAAAAAGGGCTGTCCTACAATTCTTTGAACAAATTAGGTGGTAACGCCATCTTAATGGCAAGCCAAGGTGCAGACCAATTAAAAGACGGATTGACTACTTTCAAATATCTAGAAAATCTAGGCTTAGAGGCCAATATTACAGATAAACAAGGGCGTAATCCTCTACATGCTATAGCCTACAAAAGTGATGACCTTTCTTTGTTCGAGTATTTTATTGAAAAAGGTGTTGATGTTAATAAACAAGACAAAGGCGGTGATTCTCCCTTTATGAACGCGGCTAACAGCAATACCTTAAGCGTAGTAGAATTTTTGTTCGATTACGTGGAAGACATCAATACAAAAGATGAAAATGGACGCTCTGCACTTGCCATGGCCGTAAACAGAAATAGTGCTGATATTGTTAAATATCTGCTGCAAAAAGGAGCAGATAGTAAAACAGTTGATGTCAAGGGAAATTCATTGGCCTACTACCTTATGAATTCTTTTAACGCCAAAAAACCTGAGGTTTTCGAGGCCAAGCTAAAGGCACTTCAAAAAAGCGGTTTGGTCATGACAACCGCACAGAATAATGGGAACACCTTACTCCATTTAGCCGCAAAAGAAAATGACCTAACACTTTTAAAGCGTTTAGAAAAGTTTAATATTGGCATTAATCAAAGAAACAATGATGGCAACACGGCATTGCACCTAGCCGCAATGAGCAGTCATAACGAGACTATTTTAAAATATCTCATTGCCCAAGGCGCGGACAAATCATTGAAAACCGAGTTTGAAGAAACGGTCTATGATCTAGTTAGTGAAAACGAACTTCTAAGAGAACAGCTCAACATTCTAGACTACTTGAAATAAATTATTACATCAAGAAGATGAAAAAGTTAATTACACTTCTATTTGTTTTGTCCTTATTCGGAATCTTAGGTTTTATACAACCTAAAGAGACCGTCAATTATAAATGCATGATTCAACTAACGAATTATTCAGGAGAAGGCGCTTACGTGGTAGTATCATTGTTAGATACTGAAGGTGAATATGAGGAAACCCTTTACATACAAGGGGATGATAAGGAATGGTACCGAGACCTTGAAGAGTGGTGGAAAAACGTATATGGTATCAAAAGACCGGATGTTGATGCTATAGTGGGAGAAACTGTCACTGGTGGTCAACGAAAGATGACAGTTCTAAAAATACCATCGGATAAAATAGACGCCGGATATAAGATACGCTTTGAGTCGGCCGTTGAAGATCAGGAATACTATAAAGATGATGTGGAATTTGATCTTACTGCCACTAACTTAAAATCTAAAAAAGAAGGAAAAGGTTTTATTAGATACGTGCGTATGATACCTCAATAAAATAAGGCATAATGACCATCTCTATCTGGAGATATAGTCATCTTGTGCTGGCTATTACCTCATCGCTATTTTTATTTGTTGCCGCTATCACGGGAGCAATTCTCGCGTTTGAACCTATTTCAGAGGCAAGCCGGCCAATCGCTAAAACTGATCTTAATAAGGTATCTATAGCCCAAACAGTTGCCGCACTAGATAAAAAATATGATGAAATACTTGATATAGAAGTAGATGCTAACGATTTTGTAATCGCATCGGTCATTACGCTTGATGGGTTGAACGAAAGAATTTACGTTAACCCAATTTCAGGAGAAAAACTAGGAATCCCAAAAGAGAAATCTGCCTTTTTTCAATGGACAACGAATCTACATCGTTCACTTTTTTTAAAAAGTACTGGACGGTTTTTCGTAGGCTTTATCTCGTTTCTTCTTTGCCTTATTACCGTGACGGGATTCGTACTAATAGCGAAAAGACAAGGTGGAATCCGAAAAGTTTTTTCTAAATTTCAGAAAGATTATTTTGAGCAAAGGTATCATGTGATACTTGGACGATGGTTCATACTTCCTATAATCCTCGTTGCCACTACAGGTGTTTATTTATCTGCGGAGAAATTTTCACTCTTGCCTGCTGATGATTTACAGCACGTAAGCACTGGAAAGGCAATAGCTAGTATTCCTGAAAGCAAGTTGAAATCCCTTCCCATTTTTGAAAATATTGTTCTTGGAAATGTTCGGTCACTTATTTATCCCTTTTCCGAAGCGCCAGAAGATTACTTTGAACTTGCACTGACCGACCGTGAATTGTATGTAGACCAATATTCAGGTGAGACCTTGAGTGAAGCAAAATATCCCTTTGTGACCTTGGTATCTAGATTTAGTCTAACGCTTCATACAGGTCAGGGAAGTATTCTTTGGTCCATAGTGCTGTGCATAACAAGTCTTTCTTTGGTATTTTTCATGTACTCTGGTTTTGTGATGACCCTTAAAAGGAGAAAAAAAATAAAACCCGTAGTATCGCAAGAGAATAAGGATAATTGTGAATACATTCTTTTAGTAGGTTCAGAAACTGGAAGCACCAATGACTATGCCACCTTATTTTATAACGCATTGACCAAAGCGGGAAAAAATGTTTTTAAGTCCGACCTAAATAACTATACCACGTATGACAGTGCGAAACATATCATCATTTTTACGGCAACCTACGGCGAGGGCGATGCACCAACGAATGCTCGTAATTTTATAAAGGTTTTCGACGCAGTTAGGCCAAGAAGCAATTTAAGTTTTAGCGTGTTGGGCTTTGGTTCCTTGGTATATCCTTATTATTGCAAGTTTGCGAAGGATATAGATTTTTTATTGGAAAAGAATGCCTTCTTCAAAAGACTACTCCCTTTATATAAAGTAAACAATCAATCTTTTGAAGCCTTTAAAGATTGGTCATCTGAATGGAGTGCGGCAAACGGGGTATCATTACAAATAAATCAACTTAAGAAAACCATTAGGCCGTTAAAAACGAAACCCTTCAAGGTAATGGACAAAAGTCCTTTAAATGACAACACTTTTTTAATACGCCTTCGTCCTGCAAACAAGATTAAATTTCAGTCGGGGGACCTATTGGCATATCAACCTAAAGAAGAAGAGATACCCCGACTATATTCTGTTGCGAGAATACAGAATGATGTTCTCCTGAGTATTAAAAAGCATGAGTTTGGTATTTGTTCCAATTACTTTCATCAGCTTTCCAAAAACGACACGGTAAATGCCGCAATTCAAAAAAATAAGGCGTTTCGTTTTCCAAAGCATGCCAAAGAGCTAGTGTGTATTGCCAACGGTACGGGCATAGCTCCGTTTTTAGGAATTATAGATGAAAATGAAAAACAGATACCCATACAGTTATTTTGGGGTGGAAAAACTAGCACTTCTTTTGACCCCTATAGAGAAATTATAGACAGCTCTTTGAATGCTAAAAAACTTACCAGTGTTCAGTTAGCCTTATCACAAGAGTATCAAGAAAAAACTTATGTTCAGGACCTACTTCAGCAAGAAGCTGAAAGTATAGCTCATAAGCTACAATCGGGTGCGGTATTCATGATTTGTGGTTCTGTGGCGATGCAAAAGCAAGTGTTGTCCATATTGGAGGTAATTGCCACTGACCAACTAAAAACGCCACTAAACGAGTTTGAAAATAACGGACAATTAAAAATGGATTGTTATTAAACAAATCAATGATTTAGCTTAATATTTCCATACTGCTATTACAAATCAATGAAAAACTACGTTTTGTTAAGAGGTATTCAATAATTTTATCTCTATCGTACTTTTAAATTTTACTGTACCTTAGTTTGCAACTAGATGATTACAATCAACCAACTCTCTAAGAAATACAAAGAGGCCGAACAGTTTTCGGTCTCTAAATTGAATTTGGAAATTCTTGACGGAGAGATTTTTGGTCTATTGGGCCCCAACGGAGCGGGAAAAACCACCCTAATTTCTATGTTAAGCGGCCTTATAAAACCTACTTCTGGTTCCTTTAATATTAACGGGCTTGACTATTCCAACAGCAAAAAAGAATTAAAAAAGCACATCGGCATAGTCCCACAAGAATATGCCCTATACCCCGATTTGACAGCGGTAGAAAACCTTAATTATTTTGGAGCTATGTACGGGTTAAAAGGTTCTGATTTCACCAATTCAGTTCAAGAACATCTGAGTATTCTTGGGCTGTCCGATTTTGCTCGTAAAAAAATAAAATCCTATTCCGGTGGTATGAAAAGAAGGGTAAATCTTATAGCGAGTATCCTTCACAAGCCTAAAGTCCTCTTTTTAGATGAGCCAACGGTTGGTGTAGATGTACAGTCCAAAACCGTCATTATTGACTATTTGAAAGAATTGAACCATAACGGCACAACAATTATTTACACCTCGCACCACTTAAACGAAGCAGAACATTTCTGTACCCGTGTAGGCATTATAGACCATGGCGAATTGGTAGGTGTTGGCACGCCAAAAGACTTAATCGCTAAACAAAAAGATGCAGAACACTTAGAGGATGTGTTTCTGGCACTAACCGGTAAAGCCTTAAGGGACCATGTATAAACTTTGGGTCTCCACATATAAAGAACTGCTACTTCTTACCAGAGACTTGGGCGGTTTGGCCGTACTTTTTATAATGCCCCTACTACTGGTGATTACCATTACCGTTATCCAAGACAATACCTTTAAAATTATTCAGGAAAACAAAATCCCAATACTACTCGTAGATATGGATAAAGGTAATGTCTCCGACCAGGTCAAAGAAAGCTTAGTAGCCTCCAACCTATTTGACGTCATCGTAGAAAAAGATGAAGGTCGGGCGCAAAATCTCGTACAGACGGGAACGTATCAATTAGCGGTCATCCTTCCACAAAACCTTTCTAAGGATTTAGATTTAAAAATCGCTAGCAACGTTGAAGGAATTTTGGCCAAATTCGGCGTAGAAGAAGAGAAGCTTCCTAATACTCCGATAGCGAACAAAGAAATTAGATTGTATTTTGACCCTGCCAGTCAACAATCCTTCAAAAGTTCTGTACGTAATAATATTGACAAGATGATTGCGCAAATTGAAAGTCAGTCTATCTACAAAGCCTTTCAGCAAGAATTAGGAGAAGATGATACCGAACCCTTTTTTGAAACGGAAAGTTTTATCTCGTTCAGGGAGATCATCCCAAACGCGGACAAACAGGCCTCCATTCCAAATTCCACGCAACACAATATCCCAGCTTGGACGCTATTTGCTATCTTTTTTATAATCCTGCCCTTGTCCATAAACATGGTAAAGGAAAAAAATCAGGGAACTTTTGTGCGCCTACGGACTCAACCGGTTTCTTATGCCATTGTTTTAGGCGGTAAGGCCCTTATTTTTTTAGCAGTGGCCCTATTACAATTTGCGCTGATGCTTTTGTTAGGCATCTATTTGTTCCCTTTAATAGACCTCCCAAAATTAGAGGTTGCCGGGAGGTTACCCTTACTTTTTATTGTTGCATTTTTTGCAGGATTGGCGGCAGTGGGCCTAGGTTTACTTTTAGGCACAATCGCCAAATCCCAAGAACAGTCTGCACCTTTTGGCGCAACCTTCGTAGTTATTTTAGCGGCAATCGGAGGCGTTTGGGTTCCCGTATTTGCCATGCCAAAATTCATGCAGGTCATCTCAAACGTATCACCTATGAATTGGGGACTAAATGCCTTTTATGACGTATTTTTACGCCATGTTGGATTTTTAGAAATCATTCCGGAAATCTCACTCCTGTTTCTGTTCTTTATAGGAACAAGCCTTATTGCAATTATCTACAATGAAAGAAAAAATGCAGTCTAAAAAAGAAAAGGAAATCAGCTTTACGAGCAAAGTACGAGTTCGTTTCACGGAGACAGATCCGTTGGGTATTGTCTGGCATGGAAATTATATTCAGTATTTTGAGGATGGGAGAGAAGCTTTTGGCAGACATCATGGCATCTCTTATTTGGATCAAAAAGAGCATAATTTTTCTACGCCTATCGTTAGTTCTTTCTGTGAACATAAACTGCCTTTGAAATATGGTGATGTTGCTGAAATCAAAACAACGTACATTGATTCTCCGGCAGCAAAAATGATTTTTAAGTATGAAATTCTAAATCCGGAAGGAAAAGTGGTCTGCACAGGAAAGACAGTACAGGTTTTTGTAGAACTTCATGGAAATTTATCCTTGGTCATTCCAAAATTCTTCTTGGATTGGAAAGAAAAAGTTGGCTTGCTAGATGGCTAATATCTTCTTATCACATAACAACATCGTTTCTGCTTATGGGTTTCATACCCAAGCGGCTATTTCTAAGGTAGAAAGTGAAGTATCTAGCCTTCAGCTTATAGAAGACAAACACATTCTTCCACATCCTTTTTATGCATCACGAATTGACCAAAATCGGTTATTGGAAGAGTATCATAAATTAAGTCCAAAGGAAACCCATACAAGACTAGAGCAAATGCTCATAGTTTCTTTATCGGATGCGCTATCGAAAGCCAATATTGAACTTAATGAAAGAGTCGGACTTATCATCTCGACCACGAAGGGAAACATAGATGTATTAGAAGAACGTAATCCTTTTCCGGAAGAGCGAGCATATCTCGGCGTTCTTGGTGCTAAAATCCAAAAATTCTTCGGGTTTAGAAATAAAGCTATTGTTCTTTCCAATGCATGCGTTTCCGGAGTATTGGCAGTGGCGGCCGCCAAACGATTTATCCAACAGGAAACTTATGACCATGTCTTTGTAATAGGTGGTGATTTGGTTACTCAATTCATACTTTCGGGGTTTAACGCTTTTCAGGCTTTAAGTGATGCGCCCTGCCGTCCCTATTGTAACACAAGGACTGGCATCAATATTGGAGAGGTAGCTGCTAGTGTGCTGGTGACCAAAGATTCTAAGAAAGCAATACCTGAATCCGTTGCGGTGCTAGGCGAAGCTTCCTGTAATGATGCCAATCATATATCAGGTCCGTCAAGAACTGGGGAAGGTTTATACAAAAGTATTCAGATAGCATTGGCACAATCAGGGCTTTCCTCCACAGCAATAGACTATATTTCAGCACATGGGACCGCCACACAGTTCAATGATGAAATGGAGGCAATCGCATTCAATAGGGCCGAAATGGGGAACACTCCTTTAAATAGTTTGAAGGGATATTTTGGGCATACCCTCGGCGCTTCCGGATTATTGGAAACGATTATTGGCATGTATTCCTTACATCAGAATACCTTATTCGCTTCAAAAGGATTTCAAGAATTAGGAGTATCAATGCCTTTAAACATCATACGAGAGACAAGGCATAAAGATATCCGTACTTTTTTAAAAACTGCGTCAGGATTTGGCGGCTGCAATACAGCGGTAATCTTTCAAAAAATTCAAGAATACTAGAAAATAAACGGGATAGTATTAAATTCGCCGTTAAAATTGTTCAGTAGCATGTCAAAGAAAAATATAAAGGCCATAGATGCGTTACAAGAGGCGCAAAAAATTGCCTTTGCCCCCTTTGTTTTTCAAACCACGGTTTCGTTAAAGAAACTTGGCGTTTTTGATTTTATTTTTGAAAATAATGCCAAAGGTGGAGTAACCATATCGGAAATATCCGCAGCACTCTCTTTAACCGAGTACGGGTTAAGTGTACTTTTAGAGATTGCCGAAAGCGCAGATATCGTAAGTTTGGACGAAGACGGTAAATACGAACTCACCAAAATTGGCTATTTTTTAAGTTATAACCCAATGACCGAGGTGAATATGAATTTCACCCAAGACGTTTGCTATCAAGGTCTTTTTCATCTCCAAGATGCGATTAAAGAAGGAAAGCCTGCTGGCTTAAAAGAACTAGGGGACTGGAAAACTGTTTACGAAGGACTTTCACAATTAGAACCACAGGTACAACAATCATGGTTTGCTTTTGACCACTTCTATTCCGATGGAATTTTTGAGGAGGCCTTGCGGTTGGTTTTTAGACATGAACCAAAACTGTTATTCGACATTGGCGGTAATACGGGAAAATTCGCCATACAATGCTGCACATATAACCCCGATGTACATATTCGGATTTTTGATTTGCCGGGGCAACTAAAAAAGGCCTTGCATAAAACGGCAGAGAAAGGTTTTGAAGATAGAGTAAGCGGTACAGCGATAGATTGGCTGTCCGACAATCCAGAAATCCCTCTTGGGGCCGATACTATTTGGATGAGTCAGTTCCTAGATTGTTTTTCCAAGGAGGAGATTCTAAAAATCTTAAAAACAGCGGTAAGAGCGATGGATTCTGATACGGAACTCATCATTATAGAAACCTATACAGACCGGCAAAAGTTTGGAAATGCAAAATTTACCCTGGAAGCCACTTCGTTATATTTTACGGCCATTGCAAACGGTAATAGCAAAATGTACAAGGCCACAGAACTTATTGCCTTGGCCAATGAAGCTGGCTTGGAAATAAAAGAGGACGTTAATTTAGGTGAATTCCATACCTTGTTCGTTTGTAAAAAGATATAAGTTCATTTGGAAGAACCATATTACATACAGGACTACTGCCATATCAGAAATGGGGAGATACGTCTTAATGGCAAAACCATATTTAAAAGTGAAGAGACCGATTTAAAATCGGTAATGAAATCGGCCTACAAAAAACTGCAACTGGATTATTCCAAGTTCTTTAAAATGGATAGTCTAAGTAAGCTTGCTTTCATTGCTACCGATATGCTTTTAAAAACCGAAAAAGAGGAGAACATGGCCTTGGTCCTATCCAATAGGGCGGCAAGCTTGGATACCGACAGAAAGCATCAAAAGTCCATTAAAGACCCCACTCAGTATTATCCGAGTCCCTCTGTGTTCGTTTATACACTTCCCAATATTTGTTTGGGTGAAATAAGTATTAAACACAAACTATTTTCAGAAAATAGTTTTTATATCTTCAATGAATTCTCCCCATCTATTTTACACTCCTATTCCAGCAATTTACTTCATAATAATAAGGCCGAAAAGGTGCTTTGCGGATGGGTAGATGTTGACCATGGAAAATATGACGCATTTTTGTATGTTGTGGCAAAGAAGGGTATTTTTGTACATTCCACTACCGAAATAAACCGATTATATTAGACTGATGAGCGACTTAAAATTAGAACTAAAAGAAAAGATTATAGAGCAATTAAATCTTGAGGATATCTCTGTTGATGAAATTGCGGACAATGACCCACTTTTTGGTGATGGTCTTGGTCTAGATTCTATTGACGCGCTAGAGCTTATAGTAATGCTAGACAAGGATTACGGAATAAAATTGGCCGACCCCAAAGAGGGGAGGAATATTTTTGAGTCCATAGATACCATGGCGGCCTATATTACAGCGAATAAGTCTTAAAGCGGATTTCAAATACCGTATTGAAGTTAGGACGATAGTCCTACTTTTGCTTAAATACTTTCAATGAACCAAGGAATTGCAATCACGGGAATGGGAATGATTTCTGCTATTGGAAACAATGTGGCAGAAAATTATGCCTCCTTGATAGCAGGAAAATCGGGGATTTCAAGGATTACCAAGATTCAAACGGTGCATGAAAATGAAATTATGGTGGGCGAAGTAGCTGCTACCAATGAAGAACTGGAAAAACGCTTAAACCTTCCTCATAACACGCATTCACGAACGCCATTGTTAGGGATTATAGCAGCAAAAGAGGCCCTACAACAAGCAGGCATTACCGATATTTCTTCGTATAGAACAGGCTTAATTTCTGGTACTACCGTAGGGGGAATGGACAAAGCGGAACAATACTTCTACGACTATTTTGAAAGGGATACGCACTGGGCCCATATCAATGCGCTACATGCAGGAGATTCAACACAAAAAATAGCGGAAGCGATTGGACTTGAAAAGAGTTTTGTCACCACCATAAGTACAGCTTGCTCTTCTGTCGCCAATGCTATAATGCTTGGAGCAAGAATGATAAAATCAGGGGAATTGGACCGTGTAGTGGTCGGAGGTTCTGATTCGTTATCAAAATTTACCATCAACGGTTTTAAGACACTTATGATTTTATCGGATACGTACAATAGCCCATTCGATGAGAACAGAAAAGGATTAAATCTCGGGGAGGCCGCCGCTTTCTTAGTCCTGGAGTCAGATACTATTGTGGCCCAAGAAAATAGAAAGGTTCTAGCTTACGTAAAGGGATATGGCAACGCGAACGATGCTTTTCATCAAACCGCATCCTCGGAAAACGGGGATGGTGCCGTATTGGCTATGGAAAAAGCTTTTAAGGTCGCTGGTTTGGCCCCTTCTGCCATAGATTATGTCAATGCACACGGTACTGCTACACCGAACAACGACCTTTCAGAAGGAAGAGCATTACAACGTGTTTTTGGAGAAAGAGTTCCCGATTTTAGTTCTACCAAGGCCTTTACAGGGCATACCTTAGCTGTGGCTGCCGGCGTTGAAGCAATCTATTCTATTTTGGCACTTCAGCACAATGTGGTGTATCCTAATCTAAACTTCAAAACACCAATGAAGGAATTTAATTTGGTGCCTCAAACCGAATTGAAAAAGAAAGAAATAAAAACCGTGCTCTCCAATTCCTTTGGTTTCGGAGGTAATTGTTCCACTTTAATATTTTCCAAGGAGGCATGAAAAAATCGGTTTATATCAACAGTATTGGCTCTGTTTCCGTTCAAAAAACGTATGACGGCACTACTTTTTTAAAGGACATTATAGCCTACAAGGACACCACGCTTAAAGTAGTAGATCCTAATTACAAGGACTTTATTCCTCCGGCAGCCGCCAGAAGAATGGCCAAAGGGATAAAAATGAGCACCGTTAGCTCGCACACGGCTTTAAAAGAAGCAGGTCTAGAAAACGTAGATGCCATTATAGTGGGCACCGGTCTGGGTTGTTTGGGAGACTCTGAAAAATTTGTTAGTGATATTATTGATAACGATGAGCAATACCTTACCCCTACACGTTTCATACAATCCTCCCATAATACCGTAGCCGGCCAAATAGCACTTGCGATGGGATGTAAGGGATATAATTTCACTTACGTACATGCCAACGTCTCTTTTGAGTCCAGCTTATGGGATGCAAAATTACAATTAGAGAACGACGAGGCTACAAATATTTTAGTAGGCGGTGTGGATGAAATGGTAAACCATCATGTAGAAACCCATCGTCTGATAGGACATTTAAAAGAAGTTCCTACATCCAATGAAGAAGTGTTAACCGCTACCACCAAAGGCTGTATAATAGCAGAGGGTTCGCATTTTTTTGTGCTCTCCAACAAAAAGCAAGACACAAGTTATTCCAAGCTGGTCGCTGTACGCACCTACAATACCCTGGACATTTCTGAAGTCTCAACGACCATTACCGCGTTTTTAAGTGAAATGAATATACCCTTGGAAGGTATAGATTTAGTAGTGCTTGGCAACAACGGAGATTCAGAGTACGACAGGTATTACCATAATTTAAGCGCAGGTCTGTTCAAAGACATTTCCCAGATTGCTTACAAGCATTTGTCCGGTGAATACGATACTGCCACGGGATTTGCATTTTGGGTAGCGAACAAAGTATTTAAAACACAATCCGTTCCAGAAGTTCTTCGTTTAAATAAGTTGAAAACTGCGAAACCTCAACGAATTTTAATCTACAACCAATACCGCGGTAAAAACCATAGCCTAGTAGTACTTGAAAAATGTTAAGGCGTAGAACCATAAATACCCTAACGCTCATCACCCTTGTGGTACTGGCCATAGCTTCTTTTTATTACGTTATCCCTTTTTGGATATTTGTAATTGTGGGCCTCTTTTGGTTCTTAATTACCCTATGTGGTTCATTTCTTATTCGTTGGAACTATCATTATACCTCTACCCATTCCAATAAAAATGTTTCGGATAATTGTATAGCCATCACTTTTGATGATGGTCCGCATCCAGAATTTACACCTCAAATTCTGAAACTTCTAGAAAAGTATGGCGCCAAAGCAACTTTTTTCTGTATTGGCAAGAACGTAGAAGACCATCCAGCGTTATTTAAGGCTATAATTGCGGCCGGCCACACCGTGGGAAACCATACCTATTCGCATTCTAAGTCCTTCGGATTCTTTTCTACTGAGCGAGTCGTTCAGGAACTTCAGAAAACAAATGCCATTGTACAGGAATTAATAGGGAAACGAATGAAACTTTATCGCCCCGCATTCGCGGTGACCAACCCAAGTATTGAAAAGGCGGTAAAACAACTTCAACTAGATTCCATTGGTTGGAATGTGCGCTCTTTGGATACCACGCCTAGAAGTAGCTCCAGCGTTTTAAATCGAATAACTTCCAAAGTCACAAAAGGAGATATTGTACTCTTGCATGATACCAGCGACAAAACAGTAATTGTTTTGGAACAGTTATTGTTATTTTTGAAAGAGAGAGAATTAAAGTCGGTTACTGTGGACCATCTCCTTCAATTGCCAGCCTATGTATAGAATATTATTTGTCTTTTTACTTGCAGTCTGTACCGTTGAGGCGCAAACGCCGATGAATGCGAATGAAGCAGCAACACTACGCGCTACAGTAAAAGAAAAGGCAGCAGCTACCAAAACCATCACTAGTGATTTTATCCAATACAAACACTTAGATTTTCTATCCGACGATATTAAATCCACCGGGAAGTTGGCGTTTATGGCTCCGGAAAAGGTAAAATGGGAATATACTACTCCTTTCGCGTACAGCGTACTTTTTAAAAATGAAAAACTGTTTGTCAACGATGATGGAAATAAAAGCGCTATGGATTTAAGTTCCAACAAGCTTTTTAAACAATTGAACAGATTGATTACGGCAAGTATCAGTGGAGATATGTTTCTATCGGAAGAATTTGATATTTCCTATTTTAAGGTAGATGGTAAAAACAGGGTTTATTTTATACCGAAGGATAGTCAATTTGCAACATTTATAAAAGCCTTTCATATCACTTTCTCCAATAGTGGGGAAGTTACTCAAGTAAAGATGATAGAACCCAGTGATGACTACACTAAAATTACTTTTAGCAACAGAATAGAGAACCAAGCCATTCCTGATGCGGTTTTTAATCAGTAGTCTTATTCTATTGCTTGTAGGATGTGGTTCCTATTCAGCTAAAATGGGATTTACCGAGGCGGATAGCATGGCATTAACGGTAAGCAACCCCTATTTTTTCGATACAAACACAGATTATGTCTACAAAGCAAAGATTAAAGTATTCAATAACGATTTAGGAGGAATCCTCATTATAAAAAAAACAGCACCTGCGGCTCACCGTATCGTTTTTACCACCGAACTAGGGAATACCATTTTTGATTTTTCAATTATTGATAACGAGTTTAAAGTAAATCGTGTATTAAAAGAGATAGACCGGAAAATTCTCCTGAATATTCTTGAAAAGGACTTTAAAAGCTTACTTCACGAACAAGCCGAAATAACCAAAAATTACACCGATGGTCATAGCACCATCTCAGCTGCCACTATCTATGGAAAACCACATTTTTACACCTTTAAAGAAACGCAATTAGAACGTATTACAAGAGTGGGAGGCCAAAAAGAAAAAGTGGTTTTCCTGTTCTCGGAAATAAGTAATAACATTGCAAAGCATATTCAAATCAACCATAAAAACTTAAGGTTTCAAATTGAATTAAAGGCATTTGAATAACAGGTAAGTAGTACAAAAATAGCACACTATGTTGATAAAGGGTTTATATGAATTACTAAGTTATGACTACCAAGAAGGACATATTGAAGCTAAGGTAAAGCTGAATAAAACGCATGAAATTTTTGAGGGGCACTTCCCTGGTCATCCCGTATTACCAGGAGTTTGCGTCATACAAATGATTAAAGAATTCACGGAAAAGGCACTGAACAAAAAGCTTTTACTCGCCGTGGCCTCAAACGTTAAATTCATGGCGGTTATCAATCCAGAAAAAAACGATATCATAAATTTTAAGCTAGACCTCACGGAAGTAGGCAATGAAATTAAAGTAAAGAACACCGTTAGTTTTGACGATACCTTGGCATTAAAATTGAGTGCTACTTTCAAAAATAGAGCGTAATGCACAAATTAATTTTACTTCTTCTAGGTACTTTATCTTTCGGGATATCGCTCTCCGAGGTTCGTGAAGTATATCCCAAAGCTCAAGAAAGCCCTGAAATAACGGAGACCCTATTTTCAACATTGTCCAATCTGAAAGACACGGATAACCACATCCTTCTGGCCTATAAAGGAGCTGTGCATACCCTAAAAGCAAAGCATAGTAAAGGCATTAAGATTAAAAAAGAGTTTTTCAAGGATGGCGTTGCGCTTCTAGAGACTGCATTGAAGGCCTCGCCAGATAATGTAGAAATACATTTTGTTCGGTTAACGGTGCAAGAAAACGCTCCAAAAATTGTGCGGTACAACCAACAAATTGAAGCCGATAAAAACTTTATCTTAAAAAAATACAGAACTATCAAAGACCAAGAGTTAAAAAGTATGATCAAAAAATATTGCATAAACTCAACTCTTTTTTCACAGACAGAAAAGCAATTATTCTAGGGGCTCCCTTATACGTATCTTTGTCCTAGAAATACCAACGACCTGTAACGGCGGTAAAACCGTAATAAGTGGCAGAAATTAAAACTTCTATACATGAAAGAATGCAACAACTGGGCTGTTGTGTTCTAGTACCAACTTATAACAATGACAAAACCCTAGCAAGAGTGCTACAGGGTATTCTAGAATTTACCACGAATATCATAGTTATAAACGATGGCGCAACGGACAATACCCAGGAGGTTTTAAAAAGTTTCCCCCAAGTGCCACAAGTGCATCTACCCCATAACAAAGGAAAAGGAAATGCCCTTAGAATAGGTTTTAAGAAAGCTTTGGAGCTTAAGTATTCCTATGCAATTACCATAGATTCCGATGGCCAACACTTCCCAGAGGATATCATTGTATTTCTCAGTGCTTTAGAAAAAGAAACTACCAAAAATATCCTTTACATCGGTGCAAGAAATATGGAACAGTCCGATGTTCCCGGCAAAAGTAGTTTCGGCAATAAATTCTCTAACTTCTGGTTTTGGTTTGAAACCGGAAATTGGCTAGCGGACACCCAATGTGGTTATCGGTTATACCCTTTAAAGGAAATTGAGAAGCTAAACCTGTTTACCCCTAAATTCGAATTTGAAATAGAGGTCATTGTAAAGGCGGCCTGGAACGGAACTTTGGTCAAGAATGTGCCGGTCAAAATTCTGTACGATGAAGAAGAGCGGGTTACACACTTTAGAACGGTTCCCGATTTTACACGTATAAGCATACTCAATACCTGGTTTGTTCTTGTTGCAATTTTTTATATTAAGCCAAGGGATTTTTATAGACGTTTAAAGCAAAGGGGGATGAAAAAATTTCTTTTAGAAGATGTATTAGGCAGTACGGATGCTCCATCAAAAAAAGCATTTTCGATTGCACTAGGAGTCTTTATAGGTTTAAGCCCGTTTTGGGGACTTCATACGCTTCTGGTACTTCTACTCGCCTTTGTGTTTAAACTGAACAAACCCATTGCATTCGCCTTTTCCAACGTAAGTCTACCTCCTTTTATCCCATTCATCGTATTTTTTAGCTTACAAATAGGCGGATGGATTTTGGGGGAGCCACTTTCTTTATCACTAGACTCCATTACTACAGATTTTGATTTTCTTATCCATCTAAAAACCTACATTTTGGGCAGTCTGGTATTGGCAGTACTTGGGGCTTTGGTTTTAGGCGTAATAGGGTATCTTATGCTATTGTATTTAGGAAAACGGAAAATAGCCGTCAACAATGGGTAATATCTTGTTCAGGACATACCGTGGCATTTTAAAAAATAAAATAGTAAGTATTCTAGCGCTGATTTCAGTAGTGGGTCTACTTGTTTTTCTTGCTTCAAAAATTCGCTTTGAAGACGATATCACCTCCTTAATCCCCTCTAACGAAGAAACCCAGCGGGTACAAAAAGTCCTAAAGTCCATTTCCTTTACGGACAAAATTATAGTGAATATTGAAAAAAGTCCGGAAGCTTCGGTAGATGAGCTTACACAATACGCTGCGGATTTTATAGACAGTGTTCAGAAAAACCATGCATTACATATAAAGCATATTCAAGGTAAAGTAGCAGATGCGCAAATTTTAAAGACCTTTGATTTTGTCTATGACCATCTGCCACTTTTTTTGGATAAAAGCGATTATGATTCCATTAATCAGAAATTATCAAAAGACACCGTATCGGCGATAATGACTCAAAACTACAGGACTCTTATATCGCCCTCGGGAATAATAGCAAAAAAGAGTATCCTTAAAGATCCTTTGGGACTTTCCTTTGTCGCCTTAAAAAAATTACAACAACTAGGTGTTGCAGAAAATTTTAAACTGAAGAACGGGTTTTTAGTGAATAATGCGGAGACCAATATCTTACTTTTTATAACTCCTGTACACCCTTCTAGTGCCACTGTAGAAAACAAACCATTATCCGACGGGCTCTATAAATTACAAGAAGCGCTACAAAAAAACTATAGCTCAAGAATTGAAGTTTCCTTTTTTGGTGCTGCCTTGGTAGCTGTGGCCAATGCTGGACAAATAAAAAGTGATATACAATTTACCGTGAGTATAGCTATGACGCTTCTGGTTCTTTTACTCATACTTTTTTATAAAGAGATTAGACTTCCATTAATTCTATTTGCTCCCACAATATTTGGAGCCTTAATGGCTTTGGTCTTTCTGTATTTCATACGACCCCATATTTCTGCTATTTCTTTAGGCATTGGTGCAATTTTACTAGGCGTCACTTTAGACTATGCCTTGCATATCCTTACCCATATTCGCAATGGCAGAACGGTAGAGGAATTGTACGCAGAAGTTGCTCCTTCTATACTCATGAGTAGCCTTACCACGGCAGCTGCCTTTCTTTGCCTACTGTTCTTGGATTCACAAGCGCTTCAAGATTTAGGGATTTTTGCAGCAGTAAGCGTTACAGGGGCCTCTCTATTTGCGCTACTTTTTATTCCCGTGGTTTATAGACCAAAAACGCTTCAGGTTCCCAAAGAAAATCTGCTAGACCGTATCGCTTCATTAGATTTGCACAAAAACAAACTGGCTTTAGGGTTCTTGGTCTTAGCATGTGTAACCAGTGTTATCACCTATAAAGATGTAGTATTCAATCAAGATATCAGTAAGCTCAACTATGAGTCGGAAGTATTGTCAAAAGCTCGTGAAAAATTAGAGGAACTTACCGACATCGCCTCTAAATCCGTTTACCTAAGCACCTATGGGGACGATGAGGAAAAAGTATTGCAACGTAACGATGCCATTTTTAAAGAACTACAACAGTTAAAAAAAGACAAGGTCCTTATTAATTTTACTTCGGCCGGAAGCCTGGTAAGATCAATAAAAAAACAGGAGCAAAAAATTAGGGATTGGGAAGCGTTTTGGTACAGCCAAAAAATAGATACCCTACGGAGTAATTTAGTTACCAATAGTTCTAATTTAGGCTTTAAACCCAATACATTTGATTCCTTCTTTGATTGGCTACAAACAGATTTTAAAACTGTGGCTCCGAAAGAATTTGAGGTCATACCTGCGTTCTCCACCTCGGATTATATTGTAAAAGACGAAAATGTGACCACCATAACCTCACTTTTAAAACTAAAGGATGAAAACTTTGACACCGTTACGGCCCGTTTTAAAAACCTGGAAAAAACACTTCTAATAAACAGAAAGCAGGTAAATGAATCGTTCTTGGGAAGTTTAAAAGATGATTTTAACAGCTTACTCCGTTATTCGCTTATAACTGTTTTAATAATTCTTCTTTTGTTTTATAGAAGTATCTCGTTAACCCTTATCACCGCTATCCCCATATTTTTAACCTGGTTTTTGACCGTAGGTATTATGGGGTTACTTCATATTGAATTCAATATTTTCAATATCATTATCTGCAGCTTTATTTTTGGACTGGGTGTGGATTACAGCATCTTTATGACCAACGGCCTTTTGGCGGAATATAGAACGGGTAATAAAGTACTCCCTACACACAAAACCTCAATTATCCTTTCCGTAATAACTACGATTGCTGGCGTGGGTGTTATGATATTTGCCAAACATCCTGCTTTGTACACCATATCAAAAGTATCGCTTATTGGAATTTTTTCTGCGGCATTCGTTTCTTTTACAGTGCAACCCCTGCTGTTCCGTCTATTTGTTGGAAATACTGGAAAAAGACCTACATCATTACGCTATTTCGTGCACTCCGTACTTTCCTTTACGTATTTTGGGATTATAGGACTTCTATTTTCCCTATATGCATGGATAGTCATGAAACTTAGGCCGAATAGCCTTCATGGAGCGAATGTAGGTTTTCATAAATGGATTTCTAAATTTATGGGCTCCGTACTGTACACCAACCCTTTTGTTAGCAAGAAAGTGCTAAACCCTCACGAGGAAAACTTTAAGAAGCCGGCAGTGATTATTGCCAACCATACTTCTTTTTTAGATATTCTTTGTATTGGGATGCTGCATCCTAAAATGATTTTCTTGGTGAACGACTGGGTTTATAACTCCCCTATTTTTGGAAGCGCTGCTAAGCTTGTAGGAGCCTATCCCGTATCCGGGGGAGTAGAAAACGGAGAGGCTTTTCTTAAGAGGAAAGTGGAACAAGGATTTTCCATCATCGCATTTCCCGAAGGCACCCGCTCCACAACTAATAAAATTAAACGATTTCACAAAGGCGCCTTTTATTTGGCGCAACAGTTTCATCTAGATATTATACCCATTCTCATTCACGGCAATTCTGAAGTATTACCTAAGGGAAGCTTTGTAATCCGTGATGGTAGTATAACCGTAGAGCTATTACCTCGGATAACTCCAGATAATCATACCTATGGCAGCAATTATACGCAGCAAGGAAAACTAATCGGAGCCTATTTTAGAAATGAATTCAGACGTCTAAGAAATCAGATTGAGACAGAAACATATTGGCACAAAACAGTGTTGGAGCATTACCGGTACAAAGGGGCCACCTATTATAGTGAAGTGAAAGACGATTTGAAGGATTTTGCATCGACCTACCATGAAATAACTAATCTGATCGGAGAAAAGGATACAATACTACATTTATCGGAAGATAAAGGACAATTAGATTTGATTCTGGCACTAGATAGTATAGACCGTAAAATATTTTCCTACTTAAAAGATAGCAGTGCAAGTGCTAGATTAAAACATAATTTTTTGACCCATCAATACAGCAAAATAAAGGTTTTTGATACGCTTACTACCGCACTTGAAACATCAGCCTCAGTCCTTATTCTCAATATAAAAGACTTAGACCTCAACAAGCTTCATACTAAAATAAGCAAGGAAATCACTACCTTAATCTTATTGAAAGCGAGTAGAAATCTGAACCTAGCTCAACTAGCGCTGAAGGATTTTTCTGTTCGTATCCAAAATGATACATTTATCGTACTTATAAAAGAAAGCCTTAAATGAAATCGCATTACAACGTTGTTATTATTGGAAGTGGCATGGGAGGATTGGTTGCCGCCAATATTTTGGCGCGCGAAGGGCGTAGTGTATGTGTCTTGGAGAAAAACAATCAATACGGTGGCAACTTACAGACCTTTGTTAGGGAGCGTACTATTTTTGATACGGGCGTACATTATCTGGGTGGGCTCTCAAAAGGGCAAAACCTATATCGGTATTTTGAATATTTGGATATTCTGGATGGGCTACATTTAAAAAAACTGAACGAAGATGGTTTTGATATTATCACTTTTGATAATGATACGGTTTCCTATCCGCATGCACAGGGTTACGATAACTTTATAAGACAATTGACAAAGCAATTTCCCGAAGAGAAAAAAGCTATTGAAACCTACTGTAACAAACTCAAAGAAGTCTGCCATAAATTTCCGCTCTATAACCTAGAGGAGGGGAAACCCTATGGAAACGACGCAGAAATATTTCAACAATCCGCAAAGGATTATATAGAGCGTATTACCACGAATAAAAAACTGAGAGCTGTACTAGCGGGGTCTAATCTGTTATATGCCGGTGACCCCGATAAAACACCCTTATACGTACACGCACTTTCTATAAACTCCTACATAGAAAGTGCTTACCGCTGTGCGGATGGTGGAAGCCAAATTACCAAACTACTTCTAAAGCGATTGAAAGAGAACGGTGGGGAAGCCTATAAACACAGTGAAGTAGTAAACATGACCTGTGAAAATAAGCAGCTTAAATCCGTACAGATTAAGGATGGTAGCGTCGTGACAGGAGATGTGTTCATCTCCAATATTGAGCCCAAACACACCTTAAAAATGATTGGGGAGGAACACTTCAGAAAATCGTATACCCATAGAATACAAGAGATGGAGAGTACCATATCTGCCTTTAGCATTCATATTGTCCTTAAACCAAAGACCTTTAAATACCTGAATAAGAATTACTATCATTTTAAAGATTACCAAAAGGTTTGGGAGGGTCATAAATATACTGAAGAAAGCTGGCCAGAGACGTACATGGTTTCTATGGGCGTTCGTAAAAACCAAGGGGAATGGGGAGAACAATTAACGGCCATAACGTACATGAATTACGATGAAGTAGCAGCATGGGAAGATACGTTCAATACCGTAGCCCATAAAAATGAGCGTGGACAAGATTATGAGGAGTTTAAAAAAGAAAAGACAGAGAAATTACTGGACGAACTAGAGAAAAAATTTCCCGATTTAAGAAATTGCATACAATCCATTTATACATCTACGCCACTTTCCTATAGAGATTATATTGGTTGCAATAAAGGCTCCATGTATGGCTATGTAAAAGATGTAAACGACCCGTTGAAGTCATTCATTTCACCGAGAACAAAAATCAGTAACCTATATTTTACCGGGCAAAGTCTTAACATGCATGGCATCTTGGGTGTAACCATTAGCGGAGTGGTCACTTGTTCGGAGATTTTAGGGGGAGAATATCTCATAAATAAAATAAAGGGTACTCCCTTAAAACAAAATAAAGAAACAATCACTGCCTAATGGGAACGTTTAAGACATCTGCCGTGCCTGTATTGGAACATATTTCCAAAAAAGACTTTATTCAGCACTATTATAAACCTCAAAAGCCAGTGCTAATTAAAGGGTTGACCAAAAATTGGCCAGCTTTCAAAAAATGGTCCTTAGATTATATACAAGATAAAGCAGGCGACCAAATTGTACCGTTATACAATAATGAACCGGCAAAAGATAAACAGAGTGTCTATGCACCCGTAAAGGAAATGAAGCTGAAGGATTATATAGAAATCCTAAAAACAGAACCTACAGACCTTAGAATCTTTTTTTATGAGATTTTAAAAAAAATGCCTGAGCTGACAAAGGATTTCACGTATCCCGATATTGGACTCAAATTCTTTAAAAAATTACCCGCTTTGTTTTTTGGGGGCGGAGCCTCCAAAGTCTTTATGCATTATGATATTGACCTACCGGATAGCATGCATTTTCATTTTGATGGACACAAGCACGTAACACTCTTTTCACCCGAGCAAACAAAATACCTCTATAGAGTGCCCTACTCCATTCATAATTTAGAATCGATAGATATGGATAATCCGGATTTTGAAAAATATCCCGCTTTAAAACGTGCAGAGGGCATTACCGCTGAGATGGCACACGGAGATGCACTCTTTATGCCTAGTGGCTATTGGCATTATATTAAATATTTAGATGGAGGTTTCTCCATGACCTTAAGGGCTTTGCCGCGCCATCCAAAAAGATTTGCGAACATGTTGTACAACGTGCTTATCATGCGAAATTTCGATAATTTTACTCGAAAATACTGGGGTCAGAAATGGCTCGATTACAAAGATGAATTGGCCATAAAAAGAACACATAAGAACTTAAACAACATTTAACCCAAGTGGCGTATACCGCAAATTTGTTCCGCAATCTTTTCATCATTGTCTGTGCAATAGGTCTAAACTCCTGTGGCGTATCCAAATCGCTTAAGGAAAACTTGGATGTTTCACAATACGAAACACCAATACCGGAGCGTGTGCAGCTTAATGATAGTACCTTCAGTATTTCGGACAATTTTCTTCGGAAAAACGAACAAGGGCTTTGGGAACTCTATGTTAGTGGTAATCCGTTGGAAATAGGACTAAAAACAGGTAGTCTTACACAAGAACTATTCAACGAACAGGAAGATATTTTTATCAAAAAAATTGACGAATTGGTTCCTTCTAAAGGATACCAGAATCTATTGCGAAAATTTTTGGCATGGTTCAACAGAAAAATGTACCTAAACATAGACGAGCAATTTAAAGTAGAGCTTTTTGGTGTTTCTAAATATGCCTCTCCAAATTACGATTACGTAGCCAAGCCCTACCAGCGGGTTATGTACTTTCATGGCGCGCATGATATTGGCCATGCACTTCAGGATTTAGCTTTGGTGGGTTGTTCTTCTTTTGCTGCGTGGGGCAACCAGACGCAGGATGGAAAGTTATTGATAGGAAGAAATTTCGACTTTTATGCAGGGGACGATTTTGCCAAAAACAAAATCATAGCCTTTATAGCACCGGACAAAGGGCATTCCTTTATGTCCGTAACCTGGGGCGGAATGATAGGAGTAGTGTCCGGTATGAACGACCAAGGATTAACCGTTACCATCAACGCGGGCAAATCGCAATTTCCTTTGATTGCTAAGACACCCGTTTCTTTGGTGACCCGAGAAATTTTGCAGTATGCAGCAACCATTGAGGAGGCTATCGCCATAGCCAAAAAAAGAGAAGTTTTTGTATCGGAATCCATTTTTGTAGGCAGTGCAAAAGATAAAAAAGCAGCTATTATTGAAGTCTCTCCTCAAAAATTCGGGGTATACGAAGTGCAAAATTCAAATCAATTGATTTGTGCCAATCACTTCCAAAGTGCCGCCTACCAAAACGATAAAAAGAATCAAAGACACATCCTTGAAAGTCATTCACAGTACCGTTACGAACGCATGGAAGAACTGTTACAAGAATCCTCAAAAGTAGACCAAAAAGCCGTTGTTGACATTCTTCGTGATAGAGAAGGATTGGGTGACAAAAAAATCGGCTACGGCAATGAAAAAGCGTTGAATCAATTATTGGCGCATCACGGGATAGTTTTTAAGCCCGAAGACCTGATGGTATGGGTATCTAGCAATCCCTATCAAATGGGTGAGTTTGTAGCATACGATTTAAAGAAAATATTCCAAAGGGACAATAGCCCCGAGCCTACTGAAATTATCGCCACGAGTGATGCAAATATCGGAGCGGATTCTTTTTTGAAAACTGTGGCTTATAAAGATTATGAGCGTTATCGGATATTACGGAATGACATAGAAACTGCCATCAACGATAAATCGCATATTGAACCGTCAAAACTGGAGCAATTGATTGCGTTGAATCCTAACTTTTGGGAAGGCTATTACCTAGCGGGCATATACAATTACCAAAAAGGATATGAGGCAGTGGCCCGCTCCTATTTTTTAGCAGCGGAACAAAAAGAAATTACAACCGTTCCTGATAGGGAATCGATAGCGCGTTATATTCGTAAAATAAATAGAAGGTAGTATATGGTTCCTGAAATTGAAACGGCACAGATAGAGGAGATTAAACTACTCCAAGAGCGGAAGTTGGCAGCACTTATCTCTTATTTGGCAGATAAGTCACCTTTTTACCAAAAGCTTTTCAAAACCAATAATATTGATATAACCGGTATAAGAAAAATCGAAGATCTCGCAAAAATACCTACATCCGATAAGGACGACCTTCAACAACAAAATGAGGATTTTTTCTGTGTTCCTAGAACAGAAATCATTGATTATGTAACTACCTCAGGTACGCTAGGTGATCCAGTAACCATTGGCTTAACAGATACGGATTTAGAACGCTTGGCCTATAATGAAGCTATTTCCTTCGCCTGTGCAGGGGTGCAGAAGGATGACATCCTACAATTAACGACCACTATTGACCGAAGGTTCATGGCCGGCTTGGCCTATTTCTTGGGAGCGCGTAAATTAGGAGCGGGAATTATCCGAGTGGGTGCAGGAATCCCTGAATTACAATGGGACACCATCCTCAAGTTTAAGCCTACCTATCTCATCATAGTGCCATCCTTTCTATTAAAATTAATCGAATACGCCAAGGCCCATAATATCGACTATAAAAAATCCGGCATCAAAGCGGCTATTTGCATAGGAGAAGCTTTACGCGATCAGGATTTTGAATTGAACGTCTTAGGGAATAGAATTAAATCAGAATGGGATATAGCCCTATATTCCACCTATGCCTCGACAGAAATGAGTACAGCATTTACCGAATGCTCGGAGCAACAGGGCGGACACTTGCATCCGGAATTGCTCATTGCCGAAATACTAGATGACGAAGGAAATGAAGTACCGGATGGTTACCCGGGTGAACTTACCATAACCACCTTAGGAATAGAAGCAATGCCACTGCTTCGTTTTAGAACAGGTGACGTAGTAGTAGCCCATAGATTGCCATGCAAGTGCGGAAGAAATACCTTGCGTTTGGGGCCGGTTCTAGGGAGAAAAAAGCAAATGATTAAATACAAGGGAACTACACTTTACCCGCCAGCAATGGATAATTTACTGAACGATTTCAGTGAAGTAACCAACCATGTCATAGAAATATATCATAATGAAATTGGCACGGATGAAATAAAAATTAAAATTAACGCTTCGTCTGCATCAGAACGGCTTCTAAGGAACATTAAAGACCATTTTAGGTCGCGTCTTCGGGTTTCTCCTAAAATAGAAATAACGGACCTTAGAGAAATTCAGAAATTACAGGCTTCTAAGTTGGGAAGAAAACCCATAAGGGTCATAGATACAAGAACAGTTTAATGAAAAAAAGCCCCACCCTAACGGTGAGGCCTCTTCTTTTTTATTTACCCAACATCAAAAGCTCGTTACAACGAACCTCGGTAATATATCGTTTTTCTCCCTCTTTGGTCTCATAAGAGCGATGTGTTAATTTCCCCTCTACGGCCACCTGCTTTCCTTTGGTCAGGTAATTTTCTACGATTTCTGCAGTTTTACCCCAGGCGACCACATTATGCCATTGCGTGTCGTCTACCTTTTCTCCTTTATTGTTTTTGTAGCTTTCTGTTGTGGCAATGGAAAATTTTGCCAATTTGGCTCCACCATCAAGATTTACAATTTCCGGGTCCTGACCCAAATTTCCAATCAACTGTACTTTGTTTTTAAGTGCGTTCATAATAATTTATTTTATCGTTAAACAGTTAAAACTTAATACTGAAATCGCTTCAGTATCTTTTTAATTTATCCTGTAATAAGTTGTGGATTACACGCTTTATCATTTGGACACTGCAAACATAGAACGAGCCTTAAAAGTTATACGGTTACAAAATACTTACTTTCGTTTGTAATCATTTGTAGTCGTTTGAAAACTTTTATATTATTGATTATTAGGTAACTATATACTTGTTTACACTAGGAAGTAAAGTTTGATTTCGGATGCTATATCCTGTATTTTTTTTACGGTCGATACCCCATTGTTATTGGTTCACTAATTCAAACCAAAAGAGCAAAGGCAAATTGGCACTATAGGTATTTCCGTATTTCAGAGAGCGTGTCACATTGCCAATGAATCGTTTTCTTAGGACGATACCAAGGCTAAACGGTCAGAACCGATGCTATGATTTATTTTCTTTAGGATTCCAATCTAAGCCTTTTTTTAGTTTTTTATTAAAATCAGATAAAGGAGGTGCTAAAGGCGGTGGGGGTGGCAATTTTTCCCCTTTATTTATTTTAGAAACTACTTTATCAAAGTCAGACACAAACTCTTTATCTTGTTGAATTCTAAATTTTTTATATTCTGATTCGGCGAATTTTTTAGCAACATCTTTTTTAATTTTTCCAGCATCACTTAAAAGATCGTAATCGTTAAATTTAAGGAAGGAGTCTAATTTGTCTGCCCATTCCGCCATAGTCATAGTTTTTCCTCTTTTAGCTTGAAGCTCTGCAAAATCTAAGTACATATTTACCAAAGTGTTTAATTCTCCAATCTCTTCTTTTTTGAGATAGTTTTTAGCTACTGAAACATCTGTTTTTATGATTTTACCTCCTTTCTTTTCGTTTTTCCAACTAGTTAACCCCATGTTGGGTTTGTTTGCATCTGCTCTTAGTTTAATAATTTCAGGTGCTGTGTGATGTGTTATTGCAAATTCAAGTTTGTTTTGTACAGTCGCAAAAAACAATCTTGTTATCTCTGCTTTAGGATTATAATCTATTGCCGTAGCGTATAGGTCGGTAATTTTTTGATAAAACCTTCTTTCAGAAGCTCGTATCTCCCTTACTATTTCAATTAACTCGTCAAAATAGTCCTTATCAAAAAGGTTTTTGCCTTGTTTCAGCCTATCATTATCAATTGCAAAACCCTTAACGAGATAGTTTTTCAAAACACTATTTGCCCATATCCTGAACATAGTTGCTTTTTGAGAACTGACACGATAACCTACTGATATTATTGCATCTAAGTTGTAAAACTCTATCTTCCTTTGAACATTACGATTCCCCTCTTCTTGAACTGTCAAAATTTCTTTGACAGTTGAAAATTTATTTAATTCACCGTCCTTATAAATATTCCCTAAATGGTAGCTGATGTTTTGTTTTGAAGTATCAAATATTTCAGCCATACTATTTTGAGAAACCCAAACCGTTTCGTTCTTATCATCAAGTATTACTTGGATATTGGTAGTTCCATTATCCGAAGTATAAAACATGAAGTTTGTATTCTCTAAACTATGCATTTATCAATTCTTTATAAGTGATTCTATTCTAAGTATTTTTCAAAAATAAATTAAATCTCATTGCTTCGGGTTGTTTTCTAGAATTGTATCTAAAGTAAAATTCATCTACATATCGTTGCAAGTGCTTTACTGATGTAAAATGATAGATTCCGAATATACCACGCTTTAACAATGACCAAAAGCCCTCTATAGTGTTCGTATGAACCCTTCCGTTAACGTATTGGTGCTGACTATGCTTTACAACTGAATGGTCGTATACACGCTTCATTCTAGCGTAGGAAGTGTATTCATCCGTATAAAGCTTGGCGGTTTCCTTTACATTCTTTAAAATCTCGTGGGATAAGGTTTCCATAGTCGTATTGGGAACGTGCTTAGCGATTACTTTGCCGCTTCTCTCTACCATTCCTAAAACTGGTGCTTTATCATCGCTAGTATCTCTAGTTTTCTTGTTGGCGTGTCTGTTTTTGTTCTTACCACCTACGAATGTTTCGTCCGCTTCTACTTCATTATCAAGTTTAGTATCGTTATCGATACCAAAACATTGACGTATTCTAGATAACATGAACCAAGCTGATTTTTGAGTGATTTTTAAATCCCTACCTAATTGTAAAGAAGAGATTCCTTTTTTATGTGAAGTAACCAACCAAATAGCTAAGAACCATTTTTGAAGGTCAATCTTAGTGTTATCAAAAATAGTATTGGTCTTTACATTAAAGTACTTTCCCGTATTCTTACATTTGTATTTGTTCCCCTTACAGTTATATACTTTAGATTCAACATCAAATGGACTAACTACGTTACCGTTCCATCTTAATTGCTCTAAATGGTCTATACAAGACTGTTGGTCAGGAAAGGCTTGTATTAGTTCGATAATGGAGTTGAAGTCTTGGTTAATCATAACTGTATTATTATACAGCTATGATAATACTTTAATTACACCAAACCTAATCATTTAGTGTAAATAACTTCTATTTAGTCAATTTATGAACGACAATAATATTGATGAAATCTTAAAACAAGCGGAAAACGTAGAAATCTATGAGTTTAAACACCTTTACGATTTTGGTAACAATCAGCAACAATACAATTCCTATAGGAGGTTGGTTACAATAGTAATGACAACTGAATTAAAACTTTTGACTTTGATAGCGAGTAATAAGGCAATTCTTTCTGAAAAAGGAAAAAGGATTTCTGAAAATGGAGGTTGGTTAAAATATATAGAAGATGAAAAACTTAAAGCTGATAGATCCAAGAGAAAAGACAAATGGGATTATTACTATTCGAAATATAGATATTTTACATACTGGTGGATTTTCAGTTTTTCGGTTATCGCTTTTATACTAAGTATTTATAATTTTATACAAACCCTTCAATCCCCAAGAAACGAAGTAAATAAAGAAGCAACACGAACGCCCATCCAACAAAGGGAAGGGGAAGCAGCCAAACCGCATACTTCATCTTCAGTCCCTCAAACTTCTGATTCTTTGAAAACTCCCAATCAGGAAAATAATTCCTTACAATTCGAACCCCAAAAAGATAGCTTAAAACAAAAATCGAAATAAGTATTATTGATATATCAGTCTTCATTTAATCGGTGTAAACAAGTATATAATTATCGGTTATAAGGTAATTATATCGAAATTGGGAGGATTAAATAAAATAGATTATCAAACTACTTGAACGTAATTTTTGGCATCTATCGCTTTTATTAAGACAAGGTTGAAAAGTAAATTTTTAGTTTTTCAATTAACCCGATAAAGATTCCTTCCGAATTTGAAAAGAAAATAGACCACGACCCATAAAATTACTTGGAACAGTAGTGTTCCTGTGAAAACGCCCCAAGAACGTGCTCGACCGGAATTTAATGCTTCAGTAAATTCAGCGGCAACAGTAGGTAGGGTAAAAATGAGGCGCCCTATCAGACCAATGCTTATTATAATTATCAGAATTCCCAATAGCTTTTTCATCATGTCCTTTATTTTTCTCCTTGCGATAAATATATTACGTTTTCAATTATATATCACCTCATAGAACCCTAAATTTAAAACATGGCTGAAAAACCTAGTTATAGTTTTCTGTTAGGCTTCATTACGCTAGAATAGAGAGCCGCCTAGATATTTTCATTTTTTTCAATTAACTTACTGTCTATTACCAGCAAACCACCTAACATAAATGAAATTAGCCATACATAATTGGATGCGTGCCGAGCCTTTGGAAAGCACCATAACCCGGATTGCAGCAATGGGGTACACTCACCTTGAAATTCAGGGTACTCCAGAAAACTATAACACCAAAGAAGTAAAGGCCTTGCTAGATAAACATGGCATACAATGTTGGGGTTCCGTTACCTTAATGCTAGAAGAGCGTAATATGTTGGCCAAGGATGCGGCACAACGCCAAATGTCCGTACAATATGTGTTGGATTTAGCCAAGATGGTCAAAGAATTGGGCGGTTCCGTGATTTCCCTTGTTCCGGCTACTGTGGGTAAAATAATTCCCGATGCACGACCGGAAGAAGAATGGGAATGGGCCATAGCGGGTATCAAGGAAGTGTATGCCTATACGGAGGTCAATGACCTACGCATAGGTATTGAGCCCATTAATAGGTTTGAAACCTACTTCATTAATCGCGGAGCACAAGCCTTGGCACTGGCAGAAGCGGTAGGTCCCAATTGCGGGGTTTGCTTGGATACCTTTCATATGAACCTAGAGGAGGAGGACATGTTCGACACCATGAAAAAAGTGGGGAGCCGTCTTGTGAATTTTCATGTTGCGGACAACAACCGTATGGCGCCCGGTATGGGCCATTTAGACTGGGTGCGGATTATGAGCACCTTAAAGGAAATACAGTATGATGGCGTATTATCGGTAGAGTTCTGTGCGGCCATGGACCGCACTCCTGCCAATCCCTATCCAAATTCCATCGACACGGCACAGGTTGGGCTAAGTGATGAACAACTGAAATTTTTGCAAGACCATGGCAGCTCAGCGGTAACTGAGGAATTCTATTCCATGCTAACGAAAAAATCCATCGACACCTTAAAACCTTTGCTATAATATGAAAATCACCAATGTAGAAGCCTTTTGGTTACGGTGTCCCATTCCAAAGGAAAAACAGCATTTCTCCGATTACGGCTTACTCACTAATTTTGATATGACCCTTGTGGTCGTAACTGCGGATTCTGGGCTACAAGGGTTTGGAGAAGCAAAGGCCGCAGTAGGTTCATCGGGTTCTTGTGCGAGCATCGTAAGTTGTATTGAAAATGAAATTAAACCCATACTAATAGGGAAAGATGCACGACATATCTCACGAATCTGGGAACACATTTATAACGGAACGCGCGACCATTATGCCTTATCCAGAGGTCGCAAATTCCCTATTTTAGGGAGACGGGGATTGACCGTTTCTGCCATGAGCGGTATTGACACGGCTTTGTGGGACTTAAAGGGGAAAGCTCTAGGAGTGCCTGTAGTGGAATTGTTAGGCGGAAGTTGCCGAGAACAAATGCCTGCCTATGCCAGTGGTGGGTGGGCTAAGGCAGATGCTATTGGGGAACAATTGTTAAGCTACACTTCAAAGGGGTTTTCAGGCGTAAAGATGCGTGTAGGAATTATGGACGAGACCGTGCAGGCGAGTATCACGAGAGTGAAAGCGGCACGAGAGGCCTTACCAGACCATATCAAATTAATGACCGATGCACATGGTACCTTTAGCGTACCCGAAGCCAAACAGTTTTGCAGAGGTGTAGCAGATTGTAATCTCTACTGGTTTGAAGAACCCCTCAGCCCCGATAACAGAGTAGGTACGGCAGAAGTCAGGGCCAGTACGGATATTCCGATAGCCGCTGGCGAAAGTGAATACACGGCATTTGATGTTAGGGATATGATAGCCGAAAGAGCTTTAGATGTTGTTCAACCAGATTGTGCCATCATTGGTGGTATTACGGAAGCCATGCGCGTAGCACAACTGGCACACACGTACCAGTTAGAGCTGGCACCGCATTGTTGGGGTTCTGCTTTCTCCTTCATGGCCGGGGTATCTGTTGCTTTCGCATCACCATCCGCTAACGTTATTGAATTCTCCCTAGGGGGTAATCCTATGATGTACGATTTAGTACAAGAACAGATAGCGGTAGATACTAATGGAATGCTCTCTGAACCAGATAAGCCTGGTTTGGGTTTAACCCCTAACTGGGATTTTGTAAAGGAATTTAAACAATAGAATCATGGCGCGAGCGGTAAAAATAAATCATGTAGCCCTAGTGGTAAGTAATTTAGAGGAAGCCTGTAAATTTTACGAATATGAGTTGGGACTGGAACCTATACCTGCCTTCTTGTTCGACTATCCCACAGCTTTTTTCAAGTTCAATAAAGAACAGCAATTACGCCTTACGGAATGGGAGGACGCCTATTCCTTTAGAGGTCATATCTGTGTTCAGGTAGATGACATAAATGCCCTATTCTTTAGAATGAAGGAATTGGGAATTATTGATATTGAACCATGGGGAAACGTGCGTCAGTTACCTGACGGGGCCATACAAATGTTCGTCCGGGACCCCTCGGGAAATTTAGTAGAGCTATCCTCTGACCCTGAAGCCCATATTGACCCTAGGATTTTTAAGGATGAACTTTTTAAACCAGGCATCTACGTCTCTGGCCGAAATGATTTTAGAGGATACAAATCCAAGGACGCTACCTTATATCATAAAGAATAAATGCCTAAAACCATTATACTCTTAGAAACCGTGGCCAAGGAGGCAATGCAGCTTTTGAAGGAGGCTCCGGATATGCATATCATTACCGGTTTTGATGAAGTATCACTTCAAAAAAATATAGCCAATACTACCATAGATGCCATCATCACCCGTGGCAAGGGTCAAGTACGGGAGAAATTATTGAACCAACTCCCTCATTTAAAAGTCATTTCGCGTTGCGGTGTTGGTTTGGACAATATCGATGTTGCCGCAGCCACGAAAAGGGGCATAAAAGTAGTGAACGCTCCAAATTCCAATGCCAATACCATTGCCGAACATACGATTTCGCTACTACTTCTGTTACAGAGAAATCTTTATGGTGCCATCACCATGGTAAAAGAAGGTCGTTGGAACGAAAGAGGAACTTACGTAGGTGATGAAATTCATGGTAAAACACTAGGAATTCTAGGTCTTGGAAATATTGGCAAAAAGGTAGCTCATATTGCGAATGCCATGGGAATGAACATTATCTATTGGAGCGCTCAAAAAGAGGATGTCCCCTACCCTTTTTTAAGCCTAGAAGAAGTTTTAAAGAATTCCGACGCACTTAGCCTTCATCTACCCCTTACGACGAAAACAGAACACCTAATTAATGAGAAAGCGTTAGCAAAAATGAAAACCACAGCTCTACTTATAAATACGGCAAGAGGTAAAATCATTGACCAAGAGGCACTCTCCAAAGCGTTGGCGAATAAAAAGATTGGTGGTTTTGCCGCAGATGTTTTAGCTGTTGAACCTCCAGAAACTAACGAATCGCTACTTCAATATCCGAATACTTTGATTACGGCCCATGTAGGTAGTCTTACAACAACTACCTATACTCAAATGTGTGTGATGACGGTTGAAAATACTTTGAAAATCTTGAGACGGGAAGCACCTGCACCCAATTGCATCTTTAATCGCAATGAACTTGGTCTTTCCTAAAAATCTTAAAAGAAAATAGCTACGCTTTTATTCTTTTATTCCTTAACTTGAAATCATTCAACCAACACACTAGAAAATGAAAAAAAGACTACCCGTGCTGTTTCTTATCGTACTATTTATTAGCCACTATACTATCGCACAATCTACGGCGGAAATGGTATCCGCTATTGAAAAAGAAGCTAACGAAAATTCACAATTAGAACAATTAGCCTATGAACTAATGGACGTAAACGGTCCTAGATTGGTCGGTACACCACAAATGAAGACCGCGCACGATTGGGCAGTAAACACCTATAAGAAATGGGGTATTATGGCTGAAAATCAAGCATGGGGGAAATGGCGCGGATGGGAACGCGGTATTACCCATGTAGATATGGTTTCTCCGAGAATTGCTTCTTTACATGCCACCCAATTGGCCTGGAACCCAAGTACGGGAAAAAATGGCGTAACGGCCTCTTTGATTACACTGCCTACGATATCCGATTCCTTAGCCTTCGTAAAATGGCTACCTAACGTAAAGGGTAAAATTGTGATGGTGAGCATGCTGCAACCTACAGGGAGGCCGGATTATAACTGGGAAGAATTCGCCACGCCGGAATCCTTTGAAAAAATGAAAACGGAGCGTGATGCCAAGGAAAAAGCATGGCGGGAAAATTTTAGAAATACAGGATATACCAGTAGAAATATCAACGCTGCATTAGAAAAAGCAGGAGCGGTGGGTATTGCGCAATCCAGATGGTCCGAAGGGTTTGGAGCCAATAAGATTTTCAGTGCTGGAACCGATAAGATTCCAGTGGTAGACTTATCCTTGGAAGATTACGGCATGCTCTACAGGATGGCAGTGAAAGGTGCCAACCCAAAAATCAAAATCGTAGCGGAATCCAAAGAACTCGGAGAAGTACCCACCTTCAATACTATTGCAACCATTCCCGGAACTGAATTTCCGGATGAATACGTAATACTCTCCGCCCACTTTGATTCTTGGGACGGAGCAACCGGCGCCACCGATAACGGAACGGGTACTATAACCATGCTGGAGGCCGCACGTATTCTTAAAAAGGTGTACCCTAACCCAAAACGCACTATCCTTATAGGACATTGGGGAAGTGAGGAGCAAGGTTTGAACGGTTCACGGGCCTTTGTAGAGGATAATCCAAAAATCGTTGACGGGTTGCAAGCCCTCTTTAATCAAGATAATGGTACAGGCCGTGTTGTTCGCTTATCTGGTCAGGGGTTTCTGCACGCATATGATTATTTAGGAAGATGGTTGGAAGCTGTACCAGAAGACATCAAAAAACACATAGAAACTACTTTCCCAGGAACTCCAGGCGGTGGTGGTTCTGATTATGCTTCATTTGTAGCGGCAGGAGCACCTGGATTTTCCTTAAGTTCCTTGAGCTGGAGTTATTGGAACTATACATGGCACACGAATCTGGACACCTATGATAAAATTGTATTCGACGATGTACGAAACAATGCCATTTTAACGGCCATACTAACTTATATGGCCTGTGAAGACCCTGAAAAGACATCCCGCGAAAAAGCCACTTTGATCGGCACAAGCCGCAGAACCGGTGAGCCACTTTCGTGGCCAACACAAAGAAGTCCCAATAGAAAAGGGGGCTTGGATTAATGAAAAGTAATGACCTCAGAATCTAGCAGAGTAGAGACCCTTTTAGTTCTGAGAAATCTGAATTCCGCTTAACGTAGCGTAAACAATAATAACCATCAAACCAACCAATGAAAACAGTACACTATCTCCTCATTGCGGTATTCATCTTACCGTTATCCCTACAAGCACAAAGCAGAAAAAACAGAAAAGCCGCTCCTTACGTAAAGGTTGAAGATTCTACTTTTCATGGCTTAAAATGGCGAAACATAGGCCCCTTTAGAGGTGGGCGGAGCGTAGCCTCCTCTGGAGTTGTAGGCCAACCCATGACCTATTACAATGGTACCGTTGGCGGAGGTATCTGGAAAACAACGGATGATGGTATTACTTGGAAAAACGTTTCGGATGGATTTCTGAAAACAGGAACCGTCGGTTCTATTGCTGTTTCCGAAACCAATCCGAATATTGTCATAGCAGGTATGGGAGAGCATGCCGCCCGTGGGGTCATGACCTCTATGGGAGACGGTGTCTACAAATCTACGGATGCTGGAAAATCCTGGTCGCATATTGGTCTGGACGAAACTAGACACATCTCCGATGTCATTATCCACCCCACGAATCCTGATATCATTTTCGTTGCGGCGCAGGGTGCTCAATACGGCCCAAGTGCACAACGTGGCATCTATAGATCTTTAGATGGCGGAAACACTTGGGAAAACGTGTTGTTCGTAGCTAATACTACCGGAGCTTCGGATTTGTCCATGGATATGAAAAACCCGTTAATCCTCTATGCCGCCATGTGGGAACATCGCCGATATCCTTGGCTAATGGAGTCGGGCGGAAAAAGTTCTGGATTATATAAATCTACGGACGGTGGCACCACATGGAAACGTTTAAAAGAAGGTCTTCCTAAAGAATTTGGAAAAGCGGGTATATCCGTCTCTCGGGCAAATCCTGAACGTGTTTTTGCGGTAATAGAGGCCGAAGGTGACAAAGGAGGCGTTTATCGTTCCGATGATGCGGGGAAAAAGTGGACACAGGTTAATAAAGACCGCATCAATATTGCCCGTTCTTGGTACTATATGGAGATTTTTGCCGATACGCAGGATGAAAACGTGGTTTATGTGCTGAACGCCCCTGTTACAAAATCTATTGATGGCGGAAAATCCTTCACTCCTTTAGCAACACCCCATGGAGACAATCACCATTTATGGATACATCCTTATGACAACCAGAAGATGATAAATTCCAATGACGGCGGGTCTAACGTTTCCAATAACGGTGGTAAAAGCTGGAGTACCCAACAAAATCAAAATACCGCACAATTCTACAGGGTAATTACGGATAATTTAATGCCCTACAACATATATGGTGGTCAACAGGACAACTCTACGGTTGCCATTGCATCACGGACCAATGATGCGGGAATCGATTGGAAAGACTGGTATGCCGTTGCAGGCGGCGAAAGTGCTTTTTTAGCTTTTGACCCGGATAATCCCACAATTATTTATGGCGGGACCTATCAGGGGAATATTGACAAATGGGATGCCGCTACGCGGGAATCAAAACCCATTAAAGAATATCCCGAATTGGGATTAAGTATAGCTCCTAAAGATGCTAAATACCGCTACAATTGGAACGCTCCGATAATTACATCCCCACACAATAGAAAAACAATTTATCACGCGGGTAACGTTGTCTTCAAATCTACGGATGAAGGACATAGCTGGACACCAATTAGTCCAGATTTAACTAAGAACGAAAAAGACAAACATGGCGCAGGTGGAGGTCCTTTTACCAATGAGGCCGCCGGAGGGGAAAACTACAATACGCTAACCTATCTTGTGGAGTCTGTACATGAAGAAGGCGTCTTATGGGCGGGTAGTGATGATGGGCTATTGCACTTGACACAAGATGGCGGTAAAACATGGAAAAATGTTACACCTATAAACATCAAAGATGGTATTATTAATTCTATTGAGGTATCACCACATGATGCGGCAACAGCCTATGTTGTGGTCATGCGTTATAAATCTATGGACCTGAATTCCTATATTTTCAAGACCTCGGATTATGGCAATACCTGGACGAAAATTACCAATGGTATCGACGGGGAACATACCTTTACCAGAGTAGTGCGCGAAGACCGCAAACAAAAAGGCCTGTTATATGCGGGTACCGAAACAGGACTGTTTATTTCATTGAACGACGGGGCCAATTGGCAACCATTTCAGTTAAACTTGCCCATAGTTCCCATTAATGACCTAACCATTCAGGACAATGATTTGGTAGTAGCTACCGCAGGACGTGCTTTTTGGATTCTAGATGATGTTGCCGCAATACAGCAGATACAATCACCCAAACAGGAAATAAGTCTATTTCAGCCAAAGGATACGTATCTATTTTTTGGTGGTTCTAGCGATAAACCAAGACCAGGCTTGGGAGATAACCCAAAAAGTGGTGTCACGTTCGACTATTATTTGAAGCAGCAAATGGATAGTATGGAACTTAAATTAGAGGTGCTACAAAATGGCAAACTCATAAGGACCCTTACCAACCAAAAACCAAAGGATTTTAAATCTTGGCCAGGAGGACCTGCAAAACCGCAACTACTACCTTCAAAAGCGGGGTATAACCGATTTACTTGGGATTTTAAGAGAGATGTGCTTCCGAGCGTTGAAAAAGTCTTCACTTTTGGTGGACTCGACGGTTCAACGGTAGGACCTGGCTCCTATACCTTACGGCTAAGTACAGAAGCCCACAGTGCTGAAACTACCGCAACTATTTTACCGAATCCTAAGGTCAAAGGCGATATGGCCGATTATAAGGAGCAACAACAAATGCTGACTACAATTGAAAATACCGTAAAGGAAATACATGTAGCGGTCAATAGTATGCGTACTGTTAAAACGCAACTTTCGCAATATGCAAAACTCTTGAAAGATAGGGATGAAGCTAAGGCCTTACTAGAAAAGGGCGATTCGATTACGAAACGCATTACCACATGGGAAGAGCACTTAATACAACCCAAACAGAAGACCTTTCAGGACGTCATCAATTTCCCCAATCAATTAAATGCACAATTACTTCATTTAAGGGGCTACGTTGACGTTGCTGAGCCTAAGGTTACAGAAGGGGCAAAACAAAGGCTAAAAGACCTTTTGAGTGAATGGAGTAGTTACAGCACGGAACATAAAGCCATTGTTAATGGAGAGATGAAAGCCTTTAACGACCTCTATCAAGAATTGGGAATACCCGCTATCATCATACCAAAAGATTAGAACGTCATAAACTAGGAAATGACCACTTTTATTTCAGATGAATCCTTTAAAGGTTTAGATTTTACCATACAGCGTTTGCCCAAGGCCGACTATGAAAACTGCATATTCGAAAGTTGTAATTTTTCTGACGGTTATCTGGACAATCAAAACTTTATGGAATGTTCTTTTTTGGAATGTAACCTAAGTAATACTAATGTTGCCAATACCCAATTCAAGGAAGTGCTATTTGACCATTGTAAAATCATGGGCGTTAAATTTGAAGATACATCGGATTTTTTAATGGATTTTACTTTTGAGCATTGTGCTTTACAACTCTCCTCTTTTAGGACTCTAAACCTTAAAAAGACGCGATTTTTGAATTGCAAGCTAAACGAGGTAGATTTCACAAAGACAGATTTGACAGCATCCGTTTTTGAGAAATGCGATTTAGAGAGGGCTACCTTTGAACATACTATCCTAGAAAAAGTGGATTTTACTACAGCATTTAATTTTAACATTGACCCTGAAATTAATCGCCTGAAAAATGCCGCATTTACTTTGAAGGAGCTTCCCAAGCTATTAAAAAAATACCAACTTCAAATTAAGGACTAATGCTAAACAAAGTGCATCTTACAGCTATTATTTGCTCGACTTATGAAAATAACACTATCCGTTTGTAATCGGATAATTTGTATCTTGTGACAAAGCACACGTATGAAATCAATAGTAATCTTGTTCTTATTTTTAGGAGGCATCGCTAATGGTCAAAATACCATGTCCTTAAATGCGAACACGACTTCTCCCAAAGCTACCATTGCGGAGGCAGCATGGATGACAGGCCATTGGAAAGGAGAGGCCTTTGGTGGGATAACAGAAGAAATTTGGAGTCCACCAAGTGCCGGTTCCATGATGTTCGTATTTAGATTGATAGTTGATGGTGAAGTTAATTTCTATGAAATTGGTCATATTCGAGAGGTAGACAACACCTTGGCCTTTGAGTTGAAACATTTTGACAAGGAATTAAGGGGATGGGAAGAGAAAGAAGAAGTACAACGTTTTAAGTTGATTAAAATAGCCGATAACCGTCTCTATTTTGATGGGTTTACTTTTGAAAGACTAGGTCATGACGAAATAAACATTTACGGCCTAATTCACCAAGATGACGGTTCGGTGGCAGAGGTTAAGTTCAACTACAAAAGACAGTAAATGAAGAAAAAGTGTTTGGAATGTGGAACGGAGATTATTGGGCGCATAGATAAGAAATTCTGTAACGATTATTGCCGTAATGCCTATAACAACAAAGTAAATAAAGACAGTAAGAACCTTATACGCAATATTAATAATAGATTACGCAAAAACTATCGGGTTTTGGACAGTTTTAAACTAACGGACGGCAAAACCAAGACCACGCGAACACGTTTATTGGACAAAGGATTCGATTTTGATTTCATCACCAATCTCTACACCACCAAAAAAGGTACAACATATTATTTTGTGTATGATTTGGGCTACTTGCCTCTGGATAATGATTACTATATGATTGTGAAAAGAGAATAACAAGCCTTACATCCCATGATTTGCGTCTACTGGTCAACTCTAAAATAACATTTTACGCAACGTTATTTCAGGATATTGCCTTTACAGCCAAACCTAAACTAGTTATTATGAAACTTATTATTTTGTGATCAACTATTTAAAATGGAAAATGCTTGAATCATCTAGTACATTGTGTTTCCCCTTTTGGGGATTAAGGAGCTTTCTATTTCCAATTGTGTCCGCTTAATTTCAAAGCGGCTATAACGATATCCTTGCGGCTTATCTGCCCTACAAGCAGTCCATTCTTCATTACTGGTAATCGGCGTCTATTGTGCTTGTCAAAAATGCCTGCAGCATCAAAGATAGAGATATCATGAGGTATCGTTTCTACATTTTTAGTCATGTATCGTTCCACGCTTTTGTCCAATATAGGCTGATTAAAATAGCGACTTTCGGAAATCTGCTTCATGCAATCCGCCTCGGAGATGATACCCACTAAAAATCCATTATTGTCCAAAACGGGACCCCCGGAAATATGGTGCTTTGCAAACTGCTCCATAACCGCGAGAATGGATTGATCCGGACTAAAGGTCACTAGTTTGGTCGTCATATAATCTGAGACCAAAATAGGCGCTTCGAATTCTTTTTTTACGATCTTGCGTATCCCTTGAAAGCTCTTGATTCCCATGGCATTTTGTTTAGAGGTTGATTACTAAAGATAGAAAAAAATTATGGATTTCTTAGAAATAATCGTTGTATGGCTTATGTTATTCAAGGTTTTAAGTTTTTTAATGCGAAATTCGTGAACTAAAAAATAGAATTCTTTTGACAAAGCAAACAATAGGAATACTTGGAATTGGTTGGTTAGGACTGCCGTTGGCAAAAGAATTTATCGCCGATGGGTATGCGGTAAAGGGCACTACCACATCCCTGACTAAAATAGATGATGTAAGAGCGGCGGGCATCAAACCTTATCAGATTAAACTTTCAGAGCATCAAATTACCGGAGAAATAGAGGATTTCCTTAAGGACCTTAATTATCTGATCATTAACGTGCCTCCGGGATTAAGAGGAACAGGTCCAAAGGAAAGCTATGTAAAAAAGATGCAATTGCTACATCTGGAAATAAAAAAAGCCTCAGTAAAACACGTCATTTTTGTGAGTAGCACGGCTGTTTACGGTAATGCCACCGGGGACGTCGACGAAGAAACTATACCACAGCCTATTTCTGAATCTGGTATACAATTATTAACATCAGAGAACTTATTTAGAAAAGATTCATCCTTAAAAACGACCATTCTCCGTTTCGCCGGATTAATAGGACCTTCAAGACATCCTGTTACCATTTTATCCACAAAAAAGAACCTAAAAGATGGCAATGCCCCTGTAAACCTCATTCATCTAGATGATTGTATCGGTATTATTAAGAGCATCATATTAGAAAATCAATGGGACACGGTGCTTAATGGAGTCCACCCAGAACATCCCTCGAAGAGAGATTATTATACTAGAATTGCTAAAACAAGAGACTTAAAAATACCTGAATATCAATTAGTTAAGGATAAAAAGTATAAGAAAATCATTACTTGTAGGTCTTTTCTTATTAAGAGAAGGTCGTTTTTCACCTCGCTATACGATTAGTTTACCACAAGATTTTAGCACTTCACAACAATTGCTCCCAACCGATGTTAACATCTTATTGATTTCTAGATAGTTATCGATGAAATACATACCTTTATATCTCATTAAAAACAAAATGTTATGGAAAAATCAAAAATACGGGAGAAGGTTTTAATGGAATTGGATAACCTCATCTCCCTGAGTTGTAAAGACCCAAAAAGATATAAGAAATTCAATCGCTTGCATATAGCTCTTTTAAAAAAGCACTATAATGCAGCAGATGTTACTATTGATTATCATAGAAACAGGGTAGAGATGGATATTATTCTGGACGATAAAATGTTTCAAGCATCGCAGGTAAACGTTAACGTTCCTACTTTGTACACCAATTTACTTTTTCTTAATCTTAAAAAGTTCCTGAAATCCTGTATAGATAAAGACCCTAAAAGCCTTGGTTTCTATGCGCAAATTCTCCGTTCTTTTCATCAGAAGGAAAATCAGTACACATTGGCTTAAATCCTATTCAAATTACCTAACAAAAAGGGTATCTCTTGGTGCCCTTTTTTTCTTTACCATATTTAATGCTTTCCTTAACAGGTTCTTAGGGAATATTTTAATAGTTTAGCGCACCAAAATTGACAAACAATGAAAAAATTACTTTTTGCGCTTGTACTTCTCATTAGTTTTAACGGGATAGCGCAAACCAAAACCGAATTACAAAAGCATTATGAAGCATTTTATGATGAAATGCGATTACAGGGAGATATAGATGGTGTTATTAACGCCTTAACACATCTTAATATTCTTTCTCCGTCCAAAGAGCGAAAAGATACCTTAGCTTATATCTATGCTAACGACAACAGGCATTTACAAGCCTTAAACACCATTGGTATAGAAAAACTGGATACAGATTCAGATTTAGCAGTTCAGGTGAAGGCCATATCACTAAAGGCATTGAATCAACCAAAAAGAGCTTTAGAACAGTTTGAGGTTTTGAACACGAGAACTCCCAATGCTTATTTGGCCTATGAGCTGGCAGATTTAAAAATACAATTAGGAGATAATGCAGGTGCGTCTACCAACGTAGATTATGGTTTGTCGAATGCCAAGGACGACATGAAGTATGCTTTTTACGAAAGACAACAACCCTACGAAGTACCTTTAAAAGCCGCTTTTCTTCACTTAAAGGCCTTGATAAAATTTAATCAAAACAAAGAAGATATAGATGGGGCTATCGCCATATTGGATGAGGCACTTAAAATTGACCCTAATTTTAACCTGGCCAGTTTAAGCAAGCAAGCACTCGCATCTAGAAAAGAGGCACCAGCGGAAACTGGGACAAAGCAATAAACTCAATTTTTTTATTTAAAAAGGGTGAACGTTCGTTCACCCTTTTTAATTTCTAGATAACTTTGTCAATAAGGCGTTATCGGTGTCTTTTTTGATGGCAATAAGTTCGCCTACATACTCATTAGGAACCGCAATAGAAAGGACATAATGTGTAATTTTCCATCCATTGGGGGTCTTTTTTAGAACTCCGGAACCTCTACACAATTTCATTTGTGTATCCAACAACTCGTCGAACCAAGCGATATCTTGCGTTTCATTGAGGTAAATGTTGCGCTCAACCGCTCTAAAGCTCCACGCCTTACCTTTATCAAAATGCGGTTTTGAATACGCTTTGAACGCTGGTATATCCCAATGCTCCGTAGCGTCCGTTCCAATGAATACGGCATCGGCGGTCATTAAGTCAAAATACGTATCGAACGCTGCATTACTGGCAGCTTCGTGCCATGCCTCCAAAGTACTGTCTATTGCTTCTTTGGTCTTGTCCTGTGCGAACGTAAAGCATCCTATGAAGAATAGTAAAACGCTAATTTTTTTCATCTGAAAATAAATCTTCCGGCAAATTACTGTTTACCACAATATTGAAATGTTCCCGTAAATCATTAAAGGCACCTATCATCTCCTTTATGGAAGTTTCCGGGTTTTGTCTGTATTCCAAGTCGCCCTTAATTTTTAGGATATAGGTTTTCAAAACTTTTTGACGACCACGTACCTGAGGGATATCAAATTGTACGGGATAGGTAGAACTTTCCCAAAGTTTTTGTGATTCCACCAGCCCCTCTACGGTCAACACAAAATCTTCGCGATATTCCGTTTCATACAACCTATCAAAATTAACTTCAAAAGCATTGTAGGGTTGCCAACCCTTTAAAATTGCCAGGGCTTTGGCATTAACATTAGTTTTTTTTGGCAACTTAGAAACATCAACCGACCAACCAGCATCTTGAAGCTCTGCGTCTCCAGCGGCAGAGTCCTTACAAGAACTTACCAGCACCATGAAACAAATAAGCAAAAAGGTTTTTCGCATTAAACGAAGGTACAAATTTTAAGAAAAGGTATCTTTACACAAGTACTGTTTTAACCTCATTTTAAATGCAAAAATATATCTTAATCATCGGTGCCTGCGGGCAAATAGGAACGGAACTCACATTAGCCTTACGTTCTAAATACGGAAATGACCATGTCATTGCCAGTGATATTAGAGAAGGTAGCGAAAGTCTTATGGCTTCTGGTCCTTTTGAAATTCTGGATGCTACGGATTACGACGCTTTAGAAGAGATAGTAGCATATTATGAAATTAGTGAAGTCTACCTTATGGCGGCCATGTTAAGTGCCACTGCAGAGAAATTCCCGATGCGGGCATGGAACCTGAATATGAATTCCCTTTTTAACGTGCTAAATCTAGGGAAGGAAAAGAAAATAGATAAAATCTTTTGGCCTTCCAGCATTGCCGTTTTTGGTCCTAATACTCCAAAAACAGATACCCCTCAGAATACCATAATGGAGCCCAGCACGGTATACGGAATAAGCAAACAAAGTGGGGAGCGCTGGTGCGAGTACTATTTTAACAAGTTCAACGTAGATGTGCGAAGCATACGTTATCCTGGCTTAATTAGTTGGAAAACCATGCCCGGAGGGGGTACCACGGATTATGCCGTGGAAATTTATCACAAGGCTCTTGCGAAAAGTGCCTATACCTGTTTTCTTAAGGAAGATACCGCATTGCCCATGATGTTCATGGATGATGCCATTAGGGCTACACTACAGATAATGGAGTCAGCACCAGAAGCCATAAAAGTCCGCTCTTCTTATAATTTATCCGCTATGAGTTTTACTCCGGCGCAGATGGCCAAAAGTATTCAAGAGCAACTCCCGGACTTTAAAATGAAGTACGAACCGGACTTTAGACAAGCCATTGCAGATTCATGGCCCAGTAGTATAGATGACACGAACGCTCAACAAGATTGGGGTTGGAACGCAGAATTTGATTTAGAGAAAACTACAAATGAGATGTTGGTAAATTTAAGTAGCTAACTGTGGGTTCGTAAAACACTACAGATAAGCCCTTAGGACTTTATTTCTGGATTTATTCCTTAACAAGCGTATCGCTTTTTCCTTAATTTGTCTGACCCTTTCCCTTGTTAAATCGAATATTTCCCCTATTTCATTGAGGCTCATCGGATGACGCTCGCCAATACCGAAATAAAGACGCACAATGTTTTGCTCCCTATCGGGTAACGTATCCAATGCTAAATCAATATCGGTTGAAAGGGAATCTTGCATCACCTTTTTGTCCGGACTTGTGGCATTTTTTGATTTCATTACATGGTACAGGCTAGACGTTTCTCCTTCACGCAAAGGTGCGTCCATAGAAATATGTCTTCCAGAATTTTTCGTTGCACCCTTAACCTTTGATACACTGATATCCAATTCACCTGCAATCTCCTCGGCGGATGGTTGGCGTTGATATTTCTGCTCTAAGTTAGAATGTACTTTATATATTTTACTGATAGTTCCTATTTTGTTCAAAGGTAAGCGCACTACTCTGGACTGTTCGGATATGGCCTGTAGGATAGATTGCCGTATCCACCACACTGCATACGAAATGAATTTGAACCCACGGGTCTCGTCAAAACGTTTGGCCGCTTTGACCAATCCGAAATTTCCTTCGTTAATAAGGTCTGAAAGGCGCAATCCCCTACCTTGATATTGCTTTGCGGCAGAAACCACAAAACGTAAATTAGCATTCACCAATTTATTCAAAGCCACTTGATCACCTTCTCGTATTCTAATCGCTAGTTCCACCTCTTCCTCTGCTGTTATCATATCTAATTTAGAAATTTCCTGAAAATACTTTTCTAAAGATTTGGAATCCCTGTTGGTAATCTGCTTTGTAATTTTTAATTGGCGCATATATTTATTTTGGTTTACTATTCTCCTTTAATCTATCATTATATACCAGAAATACAAGTAATTGACGTGTTTTTTAGCTTTTTTGTGCAAAAACGGACAATTATCGTGTAAAAATTCATCGCGAAGCTATCGCTGGAGGCGCATACACTCGCTTCCTAAAAAAGGATGCTATAATAACGGTAATCTTCATGGAAGATGCTCATAAGGCTACGTTGAAGATTATGGGGTCAGAACCGGGGACATAAAAATCCGCTTTTCACAAAATTTATAGTCTATGCGTCTTGCTCCCGCCGAAATAGCCAAAAGAATGCAAGAAAAAGTTCTCTCTTTTCAAGAGACATATGAGCCCAATTTTAGACAGGCTATTACAAATGCTTGACCCAGCAATATAAGAAACACTAATGCACAGCTAGATTGAGACTGGCAAGCAGCCTTTGGTCTACCAGAACGACCAAAGAGGTTTTGGTGAATTTAAGTCAACTACTAAACTTCAACTTCTTCTCGATCGCTACGATCATCTCATTGGCAATATCCTTACCTGTTGCGTTTTCTATACCTTCCAATCCCGGAGAGGAGTTTACCTCTAATAAAAGGGGCCTTTATTAGACCGGATAATATCTACCCCCGCAACTGCCAAATCCAGAATTTTAGCGGCTTTTATGGCTAATTTCTTTTCCTCTGAAGTTATTTTAATGATAGAAGCCTTTCCTCCTTGATGGATATTGGCCCTGAATTCGCCTTTTTGCGCCTGTCGTTGCATACTGGCGACAACTTTACCATTGACCACAAAACACCGGATGTCCTGTCCATTAGCTTCCTTAATGAATTCTTGAACCAAAATATTGGTATTTACACTTTTAAAAGCATTGATAACACTTTCAGCTGCTTTATTGGTCTCTGCCAATACCACACCTTTACCCTGCGTACTCTCCAACAGTTTTATGATCAAAGGGGCACCATTGACCATCTTTATCAGGTCTTTGGTATCCATAGGGGACTTGGCAAAACCGGTAATAGGAATATGAATGTCATTCTTGGAAAATAATTGGGAAGCGAACAGTTTATCGCGAGACTGTGTAATGGCCTCAGCGGAATTCTGACAATAAGCACCCAAGTTATTGAACTGCCGTATCAAAGCACAGCCGTAGAAAGTTACCGACGGTTTTATGCGTGGTATGACCGCATCGAAATCGGTAAGTATATTACCCCCTCTATACCGTATTTCGGGAGACTGGGCATCTAATTTCATATAGGCCAGCTCTACGTTCAAAAACTGAATCTCGTGCCCACGTGCCTCTGCGGCCTCCATAATTCTCTTATTACTGTATAAGTTAGGGTTGCTAGCCAGCAAAGCTATTTTTAACCCTGTTTTTTCCTTTTTGAAAGGAGCGTACTTGGACGCTATCTCTTCATTGGAAAAATACTGTACCACATAGTTTAATGCAGGGTTTACGATGTAGCGCTCGGTCAACGCTTCTCTTCCCAATAACATGCGGAACTCCATGGTATCTCTATTGGCCAAGGTCAATTCAATCTCAAAAGTGTCCTTCCCTATGGTTACCGGTGTCTTTACCACCAAGCGCTCTTCCGAAATGCCTGAAGAACTCTTTACCATACGGCGATCTACCAAACGTGCCTCACATGGAATGGCGATACTTCTGTTTTCTTGAAGCGGATTCACTTCAAAACGCACCCATTCTTGGGTACCCTTGGTAATGACCTTTAAGTTGGTCGCCTGTATAGATGAGGTTTTTGCACCTGAATCTACTCTGGCCTTAATGGCAGGAACGCCAAGACCTTCAAAAACACACCACTCTTCACTACCAATTATTTTTAAATCGTTCAAAATTCTTATTTTTTTCTAAGTTCAAAGATATCGGTTCTACGGTCCTTTAGGTTTCTTACCGCACCGAATTGATTCAATTCCCGTAACAAGTCGATATCCACATCGGCAATCAGTATCATTTCGGTATTTGGGGTTGCCTCGGCTTTAATCCCGTTAGTAGGAAAAGAAAAATCGCAAGGCGTAAAAACCATGGATTGCGCAAATTGGATATCCATATTCTGCACATTGGGTAAATTACCCACACTACCGGCAATGGCTACGTAACATTCGTTCTCTATAGCCCTTGCCTGCGCACAGTGCCTTACCCTAGAATACCCGTTTTGTGTATCCGTTAAAAAGGGTACAAAAAGAATGTCCATCCCCTCATCTGCCAGAAGACGACTTAATTCCGGAAATTCGGAATCATAGCAAATAAGCACTCCAATTTTGCCACAGTCGGTATCAAATGCCTTCAGTTGCGTGCCCCCTTGCATACCCCAAACTTTAGCTTCATCTGGGGTAACATGCAACTTTTCGTAACGCTCCATACTTCCATCTCGTCTGCATAGATAACCCACATTATAGAGTCTCCCATTAATCATTTCCGGCATGCTTCCCGTGATGATATTGATGTTATAGGAAATGGAAAATTCCGAGAACTTCTGTACGATAGCTTCGGTATGTTTAGCAAGCTCCCGTATGGCATCCGGCGTGGACAAATGGTTGTCCTTTGCCATTAGTGGAGCGTTAAAAAACTCAGGGAACAGCGCAAAATCCGAGCGGTAGCCAGAGACCGCATCCACAAAATACTCTGCCTGCTGCAACAGCTCCTCTAAATCTTTATAAGGACGCATTTGCCACTGTATTAATCCTAAGCGAATTACCGTCTTTTTAGTGGCAGCTTTTTTGGATGGTTTTTGATAGTAAATATTGTCCCACTCCATTAGAATGGCAAACTCTCCAGATGCCAAATCTCCGTCTAAATAGCCTTTCATCACTTTTGCCGGATGAAAATCGTTGCTAATTTGAAAATTGAGTACGGGGTCTTGTATCTCTTTACGACGCACCTTGGCGATATATTCTTTTGGGGTCAACGCTTCTGCATAGGTATGATAATTGGGCATACGACCACCAAAAACAATGCTCTTAAGGTTTAGCTTCTCACAGAGTTCCTTTCTATAATCATACAACCTACGGCCCAATCTTAAGCCTCTGAACTCTGGCTTTATAAAAACCTCGATACCGTAGAGCACATCTCCATCGGGATCGTGCGTCTTAAAAGAATAATTACCCGTTATCTGTTCGTAGGTGTGATTATCATCGAACTTATCGTAATCTACGATTATGGAAAGGGCCACACCGGCCAATTGTCCGTTAATCTTAATAACAACTTGGCCATCAGGAAACTTCTTTATCAGGGCTTCTATATGTTTTTCTTTCCAGTAAGCCCCGGGCATATTGGAGTATGCCGATATCATTGCGGTTTTTAATTCCTGATAATCGTCCAGGTCTAAAAACTTTAATTCAATATTTTCTATATGTTCTATTTTCATACTTCTTTGCATAAAAAAATGGGATTTTCGCTATGAAAATCCCGTGGTATATTTTTAATTAGAAATTCAGTAAAATTTATTCGTCGTCATCTCCGTCTACCATGTCCTTAGGGTCTGGTTCCACCACTGCCTCAGGGTCGTCATCCTCAAAATCCTCATAATCCGACTCATCGTAATTTTCCATGGTATATTCCAGTTTCTCACTGATTTTTACCAAGTATTTAGTGTCATGGGTTAAAACCTCTACCGCCTCTACACGCTCACCATGAGCGTTTCTGAAGGAAACGATATCCCTATCATCATAACCGTCCGGGTAACGTGCCACGGTGAGTTTCAGCACTTCTGGCGTCAACTTTTTAAAGTCAACGATTACTTTTTTTAAATGTGCGTGTTTATCCATAATTATAAATCTAAAAGATAAGCAAAAATTAAAGGTGCTACAATAGTGGCATCACTTTCAATGATAAACTTTGGTGTATCAATATCCAGTTTTCCCCATGTGATTTTTTCGTTAGGAACGGCTCCCGAGTAAGAACCATAACTCGTTGTACTATCACTTATCTGACAAAAATAACTCCAAAACGGTGTGTCCGTACGTTCCATATCCTGATAGAGCATGGGAACCACACAGATTGGGAAATCTCCTGCAATACCACCTCCAATTTGGAAGAATCCGATTCCATTGGATGAATTATCCGTATACCAATCCGCTAAGAAGGTCATGTACTCTATTCCCGATTTCATGGTGCTGGCCTTCAGGTCTCCCTTTAGGACATAGGACGCAAAAATATTTCCCATGGTACTGTCTTCCCAACCGGGACAAACGATAGGCAGGTTTTTTTCCGCGGCGGCATACATCCAAGAATCTTTAAGGTCTATTTCATAGTGTTCTTCCAAAACACCGGAAAGTAATAATTTATACATATACTCGTGAGGCAGATAACGTTCTCCCTTTGCTTCTGCATCCATCCAAATTTTTACAATATGTTCCTGTATTCTTCTAAACGCCTCTTCTTCTGGAATACAGGTATCCGTTACACGGTTTAATCCTTTCTCTAGCAAGTCCCATTCATCTTGAGGCGTTAAATCGCGATAATTCGGAACACGTTTGTAATGTGAATGTGCTACCAAATTCATAATATCCTCCTCTAAATTGGCTCCGGTACATGAAATTATATGGACTTTATCCTTGCGGATCATCTCCGCAAAAATCTTGCCCAGTTCTGCCGTACTCATGGCTCCAGCCAAGGAAACCAACATTTTAGCCCCATTGTTCAACTGCTCCTTATAGCCTTTGGCTGCGTCTACTAAAGCTGCTGCGTTAAAGTGTAGGTAGTATTTTTCGATAAAATTTGAGATCGCTCCTTTAGTCTTCATCATCTTGAAATTTTAATCCGTTATTGGATTTATAATCCACATCGTAAGTATTATCATAGTCTTCGTCTATGTCCTGTCCCATAAATTTATAGCTCAACATTTTATAATAAAGTTTTGCAGCAAGAAAATCCGAAGACTTATCTACTTTATTCGGACATAGTTCAACGATATCAAAACCGACTACATTTTTCTCTTCAAAAACCTGTTTTAAAAAATCCAGTGTTTCGTACCATAATAAGCCACCTGGCTCGGGAGTTCCTGTAGAAGGAAGTATTGAAGGGTCTAAAGCATCCAAGTCAAAAGTAATGAATACGGTATCCGACATGGCCTCTATAACCTTGTCCATCCAATATTCATCCGTAACCATATCATGGGCAAAGAATGTCTTTTCCGCATCCATAAAGGTTTTCTCGATAGCGTCCATAGAGCGTATTCCTACCTGAACCAAATTGGTGTTTTGGCTCGCCTCGTGTACGGCACAAGCATGGTTATACGCCGTACCATCATAGGACTCACGTAAATCTGCGTGAGCATCGATATGCAGTACCGTAAGATTATCAAAACATTCATTAAAAGCTCTAATACTCCCTATAGAAATAGAATGCTCGCCACCGAATAGGGTTACGAATTTATTTCGTTTTATATATTCCTTGGTGGTTCTATGCACGGCATTTACCATAGCTTCCGGGGAAGTGTTCTCCGTAATAGCCTCTGCCAAATGTATGCCTTGCCGGTATACTTCCGACTCCGTCTCAATATCATAGAGCTCCATGTTCTCCGAGGCTTCTAAGAAAGCTTCCGGACCCTTGTCAGCTCCTTTTCCCCAAGTACTTGTCCCGTCGTAAGGAACAGGGATTAAAACCACCTTTGCGGTTTCCAGTTGCGCGAATTCGTCAGCGATACCTGCGTAATTCTTTGTTGATTTCATTGTAATGTTCGTTATTTTTTAATTTGATAAAATATATTTTTTCTGTAATCTTTAAGATTGCAATATTGTTTTCTACACCTCCCTTAATCCCTCCTTTTTAGCGAAAAACCTATACATAACCCGTTATTCCAATCGAAGCTTATAGAGAAGCTATCTGTTCCTCAATAAACGGGTTCTAACGTACTTCATCCTGAAGCTCTTCTAGCGTATCCTGTTTTACTTCAAATCTGGAACCGTATCCCAATATTTTGAGTAAATCTTCTGCCTTTTGTTGAGGGTTGAACAAAGTGGTCATTAGATTGCCCTCATCGTCCCTATCAATTAAAACATGCTTTGGTTGCGGAATTAGACAATGTTGTAAGCCTCCGTAACCCCCTATAGTTTCTTGGTACGCCCCAGTATTGAAAAATCCGATATACAAAGGTTTGTCCCGCTTGTATTTAGGTAAATAAATAGCGTTCATGTTTTGTTCACTATTGTAATAATCATCACTATCACAAGTAAGTCCACCCAGAAGCACACGCTCATATTCATCGTTCCAGCGGTTAATGGGCAGCATGATAAAACGTTTATTTATGGCCCAAGTATCTGGCAGGGTAGTGATGAAAGAGGAATCTATCATATTCCATTTTTCCCTATCGTTCTGTTGTTTTTGATACAGAATTTCATAGATGGCACCGCCACTTTCCCCAACGGTAAAGCTTCCGAATTCCGTAAAAATGTTAGGTACAGGTACCTCGGCCTCTGCACAGGTAATATTAATTTGATTAATGATTTCATCGACCATATATTCATAATCATAATCGAACGCCAAACTGTTTTTTATGGGGAAACCTCCACCAATGTTTAAGCTGTCCAAAGACGGACAAACCTTTTTCAACTTTACGTATACTTTTAAACATTTGACTAGTTCGTTCCAATAATAGGCGTTATCGCGAATACCGGTATTAATGAAAAAATGAAGCATTTTAAGCTCTACTTTATCATTGTTCTTAATTTGATCTTCATAAAAAGGAACAATGTTTTTATAGCCAATGCCCAAGCGAGAGGTATAAAACTCGAATTTCGGTTCTTCTTCCGATGCAATCCTAATACCTACTTGAAAATCGTCCTTAATAACATCAGAGAGTAAATCTATCTCCTCGTAATTATCTATAATGGGGATACAATTCCGATGGCCATTGTTAATCAGTCTTCCTATGTTCTCAATGTATTGGGCTCTTTTAAAACCGTTGCAAAGTACATAGGTATCGTCCTTAATTTTCCCTACACTTTTGAGTTCTTCCACAATATTAATGTCAAAAGCCGATGAAGTCTCGATATGAATAGTATTTTTCAGTGCCTCGTGTAACACATGCTGAAAATGAGAGCTTTTTGTACAGTAACAATACTTGTACGTACCCTTATAGTCGTATTTATCAATAGCTTTTTTGAACCAATGTTGGGCTCTTTGAATATTCTCCGATATTTTTGGCAGATAGGTAAATTTTAGAGGACTCCCGTACTGCGCGATTAATTTTTTTAAATCGATTCCATGAAAGTGCAGGTGCTCTCCTTCTAAAGTAAATTCTTCTTGAGGGAAATCATAGGTTTGTTCTATGAGGTCAATATATTTGGTATTCATGCTTTATAAACAATTACGCTTTAAAATTCGTTAAAAATAATAATGGAAAGTGTTGCTAGACATTAATAAAATGTAAGCAAATTGAAAATCAAATGATGATTTGCTCCTGAGTAGTAGGAATAAAAAAGTAGTTGTGCTGTGGCCGCACAATCGGTGAATTTAAAACGGAAGTAAGCTTTAAAATTCGGTCGCTCATCTTATAAGCTACTTTAAGGTTTGACTTCCTAATCCCCCAAAGCCCGAACATATAAACATTACATGTCATGTTCAGCTAAATGCTAAATACAAAGTAGCGCATGGCTATTTTGAGCATGCAAATGAAAACATTTTTTTTGAAAAAGAAGTTATTTTTGATAAAATAATTTTTAAAATTAAGTTACTTGCAATCAGTAAGTTACAGGCTTATTTTTCGAATAATTGAAAATGGAGGTAAAAAACTTATGTTTAAAATTTAATTGTAGCCTCGGCAAGAATCGAACTTGCATCTAAAGTTTAGGAAACTTCTATTCTATCCATTGAACTACGAGGCCAAAAAATCAAGTGCGCTAAATTAGGGTTTTTCAGGTATTCTATAAAAATCTCAAAGAACTAATTACCACTATTCTTCAACCCGACGGAAATCTTGATTATATTCAAGATTTAAATTAAATCCTAGTATGACACTTTCCCCTTGGGATATAGGTATTGTTATCGCTTACGTAGTTGGGGTCTTAGTACTTGGTTTTTATTTATCCAGAAAATCTTCCAAGAATCTTGAATCGTATTTTTTAGGAGGAAATGAACTACCCTGGTATTATCTTGGCCTTAGTAACGCCTCGGGAATGTTCGATATTTCCGGCACCATGTGGTCAGTCGGTATTCTGTTCGTTTACGGATTAAAAAGTGCTTGGCTACCATGGTTATGGCCAGTATGGAACCAGGTTTTCGTATTTGTATATCTTGCTATTTGGATGCGAAGGTCCGGTGTGATGACAGGGGCAGAATGGATTACGTTCCGTTTTGGAGACGGAAGGGGAGCAAAGCTTTCCCATATCATTATCGTAATTTTTGCGGTTATCAGTGTTCTTGGCTTTATAGCCTACTTTTTTGAAGGAATCGGCAAATATTGCACGTCTATACTACCTTGGGATATGGCCTTTGATTTACTTGGTTATCAGGTTTCTTCTGCAAGAAGTTATGCTCTTATCATTTGTGGCCTTACCTCTTTGTACACGGTAAAGGGCGGAATGCATAGCGTTGTAGCCACAGAAGTAATGCAATTTGTAATCATGACCATTGCTTGTATTGGGGTTGGAATCGTTGCTTACAACATGGTTACGGCAGAACAGATTACCGCCGTTGTACCTGATAATTGGGACAAACTTTGGTTTGGGTGGAATCTAGATTTAGACTGGAGTAACTCCGCCTTCCCTCAGGTACGCAATAAAATTGATTCCGATGGCTTTGACCTTTTTGGAATACTATTCATACTAATGGTCTTAAAAGGAGTTTTTGCTTCTGTTGCTGGCCCTGTTCCCAGTTATGACATGCAACGTATACTTGCTACTAAAACACCTTCTGAAGCTGCAAAAATGAGTTTCTTAACCATTTGTGTGTTATATATTCCACGCTATTTTATGATTATAGGTTTTGCGGTGTTAGCCTTGGTTTTTCTTGGCCCTGAATTAAAGGCAATGGGAGATGCTATAGATTTTGAACAAGTACTTCCCATGGCTATCAATAAATTTTTACCTGTAGGGTTAAAGGGTTTAATGCTTGCCGGTTTTCTAGCCGCTTTTATGGGGACCTTCGCCGCATTTGTAAATTCGGCTCCTGCCTATATTGTCAATGATATTTATAAGAAATACATCAATCCAGGTGCACCGGATAAAAAACTGGTACAGCTAAGTATTATTTCTTCTTTAGGCTTGGTTATGGTAGGTATTGCCTTTGGATTTAATGCCGGCTCCCTAAACAGTCTTATCCTATGGCTCAGCTCTTCCTTATATGGAGGATATGTGGCGGCCAATGTATTAAAATGGGTCTGGTGGCGTTTTTCAGGTAACGGCTACTTCTGGGGAATGCTTTTTGGCCTAATTGGTTCTACGGTAAAATTCATATTCTTTCCGCATTATGTGGATATTTTTGTGTTCCCGCTCATTTTTGCGTTTGCGTTTATTGGTTGTATTATTGGCACTTATATGGAGCCTTTACCTAATCGAGAACAGATAAAAACCTTCTACAAACAAACTAGACCTTGGGGATTCTGGGGCCGATCAAGAAAGAAGTGATGGAAGAAGACTTTAGCTTTGTGCCTAATATGGACTTTAAACGCGATAGTTTTAATGTGGTCATAGGTGTCATTTGGCAAATGGCACAAGTACTGATTCCCATGTATTTTATGTTACGCCAAAATACGCAGATGGTAATTTGGAGCGCTATATTAATACTAACAAGCGTACTATTGAAGAAATATTGGTGGGACAACCTTGAAAAATAATTTAAGGTTTCAAGTTCAACGTTCAAGGTTGTAAACTTGAAACCATAAACTTGAAACTTGTTTTAATGCAAATAACTGGAACTTTTATAGACGAAATTAGTCACGATATACCTCATCAGAACTGGGGAGCAAAAGAATGGGATAAGGACTTTGCACATATGAAGGCCATGGGTATAGAGACCGTAATCTTAATTCGTTGCGGTTACAAACGGTTTTTGACCTATCCTTCTAAATACCTAACAAAAGAACACCATTGTTTTGATCCTCCCATGGATCTGGTAAAACTATATTTGGAACTGTCGGACAAGTACGGTATGACCTTTTATTTTGGCACATATGACAGTGGGGAATATTGGAAAACAGGGGATATGCGACACGAAATTGAGGTAAATCTCCACATAATCGAAGAAGCCTATAACACCTATGGCCATTACAAAAGTTTTGGCGGCTGGTATTTGAGTTTGGAGCTGAGTCGAAAGACCATAGGTGCCGTAACTTCCATTGCACAATTGGGTGCCAAATGCAAAGCGGTCAGCGAGGGTTTGCCGGTATTGATTTCTCCTTGGATAGACGGTAAAAAAGCGGTAATGGCGGCAAACAATGAACTCACCAAAGATTCTGGAGTTTCGTTACAAGAACACGAAAAAGAATGGGACCAGATATTTAAAGGCATTAAAGATAGTGTGGACATCGTAGCATTCCAAGATGGCCATGTGGATTATAATGATTTGGAAGATTACCTAAAACTAAATAAAAAATTAGCCGATAAATACGGCCTACAATCATGGACTAATTCAGAATCATTTGATAGAGATATGCCTATTAAGTTCTTACCAATAAAGTGGGAAAAACTTCTTTTTAAATTAAGGGCTGCAAAAAAGGCTGGTTGTAAAAAAGCCATTACGTTTGAATTCTCCCATTTTATGAGTCCACAATCAGCTTATTTGCAAGCGGGACATTTATATAATAGATATATGGAAAGTTCCCTCGCTCCAGGCCGAGGAACGACATAAAAACCGTATTGAACAATTTATCCTTGACTGGATATCAATGTAAAAAAATAAATAGCACTTATATTGAAAGACTACGCAAACCTTTACAAAAATGAACTCTTGAACGAAGTTCTACCTTTTTGGGAAAAGTATTCTTTGGATGAAGAATATGGGGGCTATTTCACCTGTTTGACCCCAAAAGGAGAAGTTTACGATACCGATAAATTTGTATGGCTACAGGCTAGACAAGTCTGGATGTTCGCTACCTTGTACCAACAAGTAGCACAAAAACAGGAATGGAAGGAAATCACCACATTAGGTGCCGATTTTCTGGAAAACTATGGGCGGGATACGGCCGGTGATTGGTACTTTTCCTTGAACCGAAAAGGACAGCCTCTCATCCAACCTTACAATATATTTTCGGACTGTTTTGCGGCTATGGCCTTTGGCAAATTCTATGAAATAGATCCGCAAGAGAAATACGCAACAATCGCTAAGACCACGTTTGAACATATTTTAAAGCGGCAGCAGCATCCCAAGGGGAAATATGACAAATCGGTTCCCGGTACACGACCCATGCAAAACTTTGCTCTGCCCATGATCCTGTGCAACCTTTCCTTGGAATTGGAACCTTTATTAGGATCGGAAAAAGTTTCCGAGGTGACGGATAACGTCATCGATTTGGTCATGAATACCTTCTATGACGATGCAACTGGATTGGTACTAGAAAACGTGTCGCACACTGGAGAGTTTGTGGACAGCTTTGAGGGCAGATTGTTGAATCCCGGTCATGCAATAGAGGCCATGTGGTTTATCATGAATTTGGGAATCCGTAAAAATGATACGGCCCTGATCAACAAAGCGGAAAAACTTATGTTTCAACAACTGGAACATGGTTGGGACCCGGAATATGGTGGAATCCTATATTTTATGGACAGAAAAGGCCATCCACCGCAGCAACTGGAACACGACCAAAAACTTTGGTGGGTGCATTTAGAAACCCTGGTCGCCTTGGCAAAAACATATGCCTACAATCAAAACCCCAAAGCTGCGGAATGGTTCAAAAAAGTACATGACTATACTTGGTCCCATTTCAGGGATATAGAAAACGGTGGCGAATGGTTCGGCTACCTTAACAGAGAGGGAAAGGTGCACCTAAACCTAAAAGGCGGTAAATGGAAAGGCTGTTTTCATGTACCAAGAGCTCTGTTAGAAATTTGGAAAACCTTGGAAAATTCTAGTCTATGAAAAATCTGTATTGTACTCTTTTTTCGTTATTACTACTAACCATATGTGCCGGCCAGAAAGAAGTAGACGTTTTGATTATCGGAGGCGGTGCTGGCGGAACTTCTGCAGGAATCCAGGCGGCACGGATGGGTGTTAAAGTGCAAATCATCGAAGCTACACCTTGGTTAGGCGGTATGCTGACCTCGGCCGGTGTGTCGGCCATTGACGGCAACCATGAAATGCCCTCTGGTATTTGGGGAGAATTTCGTCAAAAATTGCGTGACCATTATGGCGGAGCAGAGGCATTGGCTACAGGCTGGGTTAGCCACACCTTATTTGAACCCTCGGTAGGCAACAAAATCCTTCAAGAAATGGCAAATATCCCTAATTTGGACATCGCTTTTAATGCGATATACAGTGATGTAAAAAAAGATGGGGAAGGATGGCAAATTACCTACAGTCGAAACAAAAAAGTCTATTCCACAAAGGCCAAAATACTCATAGATGCTACCGAAATAGGCGAACTATTGCCCTTGGTTGGTGCCGATTTTAGGCTAGGTATGGATGCAAAAAGCGATACAAACGAAAAAGAAGCTCCCGAAACAGCCAATAACATTGTGCAGGACCTAACTTATGTTTTGACATTGGAGGATGTTTCGAAAATCCCTCTCCTTAATCAGGGTAAAAAAGGGCTAGTAAAAAAACCCAAAAACTACGACCCTGAAGCGTATGCCTGTGCCTGTAAACGGGAAGATGGTGATATGTTCGGTGGAGTTTCCGGTTGTGAACAAATGCTGAACTACGGCAAACTACCCAACAATAAATATATGGTGAACTGGCCCAATTGTGGAAATGATTTTTATGTGAACTGGCCAGAATTGTCAAAAGAAGAACGTTCAAATAAGCTAGCGGATGCCAAAGCATTCACACAAGGTTTCGTCTACTACATTCAAAATGAATTAGGCTTTAAACACCTAAGGGTAGCAGAAGAATTTCCTACCAAAGACAATTTTCCAATGATTCCTTATGATAGGGAGGCTAGAAGGGTAAAAGGAAAAACGTTCTTAACCGTAGACCATTTAGAAAGACCATATGATTTCACTTTATACAGAACAGGAATTACGGTGGGCGACTATCCTATAGACCATCATCACGATAAAAATTCCGAAGCTCCAGAAATCGATTTTATCAATATAAAAGTTCCAAGTTACAATGTACCTTTAGGTAGTTTGGTTCCAGAAAGCGTGGAGCAATTTATAGTGGCGGAAAAAAATATTAGCGTATCCAATATTGTCAACGGGGCAACAAGACTCCAACCTGTAGTTTTGGGCATAGGCCAAGCTGCTGGTGCTTTGTCAGCCATGTCCATTCTAGAAAACAAAAAACCCTCTGAAATATCCATAAGAAAGGTTCAAAACGCGCTGTTAGAGAGTAATGTCTATATCATGCCTTTTATCGATATCAAAAAAGAAGATTCCGCTTTTGGGGCCATGCAACGCATGGGTGCAACAGGAATACTAAAAGGTACCGGAATTGCCTATAAGTGGGCAAATCAGACTTGGTTTTACCCCAATAGAATGGTATCGGAACATGAACTTATTAGGGGGCTTCAACCCTACTTTCCTTCTTTAGAGAGTATGGCGGCTTCCGGTGCTGGAATCAGGTTACCTTTTATCGCCTCTATATTACAAAAGGTAAACATGGAATACTCAATTCCGGTTATTAAAACAAAATGGAATACATGGGGTATTCACCAGGCTTGTGATGATAAAATAGCATTGAACAGGCGTACCGTAAGCATTCTCGCTGATAAATTATTGAACCCATTTGCGATGGAAGTAAACTGGAATGGAGAATTAAAGCAGAAGTAACTTCGAAACGTTTTTAACCTTAATTATCGAGTAGAATTTCCTGTTACTCATACACCTCAACGATCATCTCTATCTCCACAGCCATGTTACCAGGTAACGAACCCATACCTACCGCAGCTCGGGCATGTTTACCCGCATCACCAAAGACAGCGACCATAAGGTCAGAATAGCCATTAATAACCTTGGAATGATCCTTGAAATCTGGTATTGCATTGACCATACCTTTTACCTTGACTACTCTTTTAACTTTGTTCAGATTCCCTAATTCCGACTTTAAGACGGACAGTTGATTAATAGCAACCTCCCGAGCGGCGTTATAGCCCTCTTCTACACTTAAGTCCGCACCTAATTTACCAAGAATGTTTTCGCCATTATCTTGCTTAGGCCCTTTCCCGGCCAAGAAAATTAGATTTCCCGTTCGTACGGCATGTACATAATTAGCAACAGGCGTTCCTTGATCTCTTAGTGTAATATTGAGATCCCCAAGTTTGGCCTCTGGATTATAATCACCGGGAACCGTTTCTATCGGATTCTCAACGGTTTTCTGTTCTGATTCGTTATTGGGTTCGGCTCCACAGGACAAAAGAAGTAATAGAAAGGCCCCTAGCATCAAGTTTTTCATGTTACATTACTGTTTATAAGATTATAAATACATATTCATCATAAAAATATGATAATATGTTAACCTTATACGGTGAAGGATAGGATTTAGCTAAAAAATACTAAAAACTATTTCATTTTTATTAGATTAGCATATTAACCAAACCAATAAAATTAATTGAATATGGAAAATTCTAAGGTAAATGCGAATAGGCTTTTTTACGGTAGCTGTTTCGCATTAATAACGACAGCGTTCTCTTTTGCTATTGCAGCTGGAATTTTAGACCAACTTAAAACTGAATTAGAATTAACGGCAAGTCAGACCGGTCTTATCACATCGATGTGGTTTTTAGGTTTTCCCATTTCCATGGTAGTTGGCGGATTAATCTATCATAAGGTAGGTGGAAAAGCTATTATGCAATTTGCATTCTTTGCGCATGCCGTTGGTATCTTATTACTCATATTTTCCGGTAATTATCTCGGTTTATTAATTGCCAACCTTTTGATAGGCTTGGGTAATGGTTGTACTGAGGCTGCTTGTAATCCAATGATTGCAGACGCTTATCAAGGTACTAGAATGAGTAAGATGTTGAATCGTTTTCATATGTGGTTTCCAGGAGGTATTGCCATAGGGAGTCTACTCTCGGGTTTTATGACCGATTATGGAATCACAGGACAAAATCAGATGTGGCTGCTCCTGATTCCAACACTAATTTATGCGTATATGTTTTTTGGACAGGATTGGCCAAAAGCTAAAATACAGGAAGCTGCGGCCATTGGCGTTAATTTAAGGTCTATGATTACTCCCTTGTTCTTATTCATTGGAGTTTGTATGGCCTTGACAGCAATTACCGAATTTGGACCTAATCAATGGGTAGGTCTTATTTTAGCAAAGAGTGGAGCACAACCCACCTTGATATTGGCCTTAACCGCTGGTTTAATGGCCGTAGCCCGCTATTTTGGTGGTGACATGGTGAAACGTTTTGACCAAACTGGTGTATTATTGGGTTCCGCAATTTTAGCCACTATCGGGATATATCTTTTTAGCACGCAAACAGGGGCAATGGCCTATGTTGCCGCTATAATCTTTGCCCTTGGTATTGCCTACTTTTGGCCGAATATGATTGGTTTAGTAGCTACTAAAGTTCCTAAGAGTGGTGCTTTGGGCATGTCTATCATTGGTGCTATCGGTATGTTCGCCAATTCCATTTTTCAGCCTATTATAGGAGGTTGGATTGATTCTGACAAGGCGGATGCGGTTGCTCAGGGATTAACTGGGGACGAACTGGAATTAGTATCTGGACAAGCAACTTTAGGAACCATGGTACTTTTTCCGGGCATATTAATCGTTCTGTTTACCATACTATATTTCTGGCTAAAGAATAAAAAAAGTGAGGTAGAAGTGGCAACTGCCTAAACAATCTCTAAAGCATAAAAAATGCCCAAACAGAAAACTGTTTGGGTATTTTGCATTTCAATTGTTTGCTATCTTCTTTCTATTCTATCAGAAGCTCCAATATCTCAATAGCGGCATCACTGATTTTTGTGCCAGGTCCAAATACGGCGGTTGCTCCTGCATCCAATAAAAAGGAGTAATCCTGTTTGGGAACAACGCCGCCAACAATGACCATAATATCTTCCCGGCCATACTTTTTTAATTCTGCTATTACAGCTGGCACTAAGGTTTTATGCCCTGCTGCCAAGGAGGATACGCCTAAAATATGCACATCGTTCTCCACGGCCTGTTTAGCGGCTTCCTGCGGTGTTTGAAACAAAGGTCCTATATCCACGTCAAAACCGAGGTCGGCATATCCCGTAGCGACTACCTTAGCGCCACGGTCATGCCCGTCCTGACCCATTTTGGCAATCATAATACGCGGCCTACGGCCATCTTGTTCCGCAAATTTATCGGCAAGCTCTTGTGCCTTCTTAAAACTACTGTCGTTTTTTATCTCCTTGGAATACACTCCTGTAAATGATTTTATTTCTGCCTTGTGACGCCCAAAAGCAACTTCCAAGGCATCACTGATTTCTCCTAGGGTTGCCCTAACTCTGGCCGCTTCTACCGCTAAAGCTAATAAATTATGAGAAGCTCCGTTACCAATCATCTTTGTTTTGGCCGCCTCTGTTAGCTTCTGCAGGCAAACTTCTACTTCTTTGCTATCCCTATCTCGCTTTATTGCATCTAATCTTTCGACTTGCTCCTTACGAACCGCTTGGTTGTCTACTTCCAGTATCTGTAACTCGTCCTCTTCTTCTAGTCTGTATTTGTTTACGCCCACAAGTACATCCTGTGCGCTGTCCAATCGTGCCTGTTTTCTGGCAGCCGCTTCCTCGATACGCATCTTGGGGATTCCTGCTTCAATAGCTTTGGTCATACCGCCCAAATCTTCTACCTCTTCCATAAGCTCCCAAGCTTTCTCAGCCAACTCATGCGTTAAGGTCTCCACATAATAACTTCCCGCCCAAGGATCTACAGTCTTGGTTATCTTGGTTTCTTCTTGTAAGTATATCTGGGTCTCACGGGCAATTCGGGCAGAAAAATCCGTTGGTAGGGCTATGGCCTCATCCAAGGCATTGGTATGTAAACTTTGTGTGCCTCCAAAAACAGCTGCCGCTGCTTCAATGGTAGTTCGGGCCACATTATTAAACGGGTCTTGTTCCGTAAGACTCCAGCCACTGGTCTGGCAATGCGTTCGCAAGGCAAGTGATTTTTGATTTTGAGGGTTGAACTGCTTCACCAGTTTTGCCCACAACATACGTGCAGCGCGCAGCTTGGCTATTTCCATAAAATGATTCATGCCAATACCCCAAAAAAAGGAAAGTCTGGGTGCAAAATCATCAATTTTTAAACCGGCTTTAATTCCGGTACGGATGTATTCCAGTCCGTCTGCCAGGGTGTACGCTAATTCTATGTGCGCAGGCGCACCGGCTTCATGCATGTGGTACCCAGAGATACTAATGCTATTGAACTTAGGCATAAACTGACTCGTATATTCAAAAATATCGGCCACCAGTTGCATGGAAGGTTCTGGTGGATAGATATAGGTGTTACGCACCATAAACTCTTTTAAAATATCGTTCTGTATAGTGCCTGCCAATAACGCTTTGGACACGCCTTGCTCTTCCGAAGCGACAATATAAAAGGCCATTATGGGCAATACCGCACCGTTCATGGTCATGGAAACCGACATCTTATCCAAAGGAATTCCATCGAACAAGATTTTCATATCCTCTACGGAGTCGATTGCAACACCTGCTTTTCCTACATCTCCCACCACGCGCTCATGGTCACTATCATATCCACGATGGGTAGGCAAATCAAAAGCAACGGATAAACCCTTTTGTCCGCCTTTCAGATTTCTTCTATAAAATGCATTGCTCTCTTGAGCCGTAGAAAACCCAGCATATTGGCGAATGGTCCAAGGCCTTCTAACGTACATTGTGGAATAGGGCCCACGCAAATAAGGTGGGATTCCTGCTGCAAAATTTAGATGCTCCAAAGACGCTATGTCCGACTCGGAATAGGTCTTTTTTAGTTCGATATTTTCCGCGGTAACATACCCCGTACTGCCATCTGAGGTAGCATTAGTTTTTTTAGCTGTTACCGCCAAAAAATTTAAACTAAGATTGTCCAGGCTTTTTCTACTCATCCTTCAATCTATTTTGTTCCATGGTTTCTGCTAAACGCTTTTCTATTATAGGTACGAGCAACGTTTTTCTTGCGTTGGTTTTCACAAAAGGATAAAGCTCTAGGTTTTCTTTTATGGTATCCGTCTCGTTCTGGAATTTGTTCATCCCCACCAAAACTTCTTCTTGTGCATTAAAGCGTTCCTGATGTTTATTGGCAGACTCTTTAATCTTTCCTTGGATAGTGTGGTTTTTAAGCTGTTTTAAGAATCCGCCGCCCTTCTCAATAGACTTTAACAGTTCCAAGCTTTTTTCTGCCAGCTGCTCAGTCAAAGATGCTATATAATAAGACCCGTCCGATGCGTTGCTTACTTTATCAAAATAGCTTTCCTCTTTTAAGAGTAACAATTGATTCAGGGCAATACGCTCTCCAAAATCGTTGGATTTATGATATAGCGCATCATAAGGCATATTAATAAGCGTATTGGCACCTCCTAATACGGCGGACATACATTCCGTGGTGGTCCGCAGCATGTTTACATTATAATCGTAAAGTGTTTTATTTCTTTTAGAAGGATAGGCAACAATATGACATTCTAACTTTATGTCATAAACCGAAATTAAATTTACCCACAGCAGTCGTAACGCCCGTAGTTTGGCTATTTCAAAGAAATAGTTGCCTCCAACAGCTACCTTAAAAACCAAGGATTTTGTCTGGTTACCGCTTCCACTTTGATCTATATGGTTTAAATACTCATTGGCATGTGCCAGGGCATAGCCCAATTGCTGTACCATTGTAGATCCTGCATTTTCATACAAGGAAACATCCACGCTTAGGATGTGTTGCGCTTTAGTTTTCAGCATCAAATCCAAGCATCGATGGTCTTTTTCTAGACTAGTGTACCAATTTCCGGTTCGTGCCAAATTACCGATGATATCTACATTAAAATAAATAGCATCTTCATGACCCTTGGCAACCTCCAAAACTGACTGTATATAGGGCTCCGAAAGAAACTGCATCTCCAAATAAACAGAAGTCTGTTTTAGGTCAATATTCTTCAACAACACTGAACCATCAATCGTTTCCGATGGAATATTAAACTGTACCCGTTCTGCTCCGTTCTCCAGTACTTTAATGGCTTTTTTATTGGCCATGGCCGCATTACCAGCATAAATTTCCTGTCCGATAGACCACCCATGTTCAGGCAAAGGTATTTTCGAAACAATATCCGACATGGAGTCTTGGTGGTAAAAGGGTTTTACCTTAATCCCTTCCGGAGATTCCCAAACCAAGGTATCGTTATAATCCGCCCCTTTAAGGTCGTACTGGATTTTCTGTTTCCAGGCCTTTTCGGAGACTTCTTCGAATTCGGTAAATAGTTTTTGCTTCATATCTTAGGCAAACTTAGAGAAATACGTGGTCTTATCAGGGATTTTACTATAGTCATGACCATCATTCCATAACAGTATTAAAGGTTGAACCACTGATGCTAAAGTCCATCGGTTTATTGTCCCAAAACGTATCAGCAGCATGTTTTTTGAACTCCTTTTTTAAATCTACCAAAGGTCTTTTAATAACAGTGACATTTTGGGTATTTATATCGTTCGATACTAATTTTTCATGAACACTATATCTATTTAAAAACATATTGTCCGGAGAATAGGAATCACTTGTATTTGACATTTGAAGAAGGTTAATGAAATAGTTGCCATCAACCTTTTTATAAGATTGTACAATGTGGTGCCTCCACTTATTCGTATTCTTACTTTTCTTTGAAACAAATGGTTCGCGTATAATATAGTGTTCATATTTAAGAACGGCGTAATTTTCGGTGTCTATAAATATGGAGCCATTTGATTTTTCAGGGGCTGGATACCCAAAGCCTGTAGAATAGGATCCAGGGGAATTGTTTACAAAGCTTATTTTATGCACCTTACGACCTTCGTAATTCACAATACCTTCGGTGGCAACGTCATAAGAAGGAGTCCGATAAAGGACATTTGCCTTACTTAAAATAATATCACGATTAAATAGTACCCATAGAGAACCTATACCATTCCATCGGTCTTTATCATATTTGTTAGAATTGTTTCTAATATGTTGAATTTCTCCAAAAAAACCGTTCTCAGCTTTATTAGACCCATTAATTCCCTTTTTATTATAGGTGTATATTAAAGCTTCTTCTCCATGAGTGATAGAATCCTTGGTACTAAAATCTATTACCCTAAACAGGAAACTTTGGTTATAAGGTGTTTGCACATAATTCGTTGGTATATTTTTTCGTGCTCTTTTAATGATTTCTTCCGCTGTTAAAGGAGTGGATTTTGCAGTGACTATTGCCTCATTTAACACAATATCATTCTTTGAAATTTTCAGACCAATGCTTTGTTTCTTTTTTAGATTACGGACTTGGATAGAATCGCTCTTGTAGCCTATGGCAGAAAAGATCAAATAGGCATCAGTATTGTTGGAACTGGAAATTGAAAAAGCACCTTTGGCATCTGTAACCGTGCTACGGTTCGTATCCGAATAATACACATCTGCATAAGGAATTTCTTCTGAGGTTTCGGCATCCAGGACAGCTCCAGAAATCATATTGGGTCTAGTTGAGATCAAAAGTTGTTCCCGTTTGGAACCATATTCCGTGTACACGGGAGGTGTCATTTTTTCGATATAATAGATACCATCAAAAATGGTATTCCAATGAGCATATACCGGTATATAACCTAGGACGGAGGAATATGTTTTCTCTTTGTTCTGCTCCAAAAAATGGAGTTTTTCTGTAATCCCCTGCTTTTTTAGTGTGTATTCAAGGCTATTGATAGGTGGTTGCGGTACTGGAAGAATGTTATCATGTATAAAATTTTGATAGGTGCCTTCATACGAGGTAAAAGCCAAACTAAATAGTTTATCTCCGTATTCTTCTTTTAGGATTTGCCCCATGGGTACGGCAAAACTCAATTCCTTTATTTGGTCTATTTCTTCCTGTAGCGCTGTATGGTTGTGTTCCGCAATACTATCTATATCTTGGAATACCTTTTTAATATACTTCTCCGTTGTGCTAGTAAATTCAAAATTGCTTAAACGGTTGGCAAAATGATAGCTGGCACCCCAACCTATGATTTTTTCGTTGGGATACGTTTTTTTAAGAAAAATCAGATTTTCTGCCATTTGTTTGTCCCTAGGGTTCTGAACGTATATTTTTTCTTTCTGAAGGTCTTTTAATATAAAATCCATATCCGAAAACACACTTTTAAAGGTTTGTATCAGTATTTTGGTTTCTATATCCTTTTTCGGAATCTGGTCTAGCTGATCCTGTATGGATAGTATGGTAGAATACAAGGCAGTGGAATCCTTTTTGTTACCTACATAAGCTTCTACATCCTTTACAACCAAGGTCTTTTCCAATGTCCTGTAGGTTTCGGTCGAAATGAAAATAGCATTCTTTTGACAAAGTGCTTTAAAATCATCGAGAAAATACGTTTCAAATAAGCTGGATTCCTGAGAGTCAAATCCCATGATTTTCAATTCTGGATGCGTATCCATATACTCCAAAAGTTCTTGGAATACTTTGGTGTCAGAATACAGCCAACCCACACTTTGTTTAAAAATACTGCTATCCTCTTTGTTCGTAGCATACAACTGATCGGCCTTAAAATTATCGTACATGCCACTTTCAAAAATCAAGAGGTTAAACCCGCCTTTTTCGTGCAGTTCCTTGACCATTTCAAGCTTTCTTTCAAAAACGGCGCCATCGCCATGGGTTTGTTCGCCCAGCAGGACAATTTCATAATCGCTTAAAAATCTTTCGTTGAACGTAGGTTTTTGTGCTATTCCGAGGTTTAGGAAAAGTCCGGCAAGTAGTAGAAATAGTTTGCTAATTATGTTCATATTCATCTGCTGATATGGCATTAATTCATTATCATTTTTGCTCGCTCTTGAAGACTATAAAAATAGCCCTTTAGTATTACAAAACGTCACTCTTTCGTCCTCACGAAAATAGTCGGAATCCACTTGTGCCTTCCTTTCACTCATAACTCGCTCGTCGGAGACAAGAAAAAAAGTGGAGGCCCTTTTTCCTTCTACACCTGAAAAAAAGCTTAATTACAACGGAATATTCCCATGTTTTTTCTTTGGCAAATGCGCCACCTTACTTTCTAACAAGCTAAATGCTTTAATCAATTTTCTACGCGTATTCTTAGGAAGAATCACCTCATCTATAAATCCTCTTTCCGCAGCACTATAAGGGTTAGCAAATTTATCCGAATATTCCTTTTCCTTTTCAGCCAATTTCGCTTCGGAATCTGCTGCATTGGCAATTTCTTTCTTGAATATGATTTCACTAGCTCCTTTTGCTCCCATTACCGCAATTTCCGCACCTGGCCAAGCATAGTTCATATCCGCACCAATGTGTTTGGAGTTCATCACATCATAAGCCCCGCCATAGGCCTTTCTAGTAATTACCGTTATTTTTGGTACCGTAGCCTCGCTCAAAGCATATAGCAACTTAGCACCGTTGGTTATAATGCCGTTCCATTCTTGGTCGGTTCCGGGTAAAAAACCCGGTACATCTACCAATACCAATAAAGGAATATTAAAACAGTCACAGAAACGCGTAAAACGAGCAGCTTTTTTAGAGGCATCCACATCCAAAACACCGGCCAGACTATTGGGCTGGTTGGCCACAACACCTACGCTTCTGCCACCTATTCTTGAAAAACCTACTACAATGTTTTCTGCATAATCCTTGTGGATTTCAAAGAACGAATCTTCATCGATGATTCCTTTGATAACCAGTCGCATATCATAAGGCTGATTCGGATTTTCAGGCACAATATGTTCCAACTCATCCCGAATCTCATTTCCGAATTCCATAGGGATTAACTCCGGTAATTCTTCACAATTTTGTGGCATGTAGGATAGCATGGTCTTTATTTGAGCAATACATTCCATATCGTTTACCGCTGTCAAATGTGTTACGCCAGACTTAGTGGCATGGGTTATTGCACCTCCCAATTCTTCCGAAGTAACCTCCTCGTTGGTCACCGTTTTTACCACGTTGGGCCCGGTAACGAACATATAGCTGGAATTTTCTACCATTAAAGTGAAATCCGTAATAGCCGGAGAGTATACCGCCCCACCGGCACAAGGTCCCATAATTCCTGATATTTGAGGAATGACTCCGGATGCCATCACATTTTTATGAAAGATATCCGCATAGCCTCCCAAGGAACGTACCCCTTCCTGTATACGGGCGCCACCACTATCATTGAGTCCGATCATGGGCACACCGATTTTAAGGGCCATATCCATCACCTTGCATATTTTCTCCGCGTGCGTTTCTGAAAGCGCCCCGCCAAATACCGTAAAATCCTGCGCAAAGACACAAACCTGTCGCCCGTTGATTGTTCCGTACCCCGTGACCACTCCATCACCGTAAAACTTCTGTTTGTCCATACCAAAATCGGTGGTTCTATGGGTAACCAGGGCACCCATTTCTTCAAAAGAACCCTCGTCCATTAAAAAATGGATACGCTCTCTTGCCGTTAACTTACCCTTGGCATGTTGTTTTTTGATGCGTTCTTCTCCACCGCCTGCTTTAGCAGCTGCTAATTTGGCTTCTAGATTTTTTATTTTGTCGCTCATATTTCACTTTTACCTTCTCTTAGCTTCTATTCTGTTTCCAATCTTGGGATGCGGCCCTATGCACTTTCAACTTTACTTTCTGTTCCAAATAAAGTTGTAAACCAACCATAGCAGCAATTTTCTTTTCATTATCATATTTAGCCTTCAATGCTTCCGGACTGTAATGATGTTGCACAAAATGGGTATCAAAATCGCCCGATTTAAACGCATCGTGCTCACAAACAAATTTTCCAAAAGACAAAGTGGTTGCTACGCCTTCAACGCGGTAGCTATCAATAGCCTGCACCATTAATTGTATGGCCTCTTCCCTCGTTTTTCCGTAGGTAATCAGTTTTGAGATCATAGGGTCGTAATACATGGGAACCGTCATCCCCTCTTCAAAGCCGTCATCTACGCGAATCCCGTCACCAGTTGGTGTTTTGTAGGTGGATAAGGTACCGATACTCGGCATAAAATTCTCTAGCGGGTCTTCTGCGTATACCCGTACTTCTAAGGCATGTCCTTTTATAGTTAAATCAGATTGTTTAAATACTAGTGCTTCTCCCCTTGCAATTTTTATCTGCTGCTCCACTAAATCCAACCCGGTGATCAATTCCGTTACGGGGTGTTCTACTTGCAGACGCGTATTCATTTCCAAGAAATAGAACTTTTTGTTTTCGTCCAGTAAAAACTCCACCGTTCCTGCGCCTACATAATCACATGCTTTCGCCACACGGACAGCAGCTGCTCCCATCGCGGTCCGAATCTCTGGCGTTAACACGCAAGAAGGGGCTTCCTCCACAACTTTCTGATGCCTGCGTTGCACACTGCATTCCCGCTCAAAAAGATGAACTACATTCCCGTGTGTATCCGCTAAAACCTGAATTTCTATATGCCTTGGAGAACCTACATATTTTTCTATAAAAACGGCCCCGTCCCCAAAAGCGGAAACGGCCTCACTAATGGCCCGATCCATTTGCTCGGGAAGTTCTTTTAGGTTATGAACTACCCGCATCCCCTTACCACCACCTCCTGCCGCGGCCTTTATGAGAATAGGAAAGCCTATTTCTTTAGCCACTTTTTTTGCCAGGTCTTTATCCGTAATGGCTTCTTCTATGCCTGGCACCATAGGAATATCATAAGATTTAACCGCTTCCTTGGCCGCTAGTTTATTTCCCATGATTTCAATAGCATGTGGTCTGGGACCAATAAACGTAATTCCGTTCTCTTCCACTAGCTTTGCGAAAACGGCATTTTCACTTAAAAATCCGTATCCCGGGTGTATGCCATCCGCTCCAGTCTGTTTTGCAGCGGCTATCACTTTCTCCATCACTAAATAAGATTCGGAAGAAGGAGCTTTGCCTAATAAGACCGCCTCATCGGCAAACTTTACATGGGGCGCATTACGATCGGCATCCGAATATACAGCCACCGTTTTTATCCCCATCTTACGAATGGTCTTCATGACTCGTAACGCAATTTCACCTCGATTAGCAACTAGTATTTTTTGCATCTTTTTCAGTTTATTCCATTTCAATGATCAGTTGTCCTTTATCCACACTATCTCCAACGGTTACCTCGATGGATTTAATAGTGCCTGCTCCTTGGGCCAGAATTTGGTTCTCCATTTTCATAGCGGAAAGGACCAATAATGGCGTACCCTCTTCAATCTCTTGTCCGGCTTCCACCAACACATCCATAATAAGACCTGGCATCGGTGCTTTGATGTTCTTTGCCTTTTGTGAAGCTCCGGATAATAATCCCATTTTATCGACCAACTGGGCATAATTATCCTTTATGCTTAACCGATACGTATTTCCGTTGATCAGGAAACTCAATGTTCTATCGGTGAAATTAGCATCTACCAACTCCACATGATAGGCCTTCCCGTTGTCTAAGAGATGATAAGTTTTGTCCGTTAGCGTTTGTATGTCCAATGCGGCAACATCCTGAGCACTAAGGCTAAACTCCGCATCGTCTACCATTATGAGGTATTTTTCCATTATATTTTATTAAGTCCATTTCGAGGCTAGTATCTTTTCGTCTTTAATATGCTAACCCACTAAGAAGGTTTACGCTTCCATAATGCTCTAATTTACGACTAGTAAATCGTACCATCAAACCTTACATTAGGGATTATTTGGAGGAATCCATAGAGGGAAGTATCAGACCATTTGAACAAACTCCCTGAAAACAGGGTGCTTTGGTGCCTTATAATATCTTAATTTTGATTTTAAGGTTGATGAATCTAATTTTCAGCAATCTACTTGTGCACCTAAAATTAATACTCGGCGTGGGAATACCTCAGCAATCAAGACATCTTAATACCGGAACAAAAACGGAACCTACCGCCTTATTGAGGTATCAATGTCATGGCTCGTTTCTTTTAAAGTGCATCCTTTTTCTCTGCTTTTTATCACCACTAAATGCTCAGGAAAAAGTTAATTTCAAGGCTTTTGGTTACATGCCTAATCTTGTTCAAGATTCTTTATACACCAGTCTAAACAAGGCAAACTCAACTAGGGAACGACTTCCTATATTATATACCATAGGCAAGGAGCATTTGGTATACGGAAATGCTGATTCTGTTGTGCACTATGCACATCGCATTCTAGCGGTCTCTAAAAGTCCGGAAGCATTTGTTATGACCAAACTTTACATCGCCAAGGGCAATGAACTTTTAGGAGAGGGTAAATATTTAAACGGTTTATACGATCAGGCTCTTGAGGCATTCATAAACGGCTTGTCCGCCATGGCAACTATTAAAAAGGACAGTACTACCCAAAGGTTGCGATTAGGTCTTGGCAAGGTATACCTGCAAAAGAAAATGTTGGATAAGGCAGAGCACATATTCCTAGAAGCCACATCTAATGAAGAAGATTCAATTTTTGCCGCAGAAGCCTATCTCTATTTAGGCCGTAATTTTTTTGAACAGGATAAATATGTAGATGCCATACAGGCATACCACAAAGCTCAAGAACTTCTTGGCGATGAAACGACATCAAAATTAAGTATGGAGATTCGCTTGGCACTTGCGGAACTGGCCATTAAAGAAAAGAACTATACTAAGGCGCTCCCCATTTACGAGACCATTTTAAACGAAGGATTACAACAAAGTTATTTTGATGTGTATACCGAAGCTGTTTTAGGCTATGGCAGTGCTTCCCGAGCTTTGGGCAACTACCAGGTTGCAGAAATGACCTTATCCATGGCCTATGCCAACGCCATGCAATGGAACAGGTTAGACCTTCAGAAAAAAATAGTGAACAGTCTACGACGAACCTACGCCACAAAGGGCGATTATGAAAATGCCTACAACTTAATGACCCAATATACTGCGCTCTCCAGTGAAATCATAGCACAACAAAACGGAAGGGCAATCCAAGAACTAGAGTATAAATATCAAACCCTTCAAAAAGAGAATCAAATCTATGAACTAAAAGAAGAGCAACAGGCGAAACAATCCGAGATCGAACGACAAAAAACCATTAAAAAAGCAGTACTATACGGCTTCTTGGCCTTGCTGGTTCCCATCTTTGCGCTACTTTACGTCTATTATCAAAAATTACAGACGCAAAGCAAGCTCAACCAACAGCAGGAAGAAATCAATTCCCAACGCATTGCAGGACTTCTCAACGAACAAGAATTGAAACTTGCCAGAACCTCCTTACATGCGCAACAAGAAGAGCGATCGCGCATTGCCCAACAATTGCATGATAGCATTGGTGGAAACCTTGCGGGCATTAAATTACAAATGGCAAACATTGATGATAAAAATGAACTGCAACGAGGCATCATGACCCAAATTAACGAAACCTATGAGCTGGTCCGTGAAATCTCCCATAATCTCACCCCCAGAAAATTCAATGAAAGTGCCTTTACCCTTTTAATCGAGGAATATGTAGCAAAACTAAAAGGTAGTTCTCAAATGGAGATTACCTTTCAGGCACATCCAAAAGAACGTATCAACAATTTAGGGGAACCCCTGAAGGTTGCCTTATATCAAATTATACAGGAACTTTTTACCAACACTATTAAACACGCCGAGGCAAAACAAGTGGAGTTACATTTGACATTTCATAAAACTATATTTCAGTTATTATTTGAGGATGATGGTTCCGGTTTTAATGTAAATGAAACCAAAAAAGGTATAGGACTCTATAATATTGAAAATAAAATTCAACAATGGAACGGCACCTTGCATTTAGATAGTGCCATAGGTCGCGGAACCGCAGTATCCATTGAAATTCCAATAAACGCATAACAAATGAAAACCTATAAACTGATTATTGCAGACGACCATAAAATGTTCCTAGACGGCGTTATGAGTATCCTTGCGCACAAAGAAAATTATGAAGTAATCCTTACCGCGAACAATGGAAAGAACGTAGCTAAATATGTAGATATTAACGCAAAGGATGGTATAGACCTGGTCATCACCGACGTAAACATGCCGGAATACAACGGAATTGAACTCAATAAGCACATCAAGGAAAATCATCCTAAAATAAAGACCTTAGTTGTAAGCATGCTGCACGATGCCACCACAGTACAAACCTTAACAAAGGATAATGTGGACGGTTATATTCCAAAAAATGCCGAGAAAGATGAGTTGTTAACCGCTATAGAAACCATCTTGAACGGCGACAAATACTTTGCCCAATCTATTAAAGATGTGTACCTAAAAGGAATGTTCTCCAACGAGCAAAGCTTAGAGGAATCCTTATCTAAGAGAGAAAAGGAAGTACTTACCCTAATTGCGAAAGAATATACTACCCAAGAAATAGCAGACGAACTATTCTTAAGCAAACACACGATAGAAAGTTACCGAAAGAATCTTATCTCAAAACTAGGGGTACGCAACTTGGCCGGACTTACTAAACACGCAATTAAATTTGGCTTGTTAGATACCTAATTTTTCACAGCCCACTAACAAACTTCCCTATCGGTGGTTTCCGAATATAAGGCCGTTTAAAGCGATTCCTCTAATGCTTTAAACGGTTTTTATGATTCTACACCTGACTTGCATCCCTGTTTTCAGGGGGTACATTTCTACGGAAAACGGGGCTAGAAGGGCACCTTAATTGAGGCATCTTTGCCTTATAAACTTATAAAAAACCTTTATTATGATCAACGGAATTATGTTAGTATTATTAAGCATTATCGCAGTACCTTCTTTAGTGCTGTCCAAAAAACCAAATGCTAAAGAATTATTGGAAAAAATAGAACCCTATCAAGGTTGGATTGGTCTGGTATTTTGCATTCTAGGGGTATGGGGCATTATTAGTAGTATCCTTAACCTGGGATGGTTAACCACTGCTCCCATATGGTGGGTTACCCTAGCCGCGGGTAGTTTGGTACAGGCCACACTTGGCTTTATGTTAGGCTCCGGTCTTATGAACAAACTTTTTATGGGAAAGAATCCAGAAGCCCAAGAAAAAGCGGCACAACTTAGAAGTAAAATTGCCCCCAAACAAGGAAAACTAGGTATTCTAGGCATTGCCGTCGGCGCTTGGATGATTGTTGCTTCTTTTTTATTCACTATCTCCTAAACCTAAAAAAATGAAAAAAGTAATCGCTATTTTAATTTTATTCATTGGCATTATGACCAACGCCCAAGAAAAGAGAACCGTTACGTCTACAGGTAGCGCAGTCATCAAAAGGGAAACCACCCATTACAGAATAAAAACCACCCTTAATATGGATCAGGCTTATTATTCCGATCCACAATGCAAAAGCCTTGAAGAGTTTAAAGAAAAATACTTTAATGCGTTACGTGAAAATGGCTTTGACCCAAAGGCTTTTGAAGAATCAAAGATGGAATTCCTAACCCTAGGTTATCAAAAAGAAGGTACCATTCTAAAGTTTGAAACCACTTCTAAAGAGATGGCAGAGATATTAATGAGCGTAAGAATGAACGGAATTACGCTACAATACCAATTTAAATCCGTTCTAAGCCCTGAAAGAAGAAACGAATTGCGTACAAAAGCTTTAGCAGATGCTAGGGTCAATGCAGAGCAACTTTGCAAAATTTCAGGTGGTACCTTGGGAGCTATCATGAACATAAGCGAAAGTGCCCCTAGACCAGAGTTATGGAGTTCGTATTACGACTCCTATGAGGAATTACTAACACTAAGCGTTAGCTTTCAATTGAACTAAAAATAGTTGGTTGGTTATGAACCCAGTGGTCAGCATTTTTGTTGATGGCTGGGTTTTGTTTTTTCCAAAGTTCTAATTCTGCATCAAATGACTATGCTAAGGCTGACAAATCCAGACCTCGCGAAACAAAAAAACCCTATCATTTCTGATAAGGTTTTCGTCTTACAAGCTCCCCCTCTTGGGCTCGAACCAAGGACCCTCTGATTAACAGTCAGATGCTCTAACCAACTGAGCTAAGGAGGAAAATAACCCGCTTTAATCACTCAAAGCGGCTGCAAATATAATCGTTTTTTAAAACTCGCCAAACAAAAAAAACCGCTTTTTCTATTTAAAAAGCCATTTATAGACATCATTACCGTTCGCAAACAATAACAAGGCAATTAAAAGAAAGAATCCTGTCATCTGCGCATACTCCAAAAACTTATCGCTTGGCTTTCTTCCCGATATTATTTCATACAAAAGAAACATCACGTGGCCCCCATCTAACGCAGGTATCGGTAGTATGTTCATAAAGGCTAAAATAATTGATATAAAGGCCGTTGCGCTCCAAAATGCAGGCCAGTTCCAAGAATCCGGAAAAAGACCTCCAATGGCGGCAAAACCTCCAACTCCTTTGTAAGCACCTGTAGAAGGATTAAAAATTTTCTTCATTTGCTTTACGTAGCCGGACAAAGTGCTCACGCCTTTATCAATTCCCGCAGGTATAGATTCCAGAAAAGAGTATTTAACCGTCTCTATTTTAAAATACCCCTTTTCTTGATATTCTTCCATAGAAGAAAGTCCTACGATTACCCCTAATTTTCCCTCCTCCGAAACTTCCGCTTCCATAGGTATGGTTGCCCCATCTCTTAAAACCGACAACTGCACCTTCTTCCCCTTATTTTCTGTGAGAATAGGCACTATTTCATCTTGGTAGTGTACCACATTTCCATTTATACCTATGACAGCATCCTTTTCCTGTAGTCCAATATTTGCGTTTTGAGAATCTTCTGGCACCTCTCTAATGACGAACGGTGTACGCATACTTAAGAAACGAATCTTATCCTCATCCTCTAACAAGGTAGCAATGAAATCCACCGGGATTTCCTGTTCAAAAGTGCGACCATCCCTTTGAATGGTCATTGTATTGCCATTGACAATCTCTATAGGAAGTGCTCCGAATTTTTCAATTTTCTCACCATCGATGGCAAGTATTAAATCTCCCGTCTGTACCCCTAATTTATCGCCTATGTTTTTCTCCGTAACTAAGAGTCCGTCCTTTAGACTATCCGCAGGTATATATTCTTCACCATAAGACCAAGCCATTCCTATATAAATGATAACCGCTAGAATAAAGTTTACCGTTACCCCACCTAGCATAATTATCAATCGTTGCCAGGCCGGTTTGCTTCTAAACTCCCACTCCTTGGGCTCCTCTTTCATGGCTTCGGTGTCCATGCTCTCATCAATCATCCCGGCAATTTTCACATAACCGCCTAAGGGCAACCAACCGATACCATAGACGGTCTCCCCTATTTTCTTTTTGAACAAGGAAAATTTGACATCAAAAAACAAGTAGAATTTCTCTACGCGTGTCTTAAATAATTTTGCTGGGATAAAATGTCCAAGTTCATGCAATACGATAAGCAGGGACAGGCTTAAAAAAAATTGTATCGTCTTTATTATAATGGGACTCATTAGTGTCTTCTAAAATTTAAATCGGACAAAAGTACATTTTTACAGGGTCTTAAAAAAAGAAACTCGCTGCCCTTGGTCTATTTTAAGAATATTTTGGCAGCGATTACCAACGCACGGCTTGAAACCTTCACAGCCCTAACGTACCTTTGTAAAAAAAAACGATGCGCTCTTTTTTTGGCAGATTTAAATTTTTAGGAATAGTACTTCTATTATTGTCAGCGGTAATCATCTATTTGTTCTATAATGCACTGAAACCTAAAAAGCTGCTGCCTGTTTATTCTCCGGCAATGGTTAATTCGGAACTGGTTCCAGAAGAGATACAGCATATTCGTAAGTATCATACTATCGCGGACTTTTCGCTTACCAACCAAAATGGGAAAACCATCACGGAGGCCTATTACCGGGATAAAATCTATATCGCCGATTTCTTTTTTACCACTTGCCCTACGATTTGTCCTATAATGACAAAAAATATGGCCGAGATACAGGCCCAAATTATGGACGACCCCGATATATTACTATTGTCCCATACCGTAACCCCCCAAATAGATTCCGTTGCGCAATTAAAAAAATACGCTTTGGAAAAAGGAGTGAACGACGCAAAATGGAATTTGGTCACGGGCGATAAAAAAGTTATCTATGAACTGGCCAGAAAATCATATCTAGCGGTAAAGACCGATGGTGATGGAGGTCCATTCGATATGATACATACAGAGAACTTTATTCTGGTAGATAAGGAAAAACGCATACGTGGTTTCTACGATGGCACTAAGAAAGACGCTATTGAGGAGCTCCTAGAAGATTTGGCGCTATTGAAAGCATCGTACCTAGAGTAATCTTTGAGAAAACCGTAAGTTAATCTAAAGGGCTTTTTTTATTTTTACAGATTCCCTTTCAG